>QGUZ01000411.1 GCA_003242605.1 Actinomycetota bacterium
CAAGGTGTTTTGGTCGGGTTCGGGGGCTCGGGGAGTGGTATAAGGGGCCGGGCCTCGGCGGGGCCGGGGGCGGCCGCGTCCGGTACGGCCTCGGCCGGGGCGGGCGGCGGCTCGGGGGCCGGGCTCGCGGCCTCCTCCGCGTCCGGCCGGGATGCGGCGTCGTCGGCCGGGGCCGGTTCGGGTTCCTGCCGCCGCGTCTCGGCGGCGGCGCGGACCACCTCCATCATGCGGCGGTGCAGGTCCTGCTTGGCCGGGTCGAGGTCCTGGCGGCGCGCGACCGCCTCGGCGAGCCGCCGCGGCTCGGCGCGGCCGAGCAGCAGGTTGTGCACCACGGGCAGCGTGCGGTCCACGTCGTCGGGCAGCTCCCGCCACAGCGTCTGCCCGATGATGCCGTCGACGAGCTGCTGCAGGGCCTGGTCGCCCTGGCTGCGCAGCCGCTGGGCGCTCATCACCCGGTGGCGGCCGGCGGTGCGCCGGTCGGCCGGGTCGAACCCGGCCGCGTAGGTGCGCACGGCGCCGCCGTACACGCGCAGCTCGTCGGCGACCATGCGGTTGAACAGGTTCTGCGCGTGCATGTCGGCGAACCACGCCACGATCGCCGCCCCGGCCGTCGCCTCGGCGATCCGGGCCGCCCGGCACCGGGCCGCGTTCGGGTCCTTCGGGTCGACCGAGACGACCGCGACCGGCACCCGGCGGTTCCGCTCGGCGAGCGTCTGGAGGAAGCGCGGCACCTCCTGCTCGTCCACCGGCACCGGGCCGCCCTCCAGGTGCACCGCGCCGTCGGTGATCCGGGCGGTGTCGAGGTAGGCGGGGAGGAAGCCGGGCGCGTTCGCGGTCACCTGCTCGGAGCCGCCGACCTGCTCGACCTCGACCACCACCCAGCCGGGCATGTCATCGACCGTCTCGGTGTAGGTGACCGTGGTCCGCAGCGTGCCGTCCTCGCACGGCTCCTCCAGCGTGAACCGGCCGGAGTCGTGGCGCCGCTCCACCCGCAGCCGCGCGCCGTTCACCTCCTGCTCGTCCCGCGGCAGCCCGGCGTTGATCGGCGCGAAGCCCTTGCCCGCTACCCACTCCGAGAAGGTACGGCGCAGCCGGATGGACAGCGGAGGCCGCGCATCGCGCAGGACGGCCCGGAAAAGCCTCGTCGTGCCCGCCGCCATCGCCCGCGTCACGCCCGCCCGTGCCCGGGGGCCGTCGCCCCGCCGCCTGCCCGTGACCCGGCCGCGGCGCGGCCGCCGCCTCCGCCGCCGTCCGGGAACGTCGCCGGGAGGGCGGTGACCTGGCCAGAACAGGGGGACCATTCCGGGCTCATGCCACTATGCAACGACGTGCTCCTATAACCGGGGGTTGGGCGGTCTTGCGCTAGAAGCGTGATGATAGTTGCTCTCGATCCGCTGATGGCAGTGATGCAACCTGATCGGCTGTACTGTCGCCATAAATCCTGGCGGTCGCCGCGGCGCCTCGTCCGGAGCCGGCCAGGAGCGCGGGACGGCTCGCGGATTTCGGACGGCCCAGGCCAGGCCGCCGGTCCGGGATGGGCGCGGCATGGCCGGGCCGCCCTAGGTCACGGGCCGGCCGCCGGGCGATGCGACACGGGGCTCCTCCGCGGAGAGGACCGGGCACGTCCGCCGCGAGCCCGCCCACGGCCCTGGCGCGCTCCTGCCGCCGCGATGTGAGACGCCTTTGAAAGAACGGCCCGCGACAGAACGCGGCATCACCGGGAAGCCGCCACGGAACACGGCGGCCGTCGCCGGCCGCGCGCGGGCACCGCGCCCGCCCGGCTCGCCGTACCGTCGAGCGCCGAGACCCTGCCGCGTACGGCACGCGGCCGCACCCCGCGGGGCGGTGCGGCGTCCCGGCACCTCGCGTACCGTCAGGCAGAGGAACGCCATGGCCGCCGGGCGGGGCCGCCCGGCGCGGCACCGAGAAAGGAGTCCACCTCGTGTCCGGTACCGATCGGCCCGAGGACGGGTATGGGTCGGCCGCCCGCATCCGCGCCGGAATCCTCGCGTTCGCCTGCGGGGACGCGCTCGGCGTGCCGTGGGAGAACCGGCCTGTCGCCGAGATCGACGCCGCCCGCCTCGACGAGCTGCCGCAGCGTCCGGGCTGGCCGCGCGGCGCCACCTCGGACGACACCCAGCAGCTCGTCATGCTCGCCGAGAACCTGATCGCCACCGGCGGCGCGGGTGACCCGCGGGCCTTCCTGGCCGCGCTCGCGGCCGCCCGCGACACGATCCGCGGCATCGGCCCCACCACGCTCCGCGCGATCACCCGGTTCACCGAGACCGGCGCGGTGCGCGCCCCGGACGGCTCCTCCAACGGCGCGGTGATGCGCGTCCTGCCGCTGGGCTGGGCCACCCGCCCGGCCGACGCCGAGCACCGCCGCGCCCTCGTGGCGAAGATGACCGCCACCACGCACGGCGCGCCCGCCGCCGTCGCCGCCGCGTGCGCGGTCGCCGCCATGGGCTCCCACGCCGTGGCCGGCGATCCGCCCGAGCGGCTGATCGCCGTCGCCCTGGCCGAGCTCGACCGGTTCGGCCTCGGCGAGGCGGCCCGCCCGGTACGGCTCGCCGCCGACGGCGAGTGGCGTCCCGGCCCCGGCGGCGTGACCCTCGACGTGCTCGACACGCTCGCCGCCGTGCTGCACACGATCCGCCACGGCGGCGAGCCCGCCGAGGCGATGCGGCGGGCCGTGCTGCTCGGCGGCGACACCGACACGGTCGCCGCGATCGTCGGCGGCGTCCTCGGCGGCGGGCACGAGACCGTCGCGATCCCGTGGGCGGCCCGCGTGGAGATCCCGGCGAACCTCGACGCCCTCGCCGACGGCCTGTGGCGCCTGCGCACCGGGCCGCGGCCCGCCGTCGCCTCGCCCTGACCGACCCGGCGTCCGCGGGCGGCCGCTCAGCTCGCGCCGCCCCGCGGCATGCCGTACGGGGCGGGCACGAGCGCGGCGCTCAGCAGCCGGTCCACCGAGCGCACGGTGCGGCGGACCTGCCCCTCGTCCCCGTAAAACACGAGGCCCAAGGCGAGGCCCAACACCAGGTCCCCGACCAGCCGGGTGAGCGCCTCGACGTCCACGTCCGGCTCGACGTCGCCGTCGCGCCGGGCCGCCTCGAGGGTCTCCCGCACGAACCGGCCCGCGGTCTGCAGCGGCAGCAGCGCGTGGTCGCGCAGCTCCGGGTGCCGGGTGGCGTCCACGGTGGCGGTGACGAAGAACCGCACGAACGTCCGGTCGGTCGAGCCGAACTCGGTCGCCGACTCCACCAGCGCCATGATCCGCCGGTGCGCGGGGCCCGGCACCGCCGACGCCCGGTTGATGATCCGCTCCACCGCGACCTCCTGCACGGAGGCGAGCGCGGCGAGATAGAGGTCGAGCTTGCTGGGGTAGTAGTTGGCGATCGCGTTACGGGTGAGGCCCGCGTCCTCGGCGATCTGCTTCAGGCTCGCCTGGTCGAATCCGATCGTGCTGAACACCTGGCGGGCACTCTGCAGTATCCGCAGCCGGGTCTCTGCGCTGTCGGATCCGGGCGGGCGACCGGGGCCTCGCCTCCTGGTCGGGCCACTCACTCACCGTATGCTACCGCATACCGTGGGTTCAAAACCCGCCCTCGGCCGCCCGGTCGAGCTCGGCCACCCAGGCCGCCACCGCCGCGGCGAGGTCGTCGGCCGCGGCCCGCAGCAGCGCGCGGCCGTGCTCCGCGCTCGCCCCCGCCGGGTCGCCGAGCACGCCGTTCGGGCTCACCGCCCGCACCCCGCGCTCCCGCAGCGCGGGCATGAGGTCGGCGAGCTCCCCGGACGCGCCCGCCTCGGCCCGGTCGGCCCGCACCCGCCCCGGGCGCGGGCCGGCTGGCCCGGACGCCCGGGAAGGCCCGGCGGCCCAGTCCCCCCCCCCCCCGCGGGCCAACGCGGACCCGGGCGGCCCC
>QGUZ01000089.1 GCA_003242605.1 Actinomycetota bacterium
GCACCCGGTGGCCGGCGCGGGCGAGCAGCAGCGCCGCGGCGATGCCGCCGACGCCGCCGCCGACCACGATCACCCGGGCCACGGCCGCCTCCCCTGCCCCGCCCGCGCGCGCTCCGCGGCCGGGCCCGGCGGGGTGGCCGCGCCGCGCAGCCGCCACCACGCCGCGGCCGCGAAGCCGCCCATCGCCAGGCCGCCCGCCGCGGCCACGAGGGGGTCGCGCGGCTGGAACACGGCGGCGAACGCGAGGGTCTCCATCGCGGCCATCGCCGTGTAGAGGGCGACCGGCCCGGCGAGCCGGCCCGGCGCGCCGAGGATGGCGCGGATGACGGCCATGACGAGCAGCGACACCAGCAGCCAGCCCGCGAAGTTGGACAGTGGCACGCCGCGGTACGGCCCGGCCTCGGCCCAGGTCCACAGCCCGAGCCGGAGCATCTGCGGGTCGAGGAAGAGGTCCCAGGCGGTGAGCGCCGCCGCGCCGAGCGGCACCGCCCACCGCGGGGCGATCGCGCGGCCGACGCCGTACGCGGCGAGCCCCATCCCGCCCCAGGCGACGCACACCGCGAGCGGCACCGCGCCGAGCTTCGGCCACAGCACGTCGGTGTACCGGTAGGCGCCGAACGGCACCCCGGTCGCCGCGCCGACCGCCTCGGCCGCGTACCCGGTGAGCGCGGCCGAGGCGAACGCGGCGAGGGCACGCGCCGGGCCCCGGGCGGCCGCGGCGAACGCGACCGCGCTCGCCGCCAGCGCGATGACGATCGGGGTGACGAACCGGGCGGGATCCGCGCTCACCCCGGAGGCCACCTGGAGGGCGACCATCGCCGCGAGCGCGGCGACGCCGGCCGTGGCGGCGGGGCCGGCCGTGTCCCGCCGTGCCGTACCGCGCGTGTGGTGCACAGCCCGCACCCGGCGAACCTCCTCGCGGTCGCGTCCGTTGCCGGGCCTGCCACCGCCCGGACCGAGGTCGACGCTCTGCTGCCCCGCATCGCCCGTGTCATGCCAGGTCACCGGCCCGGGGTACGGCGGGCGGCGGCGCGCCGGGGACGGGCCGGGCGGTGGGTTCGGCCCCGCGGACCCGGCCGGTGAACATACGGGTTTCCACGGAAAATGGCCCTGATTTTTTCCATCCGGCAGGTCAGGGGGATGTCCGGGGCCGGGATGGAACCCGGTGCACCGCCCGGGAGTTGGACGAGGTGAAAGTGAACGCGACGAGACGGCAAAGGAGCGCCGATTGTTGCATCGATCCAGGGAAAAGAAGATCATCGCTGGGGTGTGCGGCGGCATCGCGGAGCGGACCGGGATTTCGGTGACGATCATCCGGCTGCTGTTCATCCTGTCCTGTGTGCTCCCGGGCCCGCAGGTCCTCATTTATCTGATCATGTGGGCGCTCATCCCCAAGGCCCCGGCGACGCACTACTGACACCGGTCGCCGATGCGCGGCCCCGAGCGGGCGGCGCATGCCCGGCGGGACGAAGAGATCCGGCGCTGCGGCCGGCGCCGCACGGCGGCGCCCGTTGCCGCGACGCAGCGATGAGCCGCAGCTCAGAGCGCGGGTCAGCGCCGCTCCGGGCGGACCTGTCGACGGGGTGTGCGGGCAGGAGCCCGGGTGAGCACAGCGCCGCGCGCGAACGCCTCCGCGGCGATCCGGCGGGCGCGGCCCGTCCCGCGGCGAACGCCATTCGCCACGGGGCGGCCCCGAATTTCGGCGCCGGAAATCGCGAGGCCGCAAGTCGCGTGCTCGGCGGCGTTTCCCGGCGAGCCGTCGCCGGTTTTCCGGCGGAGGAATTGCCACCGCTGCATTTCGAGCGGCGCGGTCATCCGGCCCTGTTCGTTCGGTCCTGTTCGTTCGGTCCTGTAATCCGGAACCGTTCATTCGTCACCGCACCGCCGTGACCCACCCCTCCCACTCCCCCGGCGGTGTTTTCCGCGTGGCCGCCCCGTGGCGCGATATCGCCCGGCGGAGGCGATTCCGTGCCGCCGGAGACCCGGATCGGCCGGCGGCGCGGCGGAGGCGGACCGCGCCCGGCCGTACCGTGGCGAGGTAACGCCCGCATCCCGACCACGCCATCGCCGGCCAAGGCGCGGGGAACCGCCCGCGTGCCCCTCCGCGGCGGCCCGGCGGCGCCCCCACCCCGGCCGCGCCGCCGCCGCGGCCGCACCCGTGCCCGCACCGGCGGGGCCGCTCCCCGCCCGGCCGCCCGCCGGACCGTACGGGAATAGCCGGGCGATCGTCATGGTTGGGTCAAGCCGAGCCACACCGGCCCTGACCTGGCCGGTCACCTGCGCGATCGCGCGTCCGCCGCATCTCGTGGCCGCCTCGCGCCCCGCGCCTAATCCCCCAAACGTTCGCCTGAGGTGGGAAAGCGCCTACGGCAAACTCACATGGACATCTCGGTCATTTGTCGCGTCCAACTCACCTCCGATGCCGGACGAAACGGAGCGCGCGTTCGGATTCACTGAGCGCAGGCGGTTCCGCCGATGCCGTCATCCGCCGACGCCCGCTACCTGGAAGGGGAACGAACGCCCATGGCGATACAGCAGGAGGTTTCCGGCTCCGGGCGCCGAGGCTCGACTCTCGCCGATCTGGTGCGGAACATGGGCTACGAGGTGATGCCGTTCAAGAGGACCGAGCAGGACGTGCTCACCTACGTGCCCAAGGACGTCCCGCTGACGGTCACCGTCACCGTCGCCAAGGGAATCGACACCACCCTCGACCTCGCCGAACGCCTGCACAAGCACGGCTACACCGTCGCCCCGCACCTCCCCGCCCGGCAGTTCGTCGACGCCAAGCACGTCGAAGACGTGGTCGCGCGCCTGAAGGAGGCGGGAATCCGGCGGGTCTTCTGCATCGGCGGCGACGCCCCGACCCCGGCGGGTGAGTTCACCGAGTCGTACCAGCTCCTCAAGGTGCTGCACGAGCTCGGCAACCCGTTCGAGAACATCGGCATCGGCGGATACCCGGAGGGCCACGCGCTCATCCCGCAGCACGCGATCGAGGAGGCGTTGCGGAAGAAGGCGCCGCTGGCGGACCGCATCCTCACCCAGATCTGCTTCGACGCCACCACCACCGCGACCTGGGCCAAGCGCATCGCCGCCGAGGGCGTCAACCTGCCGATCTACGTCGGCATGCCCGGACCGGTGAACCGGCAGAAGCTGATCCGCATCTCGGCCGGCATCGGACTCGGCCAGTCGGCACGGTTCCTGCAGAAGCAGAGCAATCTGCTGTGGAGGTTCCTGCTGCCGGGCGTCTACAACCCGACCAAGCTGTTGAAGCGGCTCGCGGCCGCATCCGCGAAGATCGGTGGAAACATCCGCGGGTTGCACATCTTCACCTTCAACGAATTGGAGGGCACCGAGAAATGGCGCCAGAAGCTGCTGGCCTCGGTCGCCGGGAGGGACGATCGGTCATGAGGGAGCACCACAACACCGACTACGGCCGTCTGATCGTGCGGGGCGCCGACCGTCCGGGGATCGTGAGCAGCGTGTCGGGAGTGCTCACCGAGCAGGGCGCGAACATCGTCTCGCTCGACCAGTACTCCACCGACCCCTCCGGCGGCCGCTTCTTCCAGCGCACGGTCTTCCACCTCGAGGGCCTCAGCGCCCGGTTCGACCAGCTCAAGGCGGCGCTCGACCAGAAGCTCACCCACGAGCTCGGCCTGGAGTTCCGGCTGGTCGAGGCGAAGCGCCGCAAGCGCGCCGCGATCTTCGTCTCGAAGGCCGACCACTGCCTGCTCGACCTGCTGTGGCGGGTGCAGCGGGACGAGATCGCGATGACCGTGCCGATGGTGGTGTCGAACCACCCCGACCTCGGGGACGCCGTCCGGCAGTTCGGCATCCCGTACTTCTACATCCCGGTCAACAAGAACAACAAGAGCGAGGCCGAGAAGGAGCAGCTCAACCTGCTCAAGGGCAACGTCGACCTGGTGATCCTCGCCCGGTACATGCAGATCCTGTCCGGCGAGTTCCTCGACGAGGTCGGCGTCCCGGTGATCAACATCCACCACTCGTTCCTGCCCGCCTTCATGGGCGCCGGGCCGTACCAGCGGGCGAAGGAGCGCGGCGTGAAGCTCGTCGGCGCCACCGCCCACTACGTCACCGAGGACCTCGACGAGGGCCCGATCATCGAGCAGGACGTGATCCGGGTCTCGCACCGCGACACCGTGGAGGACCTGCAGCGCAAGGGCGCGGACGTGGAGCGGCTGGTGCTCGCCCGCGCCGTGACCTGGCACTGCGACGACCGGGTGATCCGGGACGGCAACACCACCGTCGTGTTCTGAGGCAGGAGAGTCAGTGACAGCACAGATTCTCGACGGCCGTGCCGTCGCGGCCGGCATCCTCGACGACGTCAAGCACGACGTCGGCGAGTTCATCAAGGAGTACGGCCGAGTCCCGGTGCTGGCCACGGTCCTGGTCGGCGACGACCCCGCCTCGCACACCTATGTGCGGATGAAGGCGAACCGGTGCCGGGACGTCGGCATGAACTCCCGCCGCATCGAGCTCGACGCGTCGATCACCACCGAGACCCTGGTGAGCACGATCCGGGAGCTGTCGGAGGACCCGGAGGTGGACGGCATCCTCCTGCAGCACCCGGTGCCCGACCACATCGACGAGCGCGCCGCCTTCGAGGCGATCACGCCGTCGAAGGACGTCGACGGGGTCACCCGCACCTCGTTCGCGATGATGGCGTTCGACGAGGGCGGCTTCGCCTCCGCCACGCCCGGCGGCATCATGGCGCTGCTCGACGCCTACGACATCCCGCTGGCCGGCAAGCACGCCGTGGTCGTCGGGCGCAGCCCGATCCTCGGCAAGCCGGTCGGCATGCTCCTGCTGGCGCGCGACGCCACCGTCACGTACTGCCACTCCCGCACCGCCGACCTGGCCGAGCAGGTCTCCCGGGCGGACGTGGTGGTCGCGGCGGCCGGGCGGCCCGAGCTCATCCGCGGTGAGTGGATCAAGCCCGGCGCGGTGGTCGTCGACGCCGGCTACGCCGACAACAGGGGGGACGTGGAGTTCGAGGCCGCCAAGGAACGCGCCTCCTACATCACGCCGGTGCCCGGTGGGGTCGGCCCCATGACGATCGCCACCCTGCTCGCGCAGACGATCAGGGCGGCGCGCGCCCACGAGACCGCGCGCCAGAACTCGGCGATCCCGGCTCGCAACCAGTAGAGACAAGGACAGATGAGCAAGGCTCGCGACAACTACGTGCTCGACGTGAGCACGGTCCGGCGAGGCTACGCGCTGAACCGGATGTGCGGATCGTTGACGCAGCCGGAGAACCGGCGCCGTTTCCTCGCCGACGAGGCCGCCTACTGCGATGAGTACGGGCTCTCCCCGGAGCAGAAGCGCGCGGTCCTCGAGCGCGACTGGACGGCGATGCTGGAGCTCGGCGCGTCGATCTTCTACACGGTGAAGCTCGCCATGGTCGACCGCAAGTCGCTGCAGGACCTCGGCGGCGTCTTCACCGGCATGTCGACCGAGGAGTTCATCGCGGCCATGCGATCGGGGGGACGCATCTATGGCTGAGATCATCTGGGGCCTCGCCACCTCGCACGTGCCCGCGATCGGTGCGGCGATGGACAACGGCAAGACCGAGGACGCCTACTGGAAGCCGCTGTTCGACGGGTACGCGCCGGCGAGGGCCTGGATGGCCGAGCACCGGCCCGACGTGGCGGTGATCGTCTACAACGACCACGCCAACGCCGTCGATCTCGACCTCGTCCCCACCTTCGGGATCGGCACCGCCGAGTCGTACGAGGTCGCCGACGAGGGCTGGGGACCGCGTCCGGTGCCGACGGTGATCGGGGACCCGGAGCTCAGCGAGCACCTGGTCAAGGAGCTCATCGACGGCGGCTTCGACATCGCGACGTTCAACCGGCTCCAGGTCGACCACGGCCTCACCGTGCCCCTGTCGGTGTACTGCCCCGACCCGGGGGACGCCTGGCCGTGCAAGGTCGTGCCCTTGCTCGTCAACGTCCTGCAGTACCCCCAGCCGACCGCGGCCCGGTGCCTCGCCCTGGGTGAGGCGCTCGGCCGGGCGATCCGGTCGTACCCGAAGGACATCAAGGTTGCGGTGTTCGGCACCGGCGGCATGTCCCACCAGCTCGCCGGGGCCCGCGCCGGCCTGATCAACCAGCGGTTCGACCGGATGTTCCTGGAGAAGATCGAGCACGACCCGCGGGCGCTCGCCGCCCTCTCCCGCGAGGAGTACATGGAGCAGGCCGGCACCGAGGGCCTCGAGCTCATCATGTGGCTGGTGATGCGCGGCGCCCTGGGCGACGACATCGTCCGGATCCACGACACCTACCACGTTCCGGCCTCCAACACCGCGGCCGCGCTGGCGCTCTTCGAGGTGACCGGCGCGAGCCGCGGCGAGCGGGCCGCGGCGTGACGGCCGCGCCCCGGGATGGGCGCGCGGCACCGCATCGCCGCCCGCGCGGTGCCGCGCGCCCGTCCCGGGGCGCACCCGAGCCCGACCGGCGGTGAGGGCGTGCCTCCGCGTCCTCACAATCGCGGAAGTGATTACGTCAAATGACGCACCGGCCATTGCCGGTCATGGCCACACCACTCCAACCCTTCGCCATGTGCCCGGCACACACGAAGGGAATAGCTTAAAGCCGACGGAAGTGCCGACGGCGTCCCACACAGAACGGGTTTAAGAGATGACTGCCAAGAATCTGCAGGAACTGCTGGACCAGTCCGGCAACATCGTAGAGCTGCTCCGCCACTCCCAGCTGGGTGCCTACATCTACCCGGTCGTCCCCGCGGAGTTCTCGAACTGGCGCCGTGAGGTGAAGGCCTGGCGCGAGACGGCCGTGCTGTTCGACCAGTCCCACCACATGGTCAACCTGTTCATCTCCGGCCCGGACGCGCTCAAGCTGATCTCCGACACCGGAATCAACAGCGTGGCGAACTTCGAGGTCAACATGGCCAAGCAGTTCGTCCCGGTGTCCCCGGAGGGATACGTCATCGGAGACGGAATCCTCTTCCGGGAGGCGGAGGAGGAGTTCACCTTCGTCGGCCGCGCCCCCGTCGCGAACTATCTGCAGTGGAAGGGCAGCAAGGGCTACAACGTCGACATCAAGCTCGACCCGCGGTCCCCGTCGCGCCCGTACGGCAAGGCCGTCAAGCGTGAGCTGTGGCGCTTCCAGATCCAGGGCCCGAACGCCTGGGCGATCCTGGAGAAGCTGCACGGCGGCAAGCTCGAGCAGCTCAAGTTCTTCCGCATGGGCTGGATGAACATCGCCGGCGAGCGGGTCCGCACCCTGCGGCACGGCATGGCCGGCATGCCCGGTCTGGAGATCTGGGGCCCGTACGAGACCTACGAGAAGGTCCGCGAGGCCATCCTCGAGGCCGGCCGCGAGTTCGGCCTGGAGCCCTGCGGCTCCCGCGCCTACTCCAGCAACACCCTCGAGTCCGGCTGGATCCCGTCGCCGCTTCCGGCCATCTACACCTCGCCGGGCCTGCGCGAGTACCGCGAGTGGCTGCCGGTCGACAGCTACGAGGCCACCAACGCCCTCGCCGGCTCCTTCGTCTCCGACAAGATCGAGGACTACTACCTCAACCCGTGGGAGCTCGGCTACGGCAACTTCATCAAGTTCGACCACGACTTCGTCGGCGCCGACGCTCTCCGCGAGATGGCGAAGAACAAGGACCGGTTCCGGCGCAAGGTCACCCTGGCCTGGAACCCCGAGGACCTGGGCAAGGTTCTCGCCTCCCTCGTCGACCCGGAGGGCCCGGGCTACCAGTTCTTCGACGTGCCGAACGCCAACTACGGCTCGTCGAACTACGACAAGGTGATCGACGCCAACGGCAAGGTCGTGGGCCTGTCCCTGTTCACCGGCTACAGCGCCAACGAGCGCGCCGGCCTGTCGCTGGCGACCGTCGACCCCGACGTGCCGATCGGCGCCGAGGTCAAGGTCGTCTGGGGCGAGCCGGACGGCGGCACCCGCAAGCTCACCGTCGAGCCGCACGAGCAGATCGAGGTCCGCGCCATCGTCAGCCCGGCCCCGTACGCGAAGGTCGTGCGCGAGCAGTACCAGCCCGGCTGGCGCAGCACCGGCTTCTGATCTCCATCCGCTGACCCCCTAGCTCCCCAGAGACGGCGACGGCCCGGGGTGGGGCGGCACCTTGCCGCTCCGCTCCGGGCCTTGCCTGTTTTCCGGCCCGGGTGCGCGGCCGGGCCGGCCCGCCGTGCCGGTCCGCCCAGGGGGCCCGTGGCAGGCCACCGTCCCGGCGGGCGGCCGCCGGGCCGGGCACGGAGGCGTGAGTGCCGGCCGCGGGCGGCAGGGGCGGTCCCGGCGGCGGGCGTGCGGGCCGGCGCCGATCACGGCGTCGCCAAGGCGGCGCGGAACCCCGCGTCGGAGATCTCGATCCCGGCGCGGCGCCGTACCAGGGCGAGCCGGGTCGCCCGGTACGGCGCGACCGGGTGAGGTGAGGGCGGGCAGCGCCCGGGTGCGCCTCGGCCTCACCGACGCCCGCGGTCACGCCGCGCCGCCGCGGCGAGCGCGATCCCGGTCCGCGTGGGCGAGCACCGGCGGGACGGAGCCGCCCGCCAGGTCCCCGGCGGGCGGTCCGCCCGTGGCACGGCCGCGGTCAGGAGACGACGAGGACGACGATGACGGCGATGATGACGACGAGCGCGACGGCGAGCGGGACGAGCCGCTTGTAGATGGAGGTGCCGGCGAGGCTGAGCACGTCGAGCGGCTCGGCCTCCTCGGCCTGGGCGGCCGGGCGGGTGCCGCTCGCGCCGGTCCCCGCATCGGCCGGCTTCGCCGCAGTGCCCGAAGCCGCAGTGCCCGAAGCCGCGGTGCCCGCGGCCTCGGACCGGGCGGCCGCCGGTTCCGCCGCCTTCTCCTTGGCGTCCGCCGCCGCGGCGTCCTTCGCGGCCTCCGCGGGAGCGGCCGTCGCGGCCTCGGCGGCGCCCTCGCCGGTCTCCTTCGCGGTCTGCTGGGCGGCCTTCTCCGCCGTGCCCGAAACGGCGGTGTCCGTCGCCTGGCCGTCCTTCGCCGCGGTCTCCTCGGCCGGTGTCGCGTCGGCCTGGGCGGCGCCGCCGTCGGCGAGCAGGCGGTTCTCCAGGTTGGCCACGAACTGGCCGAGCAGCTTGTTCGACACCTCCTTGATCATGCCGCTGCCGAACTGGGCGATCCGGCCGGTGATCTTGAGGTCGGTCTCCACGGTGACCCGGGTGCGGTCCCCGTCCGGGTGGAGCTGCGCGGTGACGACGGCCGAGGCGTTGCCGCCGCCCCGCGAGTCGCGGCCGCGGGCGTCGATGACCGCACGGTGGCCGGCGTCGTCCTTCTCCAGGAACTTCACGTTCCCGGCGTACTGCGACACGACCGGGCCGACCTTGATCTTCACCGTGCCGGAGTAGACGTCGCCGTCCACCCCGGTGAGCTGCGCGCCGGGCATGCAGGGGGCGATCGCCTCCAGGTCGGTGAGCACCGCCCAGGCGCGGTCGACGGGGACGCTCACGGTGAACTCGTGGTCAATCTTCATGCTGCTTCTCCAGGGGGGTTGTGCTCGGGACACCGCCCCGGGGATACGCCGCCGCACGGTGGCGCGGCGAGCGAGGGCGGTGTGGGGGACCCGGTCCGTCCCTCTCGTCGTGCGCAAGGGCCGCGGCGGGTGTCCGGCACGCGGCTCAGCCCGGGTCATGGTTTCCCTCGCGGGGTCACCTCGTCGAGCGCGGCGGGGATCGTGGCGCGGTCGGCGGGCGTCTCGGCGATCGCGCTCAGCGTGCGGACGACGACCCGGCGGACCGGCTCGGTCGCCCCGGCCGCGGACCGCGCCGCGACCCGGTCGATGGTCTCGGCCATGCCGGGGGCCTTGTCGAGATCCAGCCGCCGGCCGATGAACTCGGTGGCAGATCTGATCAGCGGCTCGTTCGCCGCGGGGACCGAGCGGCGCAGGATCTCCGCGGCCCGCTCGGACGGGGGAAAGTCGATCCAATGGTAGAGACACCGCCGGAGCAGGGCGCCGTGGAGGTCCCGGCCCCGGCCGGAGGTGAGCACCGTGATCGGCGGCCGCTGGGCGGTGAAGGCACCGAGCCCCGGTACGGCGACCGGCGCCTCGCCAAGGAACGCGAACGACGAGGCCTCGAACTCGTCGTGGTCGATCTCGTCGGCGGGCGGCACCGGCGGCCGCGGCGCCCCGGCAGGGCTCGCCATGCCGCATCCGCGCCGGCGGCCGGCGGCCGGCGGCGGCCGTGCCGCTACCGCCCGGCCCGCTGTGCGCGCCGGCCGCGGCGACCCCGCCCGCAGAACCACACATCCGCACCATCCACCACCAGAGGTGGCGCATCAGGGATAATGATCATCCTTATACTACAAACCGGATCAATCGCCCGGCTGATCGCCGCGTGTCCGGTGGCGTAGCCGCCCCGGCGGCCCGGGCGGCGGAACCCCACGTCTTCGCAGCCGATCGGCAGGTGGGGCGTGCCGGGCCGTACCGTCACCGTCATCCCGCAGGCCGGGTTACCGCCTCCCGCGACGCCCGGCCGCCCGGCCACCGCGGGGTCTCGGCCTCGGTGCGAGGCCTCCGGTGCGATCGGCTCAGTCCGTGTCGGTCCCCGCCAGCACCGCGACCGTCCGGCCGTCCGGGCGCAGCGCCGCGATGCCCAGGTCCCAGACGACCGCGTGGAACCACTCGGTGTCCGCGTCGAAGGTGAGCCAGGCGCACTCGCCCGCGCGGGCGGCCACGTCGTCCACCTCGTCGGCCGCGGGCGCGCCGGTGAGCCCGGCCAGGGACCGCCAGGCGAGCAGCCGCCCGTACGCCCCGCCCTGGCCGCCGCCGTACGCGCCGCCGACGGAGGCCGCGGCGAACAGGATGCGCATCACGTCGGCCGGGGCAGCCTGCCGCGCCGCGATCCCGCCCTCGCCGTCCAGGGCCTGCAGGCCGAGCGCGTCCAGCAGGTCCCCGTCCAGGGTGGCCGGCTCGGGGAGGCGGAACACCCGGGCCTCGATCCGGCCGTTGGACTCCGTCGTCCAGTTCGCCACCGCCGAGGCGATCAGCTCCGCGTCCGCCGGGGTGGTCAGCTCCTCGGCCCGCGAGACCGGCGCGCGGCGGCGCGGCGCCCGATCGGAGTGCGGCCCGAACGGCAGGCCGTACGACCAGCCGTCCAGCCCGTAGTTCGGGAGCGGCAGGTCGTGCTCGATCTCCAGCAGGCGCACCGGCAGCGCGGCGAGCGGGTGGCCCGCCGCCGCCATCCGCCGGTGCCGTTCCCGCACCTCTTCGGCCTCGCCGACCCCCGGATGGCGGAGCACCAGCTCGTGCGTCAGGCAGGCGGCCGGTTCCTCCGCGTCCTCGGCCACCAGCAGCGGCAGCACCGCCTCCAGCGGCTGCGCCGCCGCGAGCCTGGCGGCGATCGCCCGTACCGTACCCGGCTTGGGGCTCGTCGCGCGGAGGAGCCGTACGGCGGTGGCGGCGTTGTCGCCTGCGGGGGTCAGCGCGAGCGCCTGCCGTACATAGTCGAGCAGGTGGGAAACCGCCCAGGTGTCCGCCGGATGGGCGTGCAGCCGCAGGCCAAGGTCGTACAGCTCGGCGGAGCGCCCCTCCGTCGCCGCCCGCCTCACCACTTCACAGCGCCAGGTGAGGTCGTCCGTCTCCGCCAGCCCGCGCAGGATCTCCTCCAGCACCGCCACCGGCTCCTTCCCGCACCCTGCGAAACGGGCGCATCACCGCTCCCGCACCGATCAGGCGATCACGGTAGACGGCGGCGAAGCGGAAGATAACCGATTTTCGCTGACATGGACGGTGCGCCCGCCGCAGCCAGGCCGGAATAGCGGCCCGGCGGCGGCAGAGGCGCTCGCCGTACGGGGCTCGCCGATGAACGCCGCCGGGGATCGCCGCCCGCGTGCGGCGTCAGACGAACCCCTCGCTGACGAGGCGGGCGCCGTCGGGACGGATCACGTGGCGTTGCCCGGAGCCGCCCACGACGCGGCACCAGCTCTCCACGACCAGCTCCACGCCCTGCAGCCGGTAGGCGAAGCCCCCGTACATGCCGGGGACGCGGAACCAGCAGGACGGGTCCTCCTGCTCGGTGAGCGGCTCGAGCAGCGGCAGCCGCAGCCCGTGCCGGGCGACCAGCTCCCCGGCGCGCTCGTGGATCACGGCGTGGAAGTGCCGCTCGATCGCCTGCAGCGCCTCCGGCGGCACCGGATGACGGATCACCGGGGTGAGCGGCTCCGCCAGGTGGCGGTGCCCCTTGCGGGCGGCGATGTCGGCCGCGCGCTCCCCCGCGGCCGTCCGCAGGGTGCGCCAGGCACCCATCGCGACCAGCCGCTCGACGACCTCGGCGGCGGCCCCGTGCCAGGCCGCCTGGTGCAGCGGCGTGTAGCCGCTCGTGCCGCCGACCCGGCTGCCGTTGATCCACTCGGGGTGCTCGTCGAGCACCGCGAACACCGCCGCCCAGTCGCCGTCACGCGCCGCGTCGGCGAGCCGATCGCGCACCTGGAGCGCATGCTCCTTGTAGGTCTCCCGCCGGGTGACCCCGTCCCAGGTGGACGCACGCCTCATCCCCGCCCCCGTCCGTTCCGTTCGACGCTCCGCCGTACCGGCCGCCACCGGCCTCGTGATCCAGAGCGTGCCGGTTTCCGCCGCTGTGCGCATCCCGTTATCGCGGATTCCCGCCTTCCCGCGGGAAACGGTCGAGGGCGCACCTTCAGCTCGACCCGGCGATCGCGGTACGGCCCGGCCGAGGCCTCGGCGCTTTCGGCGCCGTGCTCAGTCGATGACGGCCGTCCACCGGCCACGCCGCAGGTGGATCACCCCGTCCGGCGTGATGCGGACACGCGCGCCGTACAGCGGAAGCGAGCCGTTCTCCAGCCAATGGTCACGCGCCCGGTCGAGCACGTCCCACAGCCGGCGCGGTCCGCCCTGATGCACGACGCCGGGCTCGTTGCCGGTCTGGACCGCCCTGGCCCACGACCCGTCCTCATGCACCATGAGCGCGATCCGGGTGTCACCCTCCTCTTGGAAGTCGTGGACGATCCCGGGCGCGAGGATCTCCACCATCGAGCGCAGCTCCCAGGCGTTCTCCGCCACGTCGATCACCGGGTACCGCGCGGTATCGACGTGCTCTCCCTCGGCGGTTCGGGCGGTCTCCATCAGCGCGTCCAGGCCCGGCGGGTAGTCGTCGCCGCTCCTGGTGCGCATGAACATCGCCCAGTCCCGCTCGATCTGCCCCACGGCGCCGCCGTCGGCGGTGGCGACGGCGGACACGATCAGCGAGGTACCGGTGATGGTCGTGACCAGCCGGCCGCCGGGGGTGAGCGCGGCGAGCCAGGAAGCGGGGATGGGCCGCACCGCGACCATGGCCACGATCCGGTCGAACGTTCCCGGAAGCGGTCCCGTGGCGTCCACCGTCGCGATGCGAGGATGGAGGCCGAGCCCGGCCAGCCGCCGGGCCGCGATCGTGGTGATGTAGTCGTCCACATCGACGCTGGTCACCCGCTCGTCACCGAGCAGATGACACAGCAGGGCCGTGCCGTACCCCGAGCCGGTCCCGACATCCAGCACCGAGTCTTGCGCACCGATCCTGGCGTGCCGGTACATCTGCAGCACCAGGCTCGGCAGCGTACCGGACGAAGTGGGCCGCCCTGTCGGCTCGTCACCGGTCTGCGCGTGGTCGGCGTGGAGCGTGCCGACCCTCGTCACAAGCGTCTGATCCCGGTACGCCGCCTCCAGCCACGCCTCCTCGTCGTCGGGCCCCTGCCGCAGCTCCCAGCGACCGCCCCGCCAGGCCCACCACGCGGGCACGAGCAGATGACGCGGGGTCTTCTCGATGGGCTCCCGCCACCGGGAGCCCGGGTGGGTGACCCGCTCGGCCAGTGCGCGTGCGTAGGGTCGCCAGTCCATGCCGCCAAGTCTGCTGTCCGATGACGCCATTGGTGACGTCATCGCTTTCCTCCGGTGAGGACTCCCCGAGCGGGCAGAATGAGCGCGTTGCCCTCACAGAGAGTCTCGGCCGGTTTGCAGTCGTTTCCGTCGAAGGCCGGCTTGCAGTCCGCACCGACGTGACGTGGCACTTGAGCCAGCAGTTCCTGCCAGGCCCGGCTGGAGAAGATGTCGGCGAGCGGGGTGACCTTGACGTTGCCCGCGGGCGGCAGGAAGCGGGAGAGGACACACATCTGCACGTCCCCGTTGGCGAGAACGGCGGCGCGGCCGTTGCCGCACTGGCCGCACAACTCGGCCACGCTCGGCTGGTTGGTGCCGGCACCGCGCCCCACGCCGCGCATGCGGTCGATCGGGCCGAGGTGGCCGACGCCGAGTGCCTTCATTTGCCGCCATGCCTGCTCGGCCCGCTGGCCGTCCCACAGCCGGACGATGGCGACCTTGAGCGGGATACCGCGTCGCAGGGCCTTGCTGATATTGGCCAGCGTGCGGGCATGGGAGCCACGGCGACCGGTGATGCGATCGTGCTCATCGGGATCGTCGCTGTAATAGCTGGTGGCGAGCGTGACGTTGGGATCCTCGAACAGGTGCCACAACCGGTCCGGAACTCGGAACAGATTGGAGAACACCTGCGCCCGCAGACCCTGTGCCAGCGCGCATCGCAGCAGTCGCTCGAAGTCAGGGTGCTGGGTCGGCTCACCACCGATGAACTGGACGGTGTTGATCCCGGCAGCCGGGGCCGAGGTGACCACGGCTTCCCAATCTTCGGTCGTCATGGTGCCGTGTCCGACCGCAGGTCCGGACTCGGAATAGCAGTGGGCGCACGCCAGCTGGCAGCGACGGGTGATCTCCAGCTCCAGGAAACGCACCGGGTCGAGCTGAGACGTGGACTGCTGGAACAAGGTCATTCCTTTCATGTGGCGTGATGCGACCAATGGTCAGATGAGCCGAGAGTCGCTCCCGGCCGTCGCGTGATCCGGAATCACGACCACATGGTGATCGCCCGATAGCCGGGACGTGATAGGAAAGCACGGATAGTAATCCGGCTATTCGTCGCACGAATATCGCCGCGCAACGCGAGCCGACCTAGCCTAGCGTCATGGGCCAAATGGGCGAGAAGCTTCCTGCGGACTTCTGGACTGCGCCACGCGTCGCAACCGCGCTTGCTGAGGGCGATGTCGCCACCATCCTGGCGGAGATCCAACGTGTCAAACGGTGGACACAAGAAGACATAGGTCGCATCCTCGGCTATTCCCAGAGCTGGGTATCGAAAGTGATCAGGCGACGACAAACACTATCCATCGATCAGATTCGCGACGTG
Organism: Actinomycetota bacterium; assembly: GCA_003242605.1. Taxonomy (GTDB): domain Bacteria; phylum Actinomycetota; class Actinomycetes; order Streptosporangiales; family Streptosporangiaceae; genus Thermopolyspora. The sequence goes on from QGUZ01000089.1 coordinate 15,209, forward strand.
GCACAACGACTTGGAGTCCCTCTCCACCTGCTCCGAGTCGGAACCCGAGGAGCTGATGATGCGGCGAAACGACGAGATATCGGCAAGGCCCTCGCCTTCGCACCGCTCATTCTGAGCATGGGACCCGCTCCCAGACGTACGGAAGCCGACGAGACCACCGCCCCGACACTGACCGCGATCACCGGCGCACAGCGTCGGCTCGAGTCGACCACGCCGGCGCGCGACCTCGCGCAGGCTGCTCTCGCCCACCTGGAATTGGCGAACAGAATTCTCGCTCAGGCCGCCCATACGAAATTCGCACATGACATCGCCGCTGCAGCGAGCGAGGCTGCAGGCCTGACAGCGTGGCTGCATGCCGATATGCACGATCTGGGCACCGCGCGGAGGTACTACCGACTATCGATCACCGCAGCCCGCAGAGCCGATCACCCATTACTGGCCGCTTACATGATCGGCAGCCTCGCCGCGTTCGAGATCGAGCACCAGGATGCCGCGCTGGGCATAGTCCTGCTGCGCGAGGCCCGACGCGCCCTCGGAGGTCATCCACCACCCATCGCACGCGCCTGGTTGTCCAGCATCGAAGCCCTCGGCCACGCCTCCTGCGGAGATCAGGTCGCCGCGCTCGCCGCGCTGGGCGAAGCCGAGCGGGCGGTCGCCGCCGGCGAACGACACGCCACGCCACCGTGGCCTTGGGTCTTCCCGTTCGACTACGGAAAGCTGGCGGGTTACCGGGCCTCGGTCATGGTGCGTCTTGGCCGCGGCGAAGACGCCGTGACCAGTTTCACCGAGTCGCTGGCATCCGCACGCCCTTCCGCCAAGCAGCGTGGTGTCATCCTGACCGAGATCGCATCCGCCAGATGCCAAGCCGGTGACCTCGATGAGGCCTTTCACCTCGCGGGAGAGGCCCTATCGATTGGACTGACGTATCGGTCTGAGCGGATCATGCACCATGTCAGGGTCTTTCGCCGTAACTACTCCGGGCCGGTGACCGCCAAGGTCCGGGAGTTCGACGACAGGCTTCGCGCAACCCTCATCTGACCGCGACGATGGTGCGAATAGCGATTACCGGTCATCGGGGTCTTCCCGCCGATACCGTACGGCTGGTCGACGACGCGGTGAGATCGGCGTTGGCCGAGCACGACGCCGAACGGCTCACCGGCATCTCGTGTCTCGCGGACGGGGCGGATCAGATCTTCGCCCGCGCCGTCGTCGATCTGGGCGGCGCGCTTGAGGTGGTCGTCCCGGCTCGCCGATACCGCGAAGGACTACCCGCCGAGTCCCACCCTGAGTACGACGATTTGATGCGGCATGCGGTGCGGGTCCACCGGCTCGATTTCGTCGAGTCCACACCGGAATCCCACATGGAGGCCAGTCGCTTCATGCTCGAGAAGGCCGATGAGCTGTACGCCGTGTGGGACGGCCGGCCCGCTCGCGGCTATGGCGGCACCGCGGATGTCGTCGCCGAAGCGCGGGCACGAGGAGTGCCGGTGCGGGTCATCTGGCCACAGGGCGCACGACGCGACTGAGCCCGGCCGCGGCGAACCTCGTCGCGGCCTCGGCTTCGCCGCCTCCGCCGTTCCGGTCGCCGTTGCCGTCAGGCGTCGGCGTTCGGCTCCGCCGGCGGTGGCCGCCGCCCGGCGTCAGTAGCGGGCGGGGCCGCCGTTGGCGTGGACGGCGTCGGCGGCGGCCTGGGCGAAGGCGTGGATGCGGGCGGTGGCGGCGGCGGTGCGCCAGACGAGGGCGACCTGGGTGTGCGGGGCGTCGGTGATCGGGATGAAGGCGATGTCGGGGCGGGCGTAGTAGCGCTGGACGGAGGCGGCGAGCGGGGAGGCGCCCTGGCCGGTGGCGATGAGGGCGAGCAGCTCCTGGAAGGTGGCCACCGACTGGCCCCTGGGGATGGGCCTGCCGCTGGGGGTACGGCGGGGCACGTGGAAGTCCCACCAGTACCGCGGGGCGGGGCCGGTCACGCCGAACACCGTGACGCGGGCGAGGTCCTCGAGGGGGGCGCTGCGGCGGCGGGGGGACGGAGGGGCGGCGGGGGCGG
>QGUZ01000412.1 GCA_003242605.1 Actinomycetota bacterium
CCAGCGAGGGTGTCCCGGGGAAGACATCCACTCGGGGGGCGGGGACCCCCGGCCCCCGCCCGCGGGGGCGCGATCCACCCCCCGCGCGGCCGGCCAAAGCGGAACGCCTCGGCGAGGCGGGCGAACCCTCCCGTGCGCGGGCCGACCGCCGCGCCACCCGGGTACGGCAAGGCGTGAGAGCCTCACCTTTCGGTGCGACTTTCCTGTCGCCGACGCCACCCGTTCCTTGCCGCCGGGGCCACGCCCCGCCGTACCCGAGTCCGGCCTCCGCGGGCGGGGCGGCCGGGCGGGTCTTCCACGCAGTGGGAGACCTGAACCTTTCGGCGCAGATTTCGCGCCGTTCGTCGCCGCGCCGCCCCCGATGCCGCATCGCGCCGTGATATCCGGGGGACGTGGAGAGTCGACAGCGCAAAGTCAGCTTTCTTGACCGCTCACGGACGATCGCGCCGCCCACCTGGAGCCGCTGGCTGGTGCCCCCGGCCGCGCTGTCGGTGCACCTCGCCATCGGCCAGGCGTACGCGTGGAGCGTGTTCAAGCCGCCGCTCGAGTCGGCGCTCGGGCTGTCCGGCACCGCGAGCGCCCTGCCGTTCCAGCTCGGCATCGTGATGCTCGGCCTGTCCGCGGCGTTCGGCGGCACGCTCGTGGAGCGCAACGGGCCCCGGTGGGCGATGTTCGTGTCGATGGTCTGCTTCTCGTCGGGGTTCCTGCTCTCCGCGCTGGGCGTCGCCACCCGGCAGTACTGGCTGGTCGTGCTCGGGTACGGGTTCGTCGGCGGGATCGGCCTCGGCATCGGGTACATCTCGCCGGTCTCCACGCTGATCAAGTGGTTTCCCGACCGGCCGGGCATGGCCACCGGCATCGCGATCATGGGGTTCGGCGGCGGCGCGCTGATCGCCTCGCCGTGGTCGGCGCAGATGCTGGCGAGCTTCGGCACCGACACCGGCGGCATCGCCCGGACGTTCCTCGTCCACGGCGTCGTCTACGCGGTCTTCATGTCGATGGGCGTGCTGCTGGTCCGGGTCCCGCCGGACGGCTGGCGCCCGGCGGGCTGGGAGCCGGCCCGGACCGCCGCGCGGCCGCTGGTCACCACGGCGAACGTCTCGGTCCGCAACGCCGTCCGCACCCCGCAGTTCTACCTGCTGTGGCTCGTGCTCTGCCTCAACGTCACCGCGGGCATCGGCATCCTGGAGAAGGCCTCCCCGATGATCCGGGACTTCTTCGCGAACTCCGCCGCGCCGGTGAGCGCGGGGGCCGCCGCGGGGTTCGTGGCGCTGCTGTCGCTCGCGAACATGACCGGCCGGTTCGTCTGGTCGTCCACCTCCGACCTGATCGGCCGCAAGAACATGTACCGGATCTACCTCGGCGTCGGCGCCCTGCTCTACCTGGTGATCGCGCTCGCGGGCGACCTGTCGATGCCGCTGTTCGTCGTCTGCGCGGTCGGCATCCTGTCCTTCTACGGCGGCGGCTTCGCCACGATCCCGGCGTACCTGAAGGACCTGTTCGGCGACTATCAGGTCGGTGCGATCCACGGCCGCCTGCTCACCGCGTGGTCCACCGCGGGCGTGCTCGGGCCGCTCATCATCAACTGGATCGCCGACGCCCAACAGGCCGCGGGCCGCTCCGGCCCCGCCCTCTACACCACGTCCCTCTACATCATGATCGCCCTGCTCGCCGTCGGCTTCGTCGCCAACGAGCTGATCCGGCCGGTGCACGAGAAGTACCACGAGCGTCCCGCGGCCCCCGTGGCCACGACCGGAAGGAGTGAGGTGGCATGACCTCCACCGGCGAAGGCGCCGCGCCGGCCGCCCCCGAGCCCGGGTCCCGCCACACCGCGTTGAAGGTCGTCGCCTGGCTGTGGGTCGGCCTGCCGTTCGGCTACGGCGTCGTCGAGCTGGTCCGCAAGCTCGTCCAGCTGTTCGCCGGGTGAGGCGGGCGGACCCGGGCGGCGGCCGCGGCGGCCCGGGCGTAGCCTGGGCGGGCGACCGCGGGCGACCGCCCGCGGCGGGCCCGGCTGTGCGAAAGGGGGCGGCCCGATGGCCGTACGGCACCGCAACCCCGAGGGGCTCTACGCCCTGCCCGAGATGTTCACGCACGTGGTCGCGGTCACCGACGCCGAGCTCGTGTTCCTCTCCGGGCAGGTGGCCTGGGACGAACGCGGCGAGCTCGTCGGCGCGGGCGACCACGCGGCCCAGGCCGCCCAGGTGGCGCGGAACATCGAGGCCGCCCTCGCGGCCGTGGGCGCCACCCCGGACGACGTCGTCAAGCAGACGATCTACGTCGCCGGCTACTCGCCGGACGTCGCCCCGGCCGTCTTCGCCGCGCTCAACCGGGGCCGCCGCCGGCCGCCCGCGAGCACGCTCGTCCCCGTCCCGGCGCTGTACGCCCCGGGCTACCTGATCGAGGTCGAGGTGGTGGCCGCGGTGCGGCGGTGAGCTCCGGGCCGGCGGGCCCCGCCCGCGGCCGCGGCGGCCCGGGCCCGGCCGGCGCCGCCGCCGGTCGAAGCGGTCAGTCGAAGAAGCCGAGGCGGCGCAGCTGCTTGGGGTCGCGCTGCCAGTCCTTGGCGACCTTCACGTGCAGGTCGAGGTAGACGCGGGTGCCGAGCAGCGCCTCGATCTGCCTGCGGGCCTTGATCCCCACCTGCTTGAGGCGCTCGCCCCGCTGGCCGATGACGATCGCCTTCTGCGACGGGCGCTCGACGTAGAGGACCGCGTAGATGTCGAGCAGGTCGTCCCGGCCGGGCCGGGGATGCATCTCGTCGACGACGACGGCGATCGAGTGGGGCAGCTCGTCGCGCACGCCCTCCAGGGCGGCCTCGCGGATCAGCTCGCCGACGAGGACCTGCTCGGGCTCGTCGGTGAGCTCGCCGTCGAGGTAGAGCGGCGGGCCCTCGGGCAGGTGCTTGACGAGCACGTCGGTGAGCACGCCGAGCTGCTCGCCGGTCTGCGCCGAGACCGGGACGATGTCCGCGAAGTCGGCGAGCCGGTCCACGGCGAGGAGCTGCTCGGCGATCTGCTTGCGCCCGGCGAGGTCGCACTTGGTGACCACGGCGACGACCGGCGTCTCGCGGATCGCCGACACCTTCTCGGCGATGAACCGGTCGCCCTTGCCGATGCGCTCGTTCGCCGGCACGCAGAAGCCGATCACGTCGACCTCGGTGAGCGTGGACAGCACCAGGCTGTCGAGCCGCTCGCCGAGCAGGGTGCGCGGCCGGTGGAGGCCGGGGGTGTCGACGATGATCAGCTGGGCGTCGGGCCGGTGCACGATCCCGCGGATCGCCCGGCGGGTGGTCTGCGGCTTGTCCGAGGTGATCGCGACCTTGGTCCCGACGAGGGCGTTCATCAGCGTGGACTTGCCCACGTTGGGGCGGCCGACGAAGCAGACGAAGCCGGTCCGGTGCGGCGTCCCGGCGGAGCCGCCGGCGGTCGTCCCGCCGTCCCCGGCGCGGCTCGGCGAGGCGTCCGCCGCAGCGCCCCGGCCCGGATCCCGCGCCGCGGTCCCGGCGTCCCTGGCGTCGCGTCCGGTGGTCATCCGTGGCGCCCCTTGACGGTGCCGTCCGGACCGGCGAGGAACAGGGTTCCGGCCGACATGTCGCGGATCGCGCGCAGGTCGGCCTCGGACGGCGCGTCGGCCTCGGTGACGAGCGCGGCCGCCTCGAGCGACCGGGCGCCGCTGCACGCCGCCATCACCACGGCGGCCTGCACCGCGGTCAGGGTCAGCGACGGAAGGTTCACCTCGGATGCGGTGTAGGTACGGCCGATCTCGTCGCGGACCGCCGCGCCCTCGGCCGTGCCGTTCCGGGCACGGGTGGCGCGGGCGAGCACGACGAGCTTGTTGTCCTCGGGATCCAGTGTCGCTTCAGTCACGCCGTCAAGCCTATAGAGAAGCCGGCCGCCGCCGATCCACGGCCCGGAC
>QGUZ01000413.1 GCA_003242605.1 Actinomycetota bacterium
CGCGGCGGGGCGGGCGGGGGCGGGGGCGGGGGGGGGGCGGGGGGGGGAGGGGGCGGCGGGGGGCCGCGGGGCGGGCCGGCGGGGGCTGGGCGGGGGGGTGGGGGTGGCGCCCGGGGAGACGGGCGGGCCGGTGGCGGCGGGGGTGGGGGGACGGCCGGTGCGGGCCTCGGCGGCGGGCAGGCCCGGGTACGGCGCGTCGGTGACCTCGGCGCGGAGCACGTCGCGCACGCCGAACCAGGCCAGGCAGATCGACAGGGCGGTGGCGCCGCACCAGATCGCCAGGTATCCCACCACCCGTCGCATGCGCTGAATTATCGGTTCTTTTGCGATCTCGTGCCCTACCGTTGGGTCACATGGCGACGGTGCTCGTGGTCGAGGACGACGATCTCGTCCGCGCGGAGCTCATCCAGGCGCTCGCCGGACGGCACGCGGTGCGCAGCGCGGGGCGGGCGCTCGACGCGCTAAGGGAGATCACCCGGAACCCGCCGGACGTGGTCGTGCTCGACCTCGGCCTGCCCGACCTCGACGGCGCCGAGGCGCTGAAGATGATGCGCGGCGTCTCCGACGTACCGGTGATCGTCGCCACGGCGCGGGACGACGAGGCCGAGATCGTCCGGCTGCTGCGCGCCGGGGCCGACGACTACCTGGTCAAGCCGTTCTCCGGCGAGCACCTGGAGGCGCGGCTGGAGGCGGTGCTGCGCCGTACCCGCAGGGCGGCGGCCCCGCCCGCGGTGCTCCGGGTGGGCGGCCTCGAGGTGGACCTCGACCGGCGGGAGGCGACGCTCGACGGGGCGCCGCTGTCGCTCACCCGCCGGGAGTTCGACCTGCTCGCCTACCTCGCGGCCCGGGCCGATCGGGTGGTGTCGCGGCGCGAGCTGCGCACCGAGGTGTGGCGGCAGGCGTACGGCGAGGACCAGACGATCGACGTGCACCTGTCGTGGCTGCGGCGGAAGCTGGGGGAGACCGCCGCGCGCCCGCGCTACCTGCACACGGTGCGCGGCGTCGGGGTGATGTTGTCGGCGCCGCGGGACTGAACGGGCCGCGGTGAGACGCTCGCTGGTGCTGCTCGCGGTCGCGTGCACCGCGATGGTGACGCTCGCGTTCCTCGTGCCGCTCGGCCTGGTGGTGCGCGAGGCGGCCCGCGCGCGGGCGATCGCCGACGGGGAACGGCAGGCCGCCGCGCTCGTGCCGGTGCTGGCGATCACCACCGAGCCGGAGCGGCTGGAACACGCCATCGCCAGCGTCGGGGCGGACGGGCGGATCGCGATCCACCTGCCGGACGGCGGCGTGCTCGGCACCCCGCGGGCCGCGGCGGACCTGCTCGCCGACGCCGCCCGGCGCAACCGGGCGGTCACCACCGAGTTCGGCGACGGGCGGCTGCTGCTGCGGCCGGTCGTGCTCGACGGCGGGCGGAGCGCGGTGATCGAGGTGTTCGTGCCGCCGGAGGCGCTGACCCGGGGCGTGGGCCGGTCGTGGGCGGTGCTCGCGGCGCTCGCCGTGGTGCTGGTGATCGGCTCGGTGCTCGTCACCGACCGGCTCGGCATGCGGCTCGTCCGCGCCACCCGGCGGCTCGGCGCCGCGGCCACCGAGCTCGGCGCGGGCAACCTCGCCGTGCGGGTGGAGCCGGACGGGCCGCCCGAGCTGGTGGCGGCCGCGCGGGCGTTCAACGCGATGGCCGACCGGGTGGTGGAGCTGCTCGCCGCCGAACGCGAGCTCGTCGCCGACCTGTCGCACCGGCTGCGCACGCCGCTCACCGCGCTGCGCCTCAGCATGGGCCGCCTCGGGCCGGAGGCCGAGCCGAGCCGGGACGCGCTCGACCGGCTGGAACACGAGGTGGACGCGATCATCACCGCGGCCCGGGCGCGCAACGGCGCGCCGCCCCGCCCGTCCGGCGCGCGGCCCGCGGCCGGGTACGGCGACGGCCCGCCGGGCGAGCCGTCCCCGCCTGCGGCGGACCGGCCGGAGCGGCCCGGGACGGCGAGGCCGCCGGCCGGCGGCGCGTCCGGCTGGTGCGACGCGGCCCAGGTGCTGCGGGAGCGGCTGGAGTTCTGGTCGGCGCTCGCCGAGGACCAGGGGCGGCCCTGGGACCTGGTCGGCGCGTCCTCGCCCGTCCACGTCCCGGTGCCCGCCGCCGAGCTCACCGCGGTCGTCGACGCGCTGCTCGGCAACGTGTTCCGGCACACCGCGGAGGGCACGGCGTTCACCGTGACCCTGCACGAGGGCGCCGACACCGTGGGCATCCTCGTCGCCGACGCCGGACCCGGCATCCGCGACCCGGGGACCGCGCTGCGCCGCGGCGCGAGCGGCGCCGGCTCGACCGGCCTCGGCCTCGACATCGCCCGCCGCCTCGCCGAGTCCACCGGCGGCACGTTGAAGATCGACCGCTCGCCCGTGCTCGGCGGCGCCTCCGTCCAGCTGTGGCTGCGCACCACCCCGCGGACCGCCTCCCCGCGCCGGCTGGGCCGTCGCACCCGCTCCTAGGCCGCGGCGCGGCATGCCCGCGAAGCCCGCCGCCGGGCGGCCGGGGCGCCACCGGCTTCGCGGGAGGATTCCGTGCCGCGCCGCAGGTCGGTGCGGCCGCGCCGATCGCGTTGTCGCCCCGGGACGCTCGACGCGCGGGCGGTGCGGCAGGCCCGCCGCGCTCGGCGGCGCTTCCGCGTCGCCCGGCCCTGCGCACGGGACCGGCAGGTGCGCCGCCCGGCTTCGGCAGGTGCGGAGCCCGTGCGTGCGGGAGCGGCCCGAGCGGTTCGGAGCGGTGGCGCGCGGCGCGGCCGGTGGCCGGAGGAACCGCGCCGACCGGGCCGTCGCGCTCGGCCCGATCGGCGCGGTGGAGCGGTGCGTGACCGGTGTCGTCGCCGGTCAACGAGGTTCGGCCAATGGATCCGCGATCATGGTCTCAAGGCGTGCCTAACGCGGCCTTAACGGCGGCTTAAGAGCAAGATTTTCTTGCGCGCCGCGGGTCAGTCTTTGGGCATGCGAATCACCGGCAATGCCCGCCGTAAGGCTTCTCTCGCCGCCGTGGTCGCGGCTTCGACCGCGCTTCCGCTGGTTCCGCTCGCGCTCGCCGAGCCGGCGTTCGCGCACGGGACGATGCAGAACCCGCCGAGCCGTGCGCTCGTCTGCCGTAACGAGAACCCGGAGAACCCCAAGTCCGAGGCCTGCAAGGAGGCCGTCCGGCTCGGCGGCACGCAGCCGCTCTACGACTGGAACGAGGTGAACATCCCCGACGCGGCCGGGCGGCACCGGGAGATCATCCCCGACGGCAAGCTGTGCAGCGCCGGCCGGGACAAGTACCGCGGGCTCGACCAGGCCCGCGCCGACTGGCCCGCGACCCCGCTGACGGCGGGCGCCCGGTTCACGTTCACCTACCGGGCGACCGCCCCGCACCGGGGCTCGTTCGAGCTGTACGTCACCAAGGACGGCTACGACCCGACCAAGCCGCTGCGCTGGTCCGACCTGGAGAGCACCCCGTTCGTCACGGTCACCGACCCGCCGCTGGCGAACGGCGCCTACACGATCTCCGCCAGGCTGCCGGACAAGCGCGGGCGGCACCTGATCTACGCGATCTGGCAGCGCAGCGACAGCCCCGAGGCGTTCTACTCGTGCTCGGACGTGATCTTCAACGGTGGCTCGGGAGGCTCGGGCGGCGACCCGGCCCCGGCTCCGGGCGGGTCCGCGCCGAGCACCGCGCCGAGCAGCGCCCCCACCCGGGGTACGACCCCGCCGCCGACCACGGTGCCCGAGCCGGACCACCGGCACCCGCTTCCCAGCCCCACCCCCACCCCCACCGCCGGGTCCGGCACGGGCACCGGTGACCCGATGAGCCGGATCACGACCGGCATCGGGGTGCACCCGGCCAAGGCGGCCCGCGGCCGGTCCGTCACGGTCTCCGCGGTGTGCTC
>QGUZ01000414.1 GCA_003242605.1 Actinomycetota bacterium
CGGGGCCGGTGGGGGCGGTGCACGTGGCCCGGGGGGGGCTCGCCCGCGCGGTGCGGGCCGTGCTCGCCGCGGGCCTGGCCGCCCTCGGCGAGACCCCGCCGGCGCGGATCTGAGCCGGTCCGCGCCGCTCAGGCGGTGCGCGGCACGTGCAGCCGGGCCGCGCGCCGCGCGGGGATGAGCGCGACGAGCAGCGCGGCGCCGATCGCGATGAGCGCGGCCACGGCGAGGGTGGCGGGCGACGGGGTGCGGCCGATGCCGGAGCCGACGCCGCTCGCCGCGCCCTGCAGGTCGATGAGCCAGGCGGACAGCGAGGCGCCCGCGGCCGTGCCGATCAGCACGCCGAGGGTGACGAGCAGCCCGATCGCGGTGACCAGCGTCGCGGTGACCTGGCGCGGGGTGAGCCCTATCGCCCTGAGCACGGCGAGGTCGACCGCGTGGTCGCGCAGCCCGAGCGCGCTCGCGGTGAGCAGGTTCGCCAGGCCGATCAGCGCGAGCACCACGGTGAGCGCGATGATGATCACCCGGATGATGGCGAGGCGGTCGGCCGGGTTGACCGGCTGGGAGACCTCGAGCCCGGCCGCCTCGAGGCGGGCGCGGACCTCGGCCGGGTCGGCGTCGTCGTGCAGCACGAGGCCGTAGAACGGCACCGGCACCGCGTCCTTGGCGTTGAGGCTGTCGATGCCGAAGGAGAGCACCTCGCCGTCCTGCTCGGGCTCGATGACCCGGCCCACGATGAGCAGGATGAGCGGGGTGCCGCCGATCGTCACCCGGACCCGGTCCCCGATCTCCACGTCCATCAGGTCGAGCAGGCCCTGCCCGGCCACGGCCTCGCCGCGCTCGCGGTACATGCGCCCCTCCACCACGTGGAACGGGTACGGGTCGGTGGAGGTGCCGAGCGCGCGGGCGCGCACCGTGCGGGTCTGGCCGGGCACGAGCGTGTCCACCTCGGCCCCCGGATAGGCGGCCTTCACGCCCGGGTCGGCGAGCGCGATCCGGCCCACGTCGGCCGCGGGCACGCTGCCCGCGCGCACGGTGAGCGCGGCGGCCTGGCCGACCCGCTCCGGGTGCTCGCGGAAGTCGTCGAGCGTGGCCCAGCAGCCCAGCCCGATGCTGATCATCATCATCGGCACGGCGAGCCCGAACGTGGTGAGCAGGGCGGGCAGCCGCCGGGTGAACGCGTCCCGGGCGCCGAGCACGAGCGCGGGCGGCAGCCGTACCAGCAGGGCGAGCCGGGCGAGCCGGGACAGCCGGCCGCGCGGGGGCGCGGCGGGGGCGGCCGGGATCGGCCGGGTGCGGCCGCCGCGCCAGGCGGGCAGCCCCACGGCGACGAGCACGGTGAGCGCGGTGCCGCCGGCGATCGCGGCGAGCGGGCCGAGCGAGAGCGGCACCACGACGAGGTCCTCCATCGCGTACGCGGTGATCGCCCAGCCGGCGGCGACGCCGAGCACCACGCCGGCGAGGCCGAGCGCGCCGTGCTCGACGAGCAGCGCGAGGGTGACCTGGCCGCGGGTGAACCCGAGCGACTTGAGCGTGGCGATGTCCCGGAGCTGGACGAGCACCCGGCCGCCGACCGCGTTCGCGATCGCGAGCGCCGCGGCGATCAGCCCCACCGTGCCGAACAGCGCGAGCAGCACGCCGAGCAGCCGGTTGTCGAGCTCCATCGACGCCCGCACCTCGCGCCAGGTGGAGATGCGCTGCACCTGGCCGCCGAGCGTGGTGACCGTGCGCTGCACGATGAGGTCGGTGAGCTCGGGGTCGGACAGGCGCAGCCCGGTGACCGACTCGGTGCGGCCGCTCTTCGGCTCGACCGTGAGCAGCGTCTGGCGCAGCGTCCAGGCGAGCCCGGGTTTCCACTCCGGGTAGAAGCCCTGGTCGCCGCTCTCGGCGAGGCCGACCACGACGAGGTCGTGGCTGGCGCCGTCGAGGCCGGTCACGGTGAACGCGCTGCCCGGCCGCAGCCCGGTCGCCTTGGCGAACGAGCGCTCCACCACCACGCCCTCGGGGTCGCGGGGGTCGAGCCAGCGGCCCTCGGCGACCACCGGCCGCCCCACCCGGGGCAGCGCGGCGGGCATCTCCCGGAGCGTGATCGGGGTCCGCTTGCCCGGCTGCACGAGCGTGGCCGGCGCGCTCCGGTACGGCCCGGCCACGTCGACCACCCCGTCGAGCCGCCGCAGCGCGGCCGGGTCGGGGGGATCGACGGTGTGGATCCACACGTGGGCGCCGTTGCCCTTGGTGAACAGGCCGCGCCACGGGTTGGTGCCGTCCTCGAGCAGCGTCGCCGCGGCGATCAGCGCGGCGACGATGCCCGCGACCGCGAGCACGGTGAGCGCGGCCTGGCCGCGCCGGGCCCGCAGGTCGGCCTTGATCCAGCGTGCGATCGCCTGCATCAGGTCGCCTCCGCCACGGTGCGGGCCGCGCCACGCCGCGCCGGGCCGTTCCCGGCCGTGCCGTACCCGTCGGTGGTCATCCGTGCAGCTCGATGACGTCCCAGGCGGAGCCCCGGCTGCGGGAGCGCCGCGGCGTGATGTCGGCGTCGTCGACGATCTGGCCGTCGAGCAGGTTGATCACCCGGTCGGCCATGGCGGCGACCCGGGCGTCGTGGGTGACGAGCACGATGGTCTGCCCCTTGGCGTGCACCTCGCCGAGCAGCCGCAGCACGTCGTTGGTGTTCCGGCTGTCGAGGTTGCCGGTGGGCTCGTCGGCGAGGAGCAGCCGGGGCTGGTTGGCGAGCGCGCGGGCGAGCGCCACCCGCTGCTGCTCGCCGCCGGAGAGCTGGGCGGGGGCGGCGTCGGCGCGGCCGGTGAGGCCGAGCGCGTCGAGCAGCTCCTCGCGGCGGCGCCGGGCCTCCCGGGCGGAGGCGCCGGCGAGCAGCGCGGGCAGCTCGACGTTGTCGGCGACGGTCATGTTCGCCACCAGGTTGAAGAACTGGAAGACGAAGCCGATCTTCTTGCGGCGCAGCACCGCCCACGCGCTCTCCGACAGGGTGTCCACGCGCGTGCCGTCGAGCCAGATCTCGCCGCCGGTGCGGGTGTCGAGGCCGCCGAGCATGTGGATGAGCGTGGACTTGCCGGACCCCGACGGGCCCATGATGGCGACGAACTCGCCCTCCTCAACGGTCAGGTCGACCCCGCGCACGGCGGGCACCGGGACGCCGCCGTTCTGGTAGATCTTCACCAGGTTGACGGTGCGCACCACCGGCGCCGCGGCAGAGGTCATCGGCGGTCACCGCTCCTTCCGTAGCTCGGCCGTCGTCAGGTCAAATCCTCCTGGCAACGCTCCAGCCAGTCGAGGTCCGCCTGCAAGTGCAGCATCGCACCCTCGATGAGGAGGCGGGCCACCTTGTTCTGCGGATCGGTGGTGGCGGCGAGCCGGTTGAGGTCGCGCATGAGCTTCAGGTAGTGCCGGCGCTGGCGGTTGATGAGCTGCATGCGGTCGGCGATGCCGGTCATCGGCGCCAGCACGAGCTTCATGAAGAACTCGTCGCGGACCCGCGGCCCCTCGGTGGGCGAGTCGATCCACTCCTCCAGGACCTCGGACCCCTTGGCGGTGAGGTAGTAGACCTTCTTGTTCGGCCGGTTACTCTGCTCGACGTCGACCGACCGGACGAGCCCGTCCTTCTCCAGCCGGTTGAGCGTGACGTAGATCTGCCCGATGTTGGGAGAGGGGTACGCCTGTCCGAAGGTCTGCTCAAGCGCCTGTTTCAGCTCGTACCCGTGGGCAGGTTCCTTCTTCAGGAGCGCCAGCAAATGGAGCCGCACCCCACCTCCCTCGGGGTCTGTTTACCTGAGCGTTATGTAACTGTCTGTTGACGTCCACATTAGCGCTATGCATAACATGCATGCATCTACCTAACACGTATGTAACCGGGATTTCGCACGGAGGACACGTGTCCCGACTGG
>QGUZ01000415.1 GCA_003242605.1 Actinomycetota bacterium
GAGGCGCCCATGCTGCTCGAGTCCTTCAGTGACACGACGACCTCCTCGATGGGGGAGATCCCGGTCGGCGGCCTCCCTCGCCGCGGCCGGGCCGGGTTCGATTGTGTGTCTGCGGCGGTCGGGCGGTGGATGCGCCGGCCGGGCCGTCCGCACCCGCCGCCGTCACGTCAGCCGTCGACGCGGGCCACGCCGCACATCAGCGGGAAGCCCTTCAACGCGGGGATCTCGTCGATGGAGATGACATCGTCCCCGTACGAGTCGTGCTCGTTGCCGATGGTCCAGTCGGCGATGAGGGAGAGGCCGCTGCCGACCGGGGTGAGCCCCTGGAAGAAGCGGGCGATCTGGTCGCGGGTACGCAGGGTGAGCCCGGTGGCGGTGCGGGTGTTGTAGGTGGCGAGGGTCTCCTTCTGCCCCTCGGTGAGCTGCTCGGGGAGCATGACGTGGGAGAGCACCACGTACGAGCCGGGCGGCAGCGCCTCGCGCAGCGTGTCGGCGATCGCGTATGCCTCGTCGTGGTTCCGGATGAAGTGGAGGACGGCGACGAGCAGCAGCGCGATCGGCTGGGAGAAGTCGAGGTGCTCGCGGATCTCGGGCCGGTCGAGCAGGGCCTTGGGGTCCCGCATGTCGGCCTCGAGGACGATCGTGTTCGGGTCGGTGGCGAGCAGCACGTCGGCGTGGACCCGGACCAGCGGGTCGTTGTCGATGTAGACGACGCGGGCGTTCGGGTCGACGGATTGGGCGACCTCGTGGACGTTCTGCTGGGTGGGCAGGCCGGAGCCGATGTCGAGGAACTGGCGGATGCCCGCCTCCTGGGCAAGCCAGCGCACCGACTTGATCAAAAAGCGGCGGTTCGCCCGGGCGGCGAGCCGTACCTCCGGCGTCGCCTTGAGGGCCGCCTCCGCCGCCTGGCGGTCGGCGGCGTAGTTGTTCTTGCCGCCCAGGAAGTAGTCGTACATCCGGGCGACGTGCGGCTTGCTGATGTCGATGTCGGGTGCCGGCGGCTGCTCGACCTGCTCGGCGCCCAGCGCGCCCGTGCCGCCCGCGTCCTGCTGAGACATGATGACCTCCTCGATGTTTCGGGATCAGGATCGGTGCCTGCCTCGCCCCACCGGGGCCGGGTGTCTCGGCCCGTCTCCGATGGTCGGGCAGCGCCGCCGGCGCGTACGGCGGGTGCCGGACGGGCCGGCCTCGCCCGCCATCGCCGCGGTCAGTGGTCGATGCGGGCCAGGCCGCACATTCCGGGAAAGTCCTTCAATGTGGACATGTCGCCGATGGAGATGACGCCGTCATCTCGCGACTGGCGCACGCCCGCCTCCTGCGCCGTCCAGCGCACCGGCTCGATCAGGAAACGGCGGTTGATCCGGGCCGCGAGCCGGAGCTCCGGTACGGACTTCAGCACCTGTTCGGCCGCCTCGCGGTCGACCGCGTAGTTGAGCTTGCCGCCCAGGAAATAGTCGTAGATGCGGGCGATGTGCGGCTTGGTGATGTCGATCCCGGGCGTGGGCGGCCGCTCGTCGCCGTACGGCTCGGCCACGGTCCGCGGCCGCTCCTCGTGGTCGGCGCCCGATACGCCGATGCCGCCGGCCTCCTGCTGTGACACCACACTCTCCTCGATGTCGACGATCCCGGTCGGTGCTCTCGCTCAACCCGGCCATGCGGGGTGGTCGGCTTGCTCAGCGCTCGATACGGCCCACCCCGCACAGCAGCGGGAAGCCCCGCATCTCGGGGAGCTCGTTGATCGAGACGATCCGGTTCTCCTCGTGATCGACCAGCGGGCCGCGGATGCTCCACTCGGCCATCGGGCTCAGACCGTTGCCGATCATGGTGCACCCCTCGAAGAACCGGGCGATCTCGTCGCGCGTACGCGGCGTGACCCCCGTGTTGGAACGCCGGTAGATGGCGACGGCCTCGTCCAGGGTGTCCGCGATGCTCTCGTCGTGGACACCGTGGGACAGGACCACGTACGAGCCGGACGGCAGGGCGTCGCGGAGGGTCTTCACGACCTTGAGGGCCTGCGCGGTGTCCTCGATGAAGTGGACGATCGAGACGAGGAGCAGCGCGATCGGCTTGGTGAAGTCGAGACGCTCGCGCAGCTCGGGCCGGTTGAGCAGTCCCTCCGGATCGCGCAGGTCGGCCTCGATGACGACGGTGTTGGGCGTCGTGGCCAGCAGCGCGTCGGCGTGCACGCGGACGAGGGGGTCGTTGTCGACGTAGACGACCTTGGCGTTGGGGTCGATGGCCTGGGCGACCTCGTGGACGTTCTGCTGGGTGGGCAGGCCGGAGCCGATGTCGAGGAACTGCCGGATACCGGCCTCCTGGGCCAGCCAGCGCACCGCCTCGATGAGGAACCGCCGGTTCACCCGGGCCGCGGTCCGGACGGTCGGCATCACCTGGAGGAGCTGCGCCGCGGCCTCCCGGTCGGCGGCGTAATTGTGCTTGCCGCCCAGAAAGTAGTCGTATATGCGGGCGACATGCGGTTTCGTGATGTCGATCCCCGGTGCCGGCGGCTGCTCGGCGAAATCGGACATTGTTCTCATTGAGGGCAGCGGTCCTTCATTGGGGTCGGAACCCGGCAAACCCGAATCGCGCTGCGACACGACGACCTCCCCACCTCCTGGAGGGCTTCGACCAAGGTGGCCATTCCGTCCCGGTCACATTTGGCCACGGCGCCAGCCCTTAATGTTGATCTTCTTTCTACCATCAGGCAGGCACAGTGGAACAATGCGTTGCGAAAGCGTCGTGTTTTCGCGGCACGCGAAAGACCGGACGCGTATGGCGGCCTTGCTGGGTGACCTGCGGGCATGCCCCGTGTCGCAGAATGGCCGCCCTGGCCTGCCGCGATGGCGGTCGGACAGAGTGGGGCGGGCGGCGGGCGGGCGCCCGCCACCTCGGCGGTCGCCGGGCTACTCGGCACGCGACCGAGCCGCGGCCTCGGCCTGTTCGGCGAGGTCGTCGAACTCGCCGTCGATCACGCCGAGCCGGAACGCCTCCCATTCGGCCGGGGTGAAGTAGAGCTTGGGGCCGTCGGGGTTCTTGGAGTCACGGATCACGTAGAGCCGGTCGTGCCCGGCCTTGTGCGGGGCCTCGGCGAACAGGTCTTCCGTTCCCCTGGAGTTGGGGTGCGACTTGTCGATGACCGCGACCTCGATGCAGTCACCGCCGTTGGCGCTGCTGTAGCTGGACTTGCGCCAGACGCCGACCTCGACGCAGTCGCCGCCGTTTGAGCTGCTGCGCCGGGCCTTACGCCACTTAACGCGGCTCAGGTCTCTGTCCATTTGTCCTCCACCACCTTGGCTATCAAGTCTAGGCTCGCGGGCATAGGGAGGGCGAGAGAGCGAATTGACTCGTACATGTTGGCGACCACTTCTACATCGCAATCCCGATCAGTGACATAGCCTTCGCTGATACCGTCCACATAGACGTAGTCGGATTCCCCGGAGAGACTGGCAATTACGAAGGCACCTCCCAGCCCGAGGAGCGCCTGTGCCTCGATGGGAACTACGTGGATGGTGATCCTCGGGCGCTGCGCCGCCTCAATGAGCGCAAGAAGCTGCTTGCGCATGATTTCCTTAGTGCCGACCTGCCGGTAAAGAATCCCCTCGTCCAGCAGCACGATGAATAGCGGCGGCTTCTCCCGCACCAGAATCTCTTGCCGCTGCAGACGTGCAGCGACGATCGTATCGATTTGCTCGGATGTGAGATCGGGGCGCTGAGATATGATCGCCCGAGCGTAGCTCTCCGTCTGGAGCAGCCCTGGGACGAGAAGCGGCTGCCAGGTCTTGAGCGTGTGTGCGGCCTCCTCGATGTCCACCCAGCGGTGGAACCAGACCGGGAACGGCGATTTCCGGGTGAGCGGCCACAGCCGCGTGAGGGCGTCATCCGTGCCGAGGG
>QGUZ01000090.1 GCA_003242605.1 Actinomycetota bacterium
AGGATCACCGCGTCGACGTAGCCGCGCTCGGCCGCCAGGTACGGGTTGGCGAGGGTGTCCTCGTACTCCTGCACCAGCCGGGCCCGCAGCGCGTCCGGGTCCTCGGCGGCGGCGAGCTCGCGCCGGTAGAGGATGTTCACCGCGCCCTGGGCGCCCATCACCGCGATCTGCGCGGTCGGCCAGGCGAGGTTGATGTCGGCGCCGAGGTGCTTGGAGCCCATGACGTCGTACGCCCCGCCGTACGCCTTGCGGGTGATCACGGTGACCAGCGGCACGGTGGCCTCGGCGTACGCGTACAGCAGCTTGGCGCCGCGGCGGATGATGCCGTTCCACTCCTGGTCGGTGCCGGGCAGGAAGCCGGGCACGTCGACGAAGGTGAGCACCGGGATGTTGAAGGCGTCGCAGGTGCGGACGAACCGGGCGGCCTTCTCCGAGGCGTTGATGTCGAGCGTGCCGGCGAAGCTCATCGGCTGGTTGGCGACCACGCCGACCGAGCGGCCCTCGACCCGGCCGAAGCCGACGATGATGTTCGGCGCGAACCCGGCGTGGATCTCCAGGAACTCGCCGTCGTCGAGCACGTGCCGGATGACCTCGTGCATGTCGTACGGCTGGTTCGGCGAGTCCGGGATGAGCGTGTCGAGCTCGCGGTCGGCGTCGGTGACCTTCAGCTCGCCGTACGGGAGCTCCTCGACCTCGATCGCCGGGGGCTCGTCGAGGTTGTTCGACGGCAGGTAGCTGAGCAGCTCGCGGGCGAACTCGAAGCAGTCCTGCTCGTCGGTGGCCTCGTAGTGGGCGACGCCGGACCGGGAGCCGTGGGTGTGCGCGCCGCCGAGCTCCTCGAAGGTGACCTCCTCACCGGTGACCGTCTTGATCACGTCCGGCCCGGTGATGAACATGTGCGACTTCTCCCGGACCATGAGGATGAAGTCGGTGAGCGCGGGGGAGTAGACCGCGCCGCCCGCGCACGGTCCCATGATCAGCGAGATCTGCGGCACCACGCCGGAGGCGTGCACGTTCCGCTTGAAGATCTCCGCGAACAAACCGAGGGCGACCACGCCCTCCTGGATGCGCGCCCCGCCGCCGTCGTTGATCCCGATGATCGGGCAGCCGACCTTGAGCGCGTAGTCCATCACCTTGACGATCTTCTCGCCGTAGACCTCACCGAGCGAGCCGCCGAACACGGTGAAGTCCTGGCTGTAGATCGCGACCGGCCGCCCGTCCACCGTGCCGTGGCCGGTGATCACGCCGTCGCCGTACGGCCGGTTCCTGTCGATCCCGAAGTTGTGCGAGCGGTGCCGGGCGAGCTCGTCGAACTCGACGAACGACCCCTTGTCGAGGAACGCCTCGATGCGCTCGCGCGCGGTCATCTTGCCTTTGGCGTGCTGCTTCTCCACCGCACGCGCGGAGCCGGCGTGGAGCGCCTCCTCCCGGCGCCGCTTGAGATCGGCGATCTTGCCCGCGGTGGTGTGGATGTCGATGCGCTCCTGCTCAGGCGTGCGCTCGGCTACGGGCTCAGCGGTCATGGGGCACAGCGTAATCGTCCCGTGCGCGCGACCAGCGGGCACACCCCGCGATCGGTTGTGACGCGTCGGTAACTTACTGGCGGGTAATGATCGTTTCACCGGCCGGTCCCGGCACCGGCCCTGCGCCGAGTAGTGGTCTAGTCCAATCGGGGGGTCGCCTCGCGGTGAGACATAGCCCACTCGATACCCTTCGAGACATGGCCGTAGGCAGGCAGAGCGTGGCCGCCGAGATGCCCGAGGAGATGCGGGCCGACGTGCGGCTGCTCGGTGAGCTACTGGGTCAGGTCATCGCCGAGAGCGGCGGTCCGGACCTGCTCGAGGACGTGGAGCGGCTGCGGAAGGCCGTGATCGGCGCCCGCCGGGGCGAGGTGTCCGCGGACGAGGTCGCCGAGATGGTCGCGGCGTGGCCGCTCGACCGCGCGGTGCAGATCGCCCGCGCGTTCACCTGTTACTTCCACCTCGCCAACCTGGCCGAGGAGCACTACCGGATCCGCACGCTGCGGCGGCGCGACACCGAGGACGCCGTGCAGCCGGAGTCGATCGCCGCGGCGGTCCGGGAGCTGCGCCAGGACCTCGGGCCGGAGCGGCTGCAACGGCTGGTCGACGAGCTCGTCTACCACCCGGTGCTCACCGCCCACCCCACCGAGGCGCGGCGCCGCGCCGTCGTCACCGCGATCCAGCGCATCAGCGCCCAGCTCGCCGCCTACAACGCGCCCGGCGCGGGCGCGGGGGAGCGCCGCGAGGCCCGGCGGCGGCTGCTGGAGGAGATCGACCTGCTGTGGCGGACCGCGCAGCTGCGGTCGACCCCGCTCGACCCGCTCGACGAGGTCCGCACCGCGATGGCGATGTTCGACGAGACGCTGTTCCGGGTGGTGCCGGTCATCTACCGGGCCCTGGACGACGCGCTCGCCGAGGGCACCGGGACCCGCCCGCCGCTCGCCCGGGCGTTCATCCGGTACGGCAGCTGGATCGGCGGCGACCGGGACGGCAACCCCAACGTCACCGCGAAGAAGACCCGCGAGGCCCTGCTCATCCAGGCCGAGCACGTGCTGATCGCGCTGGAGAACGCCACCACCCGCATCGGCCGTACCCTCACCCTCTCCGACGGCGACACCCCGGCCTCGCCGGAGCTGCGCGCCGCGCTCGCCCACGCCGAGGGCGACCACCCCGACCTGCTCGCCGAGCTCGCCATGCGCTCGCCGCGCGAGCCGCACCGGCAGTGGCTGCTGTTCTGCGCCCACCGCATCGGCGCCACCCGGCGGCGCGACCTCGACCTCGCCTACCGCTCGGCCGACGAGTTCCTGGCGGATTTGCGGCTGTGCCAGCGCTCGCTGGCGGAGGCGGGGGCGGTCCGGCAGGCGTACGGCGAGCTGCAGAACCTCATCTGGCAGGTGGAGACGTTCGGCTTCCACCTCGCCGAGCTGGAGATCCGGCAGCACTCCCAGGTGCACGAGGCGGCGCTCGCCGAGATCCGCGCCGGCGGGCCGCTGTCCGAGCGCACCGAGGAGGTGCTCGCCACGATCCGCACCGTCGCCTGGATCCAGGAGCGGTTCGGCGTGGCCGCCTGCTCCCGGTACGTGGTGTCGTTCACCCGCTCGGCCGCGGACGTCGCCGCGGTCTACGAGCTCGCCGAGCACGCCATGGGCGCGCGCGCCCCGGTGCTCGACGTGGTGCCGCTGTTCGAGTCCGGCGAGGACCTCGACAACGCCCCGCACGTGCTCTCCGGCATGCTCGAGCTGCCCGCGGTGCAGCGCCGCCTGGCGGAGAACGGCCGGCGGCTGGAGGTCATGCTCGGCTACTCGGACTCTGCCAAGGAGCTCGGCCCGACCGCCGCGACGCTCAAGCTGTACGACGCGCAGGCCGAGCTCGCCGAGTGGGCCGCCCGGAACGACATCAAGCTCACCCTGTTCCACGGCCGCGGCGGGGCGCTCGGCCGCGGCGGCGGCCCGGCGAACCGGGCGGTGCTCGCCCAGGCGCCCGGGTCGGTCGCCGGCCGGTTCAAGGTCACCGAGCAGGGCGAGGTGATCTTCGCGCGGTACGGCCACATGGCGATCGCCCGGCGGCACATCGAGCAGGTGACGAACGCGGTCATGCTCGCCTCCACCCCCAGCGTGGAGGACCGGGCCCGCAAGGCCGCCTCCCGGTTCCGCGCGCTCGCCGAGCGGGTCGCGTACGCGAGCGAGCGGGCCTACCGGGCGCTCACCGAGGCGCCGGGCTTCCCCGAGTGGTTCGCGCTGGTCAGCCCGCTGGAGGAGATCGGCTCGCTGCGGCTCGGCTCCCGGCCGCCGCGGCGCGGCCTCGGCGCCCCGCGCTCGCTCGACGACCTGCGGGCGATCCCGTGGGTGTTCGCCTGGGCGCAGACCCGGGTCAACCTGCCCGGCTGGTACGGCCTCGGCAGCGGCCTGGCCGCCGTGGACGACATCGACGAGCTGCGCCGCGCCTACCAGGAGTGGCCGCTGTTCAACTCGCTGATCGACAACGCCGAGATGTCGCTGGCGAAGACCGACCGGGCGATCGCCGAGCGGTACCTGTCGCTCGGCGGCCGGGAGGACTTCACCGAGCGGGTGCTCGCCGAGTACGACCTCACCATGCGGCTCGTGCTCGAGGTGACCGGCCACACGCGGCTGCTGGAGAACCGCCGGGTGCTGTCCCGCGCGGTGCAGCTCCGCAACCCGTACGTGGACGCGCTGTCCCACCTGCAGCTGCGCGCGCTGTCCGCGCTGCGGGCGAACCGCGAGCTGAGCGAGCACGAGCGCGACCGGCTGTCGACGCTGCTGCTGCTCTCGGTGAACGGCGTGGCCGCCGGGCTGCAGAACACCGGCTGACCGGCGCGGCCGGTGGCCGGAGCGGTCCGCGCGACCGGGCAGGATGGGCGGGTGGACGAATCGCCGTACACCGATCTCGACCGCCCGCCGCTGTCGCAGCGGGCGCTGACGCGGGCGCTGGTGCGGCCTGGGTCGCTGTGGTCGTCGCTCACCGTGGTGGGCCGCACGGGGTCGACCAACGCCGACCTCGCCGAGGCGGCCCGGGCGGGCGCGCCCGAGGGGACCGTGCTCGTCACCGAGTACCAGTCCGCCGGGCGCGGGCGGCAGGGGCGCACCTGGTCGGCGCCGCCCCGGTCCGGGCTGATGTTCTCGGTGCTGCTGCGGCCGCGGGTGCCGGTCGCGCGGCTGGGCTGGCTGCCGCTGCTCGTCGGCGTGGCCGGGGCGACCGCGGTACGGCGGATCGCCGAGGTGGACGTGCGGCTGAAGTGGCCCAACGACCTGCTCGCCGGGGAGCGCAAGCTCGCCGGGGTGCTCGCCGAACGGGTGGAGTCCGGCGGGGACGGCGCGGTCGTGGTGGGCATGGGGCTCAACGTGAGCCTGCGCCGGGAGGAGCTGCCGGTGCCGACCGCGACCTCGCTCGCGCTGGAGGGCGCGGCGTGCACCGACCGCGACCCGCTGCTGCGGGCCGTGCTGCGCGAGATCGAGCGGCACTACCGCGACTGGACGGCCGCGGACGGCGACGCGGACGCGGCCGGGCTGCGCTCGGCCTACCTCGCCGCGAGCGCCACGGTCGGCCGCGAGGTGCGCGTCGAGCTGCCGGGCGACCGGGTGCTCACCGGCGTGGCCACCGGGGTGGACGCCTCCGGGTGCCTGCTGGTGCGCGCCGGCGGCGAGGAGCGGGCGGTGAGCGCCGGGGAGGTCGTGCACGTACGGCCGGCCCGGTGATCCCGCCGGTCGATCAGGCTGATCGGACACCGTGAACCGGCGCGGTGGCCTGCGGCGGGACGAGCCCAGGGGTGCGGCCGCCGCCGGCGCGGTGGGCGGAACCCCGTGCGGCGTGGCGGGACCGCCGCCCGCGCCGCGCCCGGCGGCACGGCTACGGCGAGCGGGACGGAGACGCCGTCCCCGCGGTGCGCGCGGGATCGCCGCCCGGCACGGTGGCGGAGCGGGTTATCCACAGGGTGGACACAAGGGGCGGACGGCGCGTCCCTCGCCGTGCCACGATGTGCCGCATGGGAATCCCCGAGCATCATCTGACCGAGGGCGAGCGCGTGGTGCACTCGTTCCATCCGCACTGGCGACGGCTGGTGCGGCCGGTCCTCGCGGTCGTCGTCCTGCTCGCCGCCCTCGTGACCGCCCTGTTGTTCATCCCCGGCGGCGAGCCGTACACCCCCTACGCCCGGCTCGCGGTCGCGGCGGTGGTCGTGGTCCTGCTCGTGTGGTGGGCGCTCGTGCCCTACCTGCGCTGGGTGACCACGTCGTACACGCTCACCACGCACCGGTTCTCGATCAGCACCGGCATCCTCAACAAGTCCCAGGACGACATCCCGCTCGCCAAGGTCACCAGCGTGAGCTCGGACCAGCGCCTGCTCGAGCGCATCCTCGGCTGCGGCACCCTGGTCGTGGAGTCCGCCTCGGACAGCGGCGACATCCGGCTCACCGACGTCCCCCGCATCCAGCTGGTGCGATCCGAGCTGTTCCGCCTGGTGGAGGACATCTCGGACGGGCAGGTGGACGGACGGTGAGCGACAGCGATCCCGGCAAACGATATAAACAGAGCAATGAATGAGGTTCCGGCGAAGCGGCCGACGGCGGAGGACATCGAGCGCGTTTTCCTCGGTCCGCCCGCTCGCCACACCCGGCACCAGGTCGCCGAGGCGGCCGGGGTGCCGTCGGAGCTGGCCGCCCGCATCTGGCGCGCGCTGGGGTTCGCCGCCCCCGCCGACGACGCGGTCGCCTTCAGCGACGCCGACGTGGCCGCGCTGCGCCGCATCGGCGTGCTGCTCGAGGAGGGGCTGCTCGACGAGAAGCTCGTGATCCGCATGGCCCGGGCGCTCGGGCAGACCACGGCCCGGCTCGCCCAGTGGCAGATCGAGCTCGTCCTCGACCACCTCGCCGGTTCCGGGGAGCGGGTCGCCGAGGCGGACCTCGCCCGGATTCTCGAGGCGGCCGAGCGGCTCCTGCCGGACTTCGAGAAGCTGCTCGTGCACGTCTGGCGGGTGCAGCTCGCCGCCGCGGCCAACCGCGTGCTCGCCACCGACGACCTCGCGCCGTCCCCGCGGATCACGCTCGCGGTGGGCTTCGTGGACCTGGTCTCGTTCACCCGCTACTCGCGGGAGCTCGACGAGTCGGCGCTCACCGAGCTGGTCGAGGGCTTCGAGTCCCGCGCGGCGGACGTGATCGCGGCCCAGGGCGGGCGGCTGGTCAAGGCGCTCGGCGACGAGGTGCTGTTCACCGCGCAGGACCCGCCCTCCGCGGCGGCGATCGCGCTCGAGCTCGCGGACGCCGTGCGGCAGGACGGGCCGGACGTCCGGGTCGGCCTCGCCTACGGCCCGATCCTGCCCGTGATGGGCGACGTCTTCGGCCCCACGGTGAACCTGGCGGCGCGGCTCACCGCGATCGCGCGCCCGGGGACGATCATCATCGACACCGGCATGGCGGAGGGGCTTGCCGGCGTACCCGGCCTGGAGATCTGCAAGATCAGGCGCAGGCCGGCCCGTGGCTTCGGGGTGATCCAGCCGTACGTCCTGCGGGCGGTACCGGCGGATCGGGAACAAGCGGGGGAGACCGGCGAACGGCCGGCACAGGCGTCGGCGAGACAGGCACGGTGATCCGGGCCGACGGGACGAGGGAGCGCGCCGACGGCTCCGCGCCCGGCCCGGGGGTCACCGGCGAGTGCGAGTGAGGTGCGATATGCCGTACGAGGTGCAAGGCGTGGTCGCCAGGGCCAAGGGCGAGCCGGTGCGCGTGGAGCGCGTCCACGTCCCCGACCCGGGCCCGGGCGAGGCGGTGGTGAACGTCCAGGCCTGCGGCGTCTGCCACACCGACCTGCACTACCGCGAGGGCGGGATCACCGACGAGTTCCCGTTCCTGCTCGGCCACGAGGCGGCCGGAACGGTCGAGGCGGTCGGCCCGGACGTGACCACGGTGCAGCCGGGCGACTACGTGATCCTCAACTGGCGCGCGGTGTGCGGCAACTGCCGGGCCTGCCTGCGCGGGCGGCCGTGGTACTGCTTCGCCACGCACAACGCGCGGCAGAAGATGACGCTCGAGGACGGCACCGAGCTCACCCCGGCGCTCGGCATCGGCGCGTTCATCGAGAAGACGCTGGTCGCCGCCGGGCAGTGCACGAAGGTCGACCCGGCCGCGCGCCCGGCCGTGGCCGGCCTGCTCGGCTGCGGGGTGATGGCCGGCATCGGCGCGGCGATCAACACCGGCGGGGTGACCCGCGGCGACTCGGTCGCGGTGATCGGCTGCGGCGGCGTGGGCGACGCGGCGATCCTCGGCTCGCGCCTCGCGGGCGCGGCGAAGATCATCGCGGTGGACGTGGACGACCGCAAGCTCGAGTGGGCGAAGCGGTTCGGCGCCACCCACACGATCAACTCCACGAAGACCGACCCGGTCGAGGCGATCCGCGAGATCACCGGCGGCTTCGGCGCGGACGTGGTGATCGAGGCGGTCGGCCGCCCGGAGACCTACAAGCAGGCCTTCTACGCCCGCGACCTCGCGGGCACCGTGGTGCTCGTCGGCGTGCCCACCCCGGACATGACGATCGAGCTGCCGCTGCTCGACGTGTTCGGCCGGGGCGGCGCGCTGAAGTCGTCCTGGTACGGCGACTGCCTGCCATCGCGGGACTTCCCGATGCTCATCGACCTCTACCTGCAGGGCCGGCTCGACCTCGAGGGGTTCGTGACCGAGACGATCCGGCTCGACCAGGTTGAGGAGGCGTTCGCCAAGATGCACCGGGGCGAGGTGCTGCGCTCGGTGGTCGAGCTCTGACCCCGCGGCCCCGGCGCAGCGGGCCGTCGCGCCCGGTCTCCGGGCGCGACGGCCGCGCCAGCGGACCACGCGGCGGGCGGCGACGAAGTGCATGACGCGGCGGATCCGGCGCACGGGCTCGAGCGCCGGATCCGCCGCGGCGGCGTTGCCGCAGGACCGGGCACGGCGCCGCCGCCGCGGGCATGGGCATCACGGCGCTGACGCGGGGGACAACGGGAGTGCGACGCGGCGGGCCAGGACGGAATGCCTTGGACGCACCATGACCCGGCCCGGATGGAGAGGCGGCTTAGGCTGCGCTATCTTAGGTGTGCCTTACCTAACCAGGTCGTCCTTGACCTCCGTACGCGAAAGGCCTCGAACGCGCATGTACGCCTGCGTCTGCCGAGCCGTGACCGAGAGTGAGATCTACGAGTGCATCGCGGCCGGCGCGAAGAGCGCGAAGCAGATCCGGGACGCCACCGGCGCGGGCAGCGACTGTGCGATCTGCATACGGAGAATATGCACGATGCTGAAGCGTTCGGTGGAGTTGGCCACCACTTCTTAGGGAATGCCCTCTGGGTCGCCTGTGCCGCGGGCAGGGCAGGCGATGAGACGACCGGCCCCCCATCGTCGCGGAAGTAGAGGCACTGCATGCAGGGCGACCCGGAGATCATCACACTGCTCAACGAGCAGCTCACCTCGGAGCTGACCGCGATCAACCAGTACTTCCTGCACGCGAAGATGCAGGAGAACTGGGGCTACACCCGGCTCGCCGCGTACACGCGGGCCGAGTCGATCGACGAGATGCGCCACGCCGAGCGGCTCACCGATCGCATCCTGTTCCTCGAGGGCCTGCCGAACTACCAGAAGCTCAACACCCTGCACATCGGACAGACCGTCCCCGAGCAGATCCGCGCCGACCTCGACCTGGAGCTCGGCGTGGTCGACCGGCTGCGCAACGGCATCCGGATCATGCGCGAGAAGGGCGACATCACCTCCGCGCGGATCTTCGAGGACATCCTCGAGGACGAGGAGCGGCACATCGACTACCTCGAGACCGAGCTGGACCTCGTCGAGAGCCTCGGCGAGGGGCTCTACCTCCAGCGGTACGCCGATCCTCCGTCGGCCGACGAGGACTAGCCGGCGGCCGCTCCGCGCGGGGGCGCGGGCCCTCCGGCGATACACCCTAGGTGTCGCTCATTTGTCTAGGTTTGCGCAGGTCAATTGATGGGTCAACGGCTGGTCAAACCGCGCGCTCCAGCCGGGAAACGATCGCCTAAGGTCATACGATGCGCTTATGACCTGCGTACTTCTCGCCGAGGACGACACCTCGATCTCTGAGCCGCTGGCGCGTGCACTGCGCCGCGAGGGCTATCAGGTGGAGGTGAGCCCCGACGGCCCGCAGGCCCTGGAGAGGGCTCTGTCCGGTGGCGTCGATCTCATCGTTCTGGACCTCGGGCTGCCGGAGATGGACGGGCTGGAGGTCGCCCGCCGTCTCCGTGCCGAGGGCCACGGCACGCCCGTGCTCATCCTGACGGCACGGGTCGACGAGGTGGACACCGTGGTCGGTCTCGACGCCGGGGCCGACGACTACGTCACCAAGCCGTTCCGCCTCGCCGAGCTGCTCGCCCGGGTGCGGGCGCTGCTGCGGCGCGGCACCTCCGAGACGCCCGTGGTCCAGGGGGTGCGCATCGACGCCGACTCCCGCCGGGCCTGGCTGGGCGACAAGGAGCTGCACCTCACGACCAAGGAATTCGACCTGCTCCGCGTGCTCGTGCGCGACGCGGGCAAGGTCGTGACCCGAGAGCAGATCATGCGGGAGGTGTGGGACACGAACTGGTGGGGTTCCACCAAGACACTCGACATGCACATCTCCTGGCTCCGCCGCAAGCTCGGTGACGACGCGGCGAAGCCGAAGTACATCACGACCGTCCGGGGAGTCGGTTTCCGGTTCGAGCGTGATTAGGGGGGCGGGTGCGGCGGCGTCTGCTCTCCTCCACGCTGGTCGTCGCGGCCATAGCGGTGTTGCTCCTGGGGGTGCCCCTGGGGGTGGTGGTCAGCCGCCTCATCTATGACGAGGCCGTCCAGGAGCTGCGGGCCGAGGCGACGCGACTGCTCGGGGCGATGGAGTATGCCCGGATGACCGGTGAGCGCCCGGTCACGGCGCAGCATCTGGAGCGGGACTACCCCGATCGGTACATCCAGATCTTCGTCAGCGGGCAGGAACCGGTCGTCGCGGGCACCGCCCCGCCCGAGGACCGGCAGATCACCGAGGAGGTCCAGTCCGAGGGCGGGGTCTACGTCCGCGTGACCCGGGACGGCGGCAAGGTCGAGGAAGAGGTGCGGGCACGCCTGCTGTTCATCGTCGTGCTCGCGCTCGCGGCGCTCGCCGTCGCCGTCGGCCTGGCGATCGTGCAGTCGCGCCGGCTCGTGCTGCCGCTGCAGGACCTGGGCGCGATCGCGGAGCGGCTCGGCTCCGGCGACGCCCGGCCCAGCAGGCACCGCTACGGGATCCCGGAGCTGGACCGGGTGGCGGAGGTGCTCGACCGCAGTGCGACGCGCATCTCCGAGCTGCTCGGCAGGGAGCGGGAGTTCGCCACGGACGCGTCCCACCAGCTCCGCACCCCGCTGACCGGGCTGACCATGCGCCTGGAGGAGATCGTGGCCGCCGCGGACCAGCCCGCCGTGGTCCGGGAGGAGGGTGAGGCCGCGATCGTGCAGGTCGAGCGGCTCACCGCCGTGATCGACGAGCTGCTCGCCGCCGCCCGGCGGCAGCGCCACGCGCAGGCCGAGCCGCTGGAGGTGGACACGATCCTCAAGCAGCAGATGACCGAGTGGGAGCCCGCCTTCCGCAGGGCCGGGCGCCGGATCGAGCTCACGGGTGAGCGCGGCCTGAGCGCCCTCGCCACCGAGGGGGGCCTCACGCAGGTCATCTCCACCCTGCTGGAGAACTCCCTCGAGCACGGCGCCGGAACGGTCACGATCACCACGACGAGTGTGGAGCGTTCCATCGTGATCGAGGTCGCCGACGAGGGACCCGGCGTTCCGGACGAGCTCGCCAACCGCATCTTCGAGCGCAACGTGAGCGGCGGTGGCGGCACCGGTCTCGGCCTCACCCTCGCCCGCAGCCTCGCGGTCGCCGACGGCGGGCGGCTGGAGCTGGTACGGCGATGCCCCGCGGCGTTCGCCGTGTTCCTGCGCCCGGTGGGCGACCGGGAGCGCTACCGCGTGGTGAGCGGCCCCGCCTGATCGGGCGGGCCGCAGCGGCCCGGGCCGTACCCCTCCGGCCCGGCCGTACCCGACCGCACCGCCGGCCGGTCGCCGGACGCGCTCGGCGCGCCGGTCGCATTCCGATGCCCGATGCGGTGCGAGTGCGCCGCTCAGGAGGTCTCGGGCTGCCGGCCCGTGGCGCGGACCTCGGCGGCCGGCGACACCGACGCGGGAGCCGCGGAGCCCCGCGCCGTCCCCGCAGGAGACTCCGCCGCGCCTTTGGCCTCGGGCAGGCCGGTGTGCGGGTCGACCGGCGGCATGTCCGCGGGGAGGAAGACCCACTTCTTGTACGACCAGAACCGGAACAGCGTGCCGAGGCCGTTGCCGACCACGATGGAGATGTTGTAGGCGAGGGCGGTCTGCAGCTTGAGCGTGTACTCCACGAAGCCGATCACGAGCAGCGCGATCAGCAGCCCGATGCCGTTGAGCAGGAAGAACAGGAAGTACTCGCGGGCCAGGCCGGACTTCTCCCGGTGCCGCCAGGTCCAGTAGCGGTTGAGCAGGTAGGAGCAGGTCGCCGCGATGACCGTGGCGATCACCTTGGACGTGAGCGGCCCGAGGTGCAGGCCGTACCGCAGGAAGTTCGTGCAGCCCCAGTCGAGGACGAACATCGCGGCTCCGACCGTGCCGAACTTCGCCATCTCATGCACGAGTTCGGAGAAACGCTCGTACAGCCTGAGGAGTAGTCGCACGGTCGGCGTGGTTCCTTTCCTGACCGGGGTCGCGTTCGCTCATGCCGGAGCCGGTGCCACCAGGCTACCGGGGACCGGGGGCGGTCTCGGGGGGAGAAGCGCTAAAGAAGGCGTACCGAGATGTTTCGTCCGGCGGCCGCCGGCGGGCCGCCGGAAGGGTGGCCACGCGGAGGCGCCGCACGGCGCGGGGCGGCCGCGCCGCCGCCGGGGGCGTCCGCGCGGGCGGGCACACCCGGATGCCGCCGATCCCGGCTCGGCTAGGCTGGGATCTCGTGACAGGTCCAACCACCAGCGGCGACACGGCCCCCGGCGCCGCCGTCCCGAGCCCCCGCGACACCCGTGACCTCGCGGCGCCGCTCGGCCCGGTGGTCGGCATGGTGGGGGCCGGGCAGCTCGCCCGCATGACCCAGCAGGCCGCGATCGCGCTCGGCGTGGAGCTGCGCGTGCTGGCGAACGCGCGCGACGAGAGCGCGGCGCGCGTGGTCGCCGACGTCCGTCTCGGCGACCACCGGGACCTCGCCGACCTGCGCGCCTTCGCCAAGGGCTGCGACGTGATCACCTTCGACCACGAGCACGTGCCCACCGAGCACATCCGGGCCCTGGAGGCGAGCGGCCTTCCGGTGCGGCCCGGCGCGGACGCGCTCGTGCACGCCCAGGACAAGCTGGCGATGCGGCGGCGGCTGACCGAGCTCGCCGTGCCGTGCCCGGCGTGGGCGCCGGTGGACTCGCTCGCCGCGGTCGAGGAATTCGCCGAGCGGCACGGCTGGCCGGTCGTGCTCAAGGCGGTGCGCGGTGGCTACGACGGCAAGGGCGTGTGGGTGTGCGCGGAGGCCGCGGAGGCGGGCGAGGTGCTCGCCACCGGCACGGCGGTGCTCGCCGAGGCGTTCGTGCCGTTCGAGCGCGAGGTCGCGGTGCTCGTCGCCCGTTCCCCGCACGGCCAGGGGGTGAGCTACCCGGTCGTGGAGACCGTGCAGCGCGACGGCATCTGCGTCGAGGTGATCGCGCCCGCCCCCGGGATCGACCCCGAGCACGCGGCGAACGCCCAGCACATCGCGCTCACCGTGGCCGAGCGGCTCGGCGTGACCGGGCTGCTCGCGGTCGAGATGTTCCAGCTCGCCGACGGCTCGGTGGTGGTGAACGAGCTCGCGATGCGCCCGCACAACAGCGGCCACTGGACGATCGAGGGCGCCCGCACCTCGCAGTTCGAGCAGCACCTGCGCGCGATCCTCGACCTGCCGCTCGGCTCGCCGCAGCCGACCGCGCCGGTGGTGGTGATGGCGAACGTGCTCGGCGGCCCCGACCCCGACGTGTTCGCCCGCTACGAGCACGTGATGGCGCACGACCCGGGGGTGAAGGTCCACTTCTACGGCAAGCAGGTGCGCCCCGGCCGCAAGATCGGCCACGTCACCGCGCTCGGCACCGACCTGGAGGAGGTGCGGGCCCGCGCCCGCCACGCCGCCGTCTACCTGGCCACGGGGGAGTACGTCTGAGATGACCAGCGCGAGCGTCCCTGAGAGCGCCCCGGGGGCCGCCCGGGTCGGCATCGTGATGGGCAGCGATTCGGACTGGCCGGTGATGCGCGCGGCCGCCGAGGCGCTCACCGAGTTCGGCGTGCCGTTCGAGGCCGACGTGGTCTCGGCCCACCGCATGCCGCACGAGATGATCGAGTACGGCTCCCGCGCGGCCGGCCGCGGCCTCCAGGTGATCATCGCGGGGGCGGGCGGCGCCGCCCATCTGCCGGGCATGCTCGCCTCGGTCACCCCGCTCCCGGTGATCGGCGTGCCGGTGCCGCTCAGGCACCTCGACGGCCTCGACTCGCTGCTGTCGATCGTGCAGATGCCCGCCGGGGTGCCGGTCGCCACGGTGGCCGTGGGCAACGCCCGCAACGCCGGGCTGCTCGCCGTACGCATCCTCGCCGCGACCGACGCCGGCCTGCGCGCGAAGATGGCCGCGTTCCAGGAGTCGCTGCGGGAGCAGGCGCACGCCAAGGGCGAGCGGCTGCGCGCCGAGGCGGCGTCGCTCGGCGCCGTTCCGCCCCAGGCGGGCTGACCGCCCGCCCAGGGCTCCGCGGCCGGCAGGGCCGGTGGCGCGGCTCAGGGGCGGCCGAGCGCCCGGTAGTGCCAGCCCGCCGCGCGCCAGGCGTCGGCGTCGAGCGCGTTGCGGCCGTCGACCACCTTGCGCTCGGCCACGACCCGGCCGAGCTCCTCGGGGTCGAGCTCGATGAACTCCTGCCACTCGGTGAGCAGCAGCACCACGTGCGCGTCGCGCGCCACGTCGAACGCGGACTCGCCGTACTCGAGCTCGGGGTGGGCACGGCGCGCGTTGTCGAGCGCGACCGGGTCGTAGACGCGTACCCGGCCGCCCTGGGTGCGGATGTTCACCGCGACGTCGAGCGCGGGCGAGTCGCGGATGTCGTCGGAGTTCGGCTTGAACGCGGCGCCGAGCACGGCCACGTTGCGGCCGTCGAACGACCCGCCGGCGAGCTCGCGGGCGAGGTCGACCATGCGGGCCCGGCGGCGCATGTTGATCGCGTCCACCTCGCGCAGGAACGACAGCGCCTGGTCGGCGCCGAGCTCACCGGCGCGGGCCATGAACGCGCGGATGTCCTTCGGCAGGCAGCCGCCCCCGAAGCCGAGGCCCGGGTTGAGGAACTTGCCGCCGATCCGCTCGTCGTAGGAGAGCGCGAGGGAGAGCTGCTTGACGTCGGCGTGCGCGGCCTCGCACACCTCGGCCATCGCGTTGATGAACGAGATCTTGGTGGCGAGGAAGGCGTTCGCCGCGGTCTTCACCAGCTCGGCGGTCGGGTAGTCGGTGACGATCAGCGGCACGCCCGCCGACAGCATCGGCGCGTAGACCTCGCGCAGGATCTTCTCGGCCTTCTCCGAGGCCACGCCGATCACGATCCGGTCGGGGCGCAGGGTGTCCTGGACGGCGTAGCCCTCGCGGAGGAACTCCGGGTTCCAGGCGAGTTCGACCTGGTCGCCGGCCGGGGCGAGCCGGGTGAGCCGCTCGGCGATGCGGGCCGCGGTGCCCACCGGCACCGTGCTCTTGCCCACCACGAGGCACTCGCGGGTCAGGTGCGGGGCGAGCGAGTCGACGACCGCGTCCACGTAGGAGGTGTCGGCCGCGTACTCGCCCGGCTTCTGCGGCGTGCCCACGCAGATGAAGTGCACGTCGCCGAACTCCGCGGCCTCCTCGTAGGAGGTGGTGAAGCGCAGCCGGCCGGCCTCCAGGTTCCGTTTGAGCAGCTCCTCCAGCCCCGGCTCGTAGATCGGGAGATCCCCCGCCTGCAAGCGGGCGATCTTCGCGGCGTCGACGTCGAGACCGAGCACCTCATAGCCCAGGTCCGCCATGCACGCCGCGTGCGTGGCGCCCAGATATCCCGTTCCCAGCACTGTGAGGCGGTACGGCACGAGCGCTCCTTCCCTTTCCCTTCGCGGGTCTGGTCCGCCTCGCCGTACCGGCGTGGAGGCCGCGTGTCGCCCTCCCACCGCGTCCGGCTCGACCACCTTTACCCGTGATCGTGACTTGGTCCCATAATCGCGCGCACGTTGCCGAGGCATGCTACCGGCCCACCCCGGAGGGCCCGTCGACGATCCCGGATCGGGCCCGCGTCAAGAAAACCGAAACTTGTTCGGTCCCGCTGGAGACTGCGAAAGTTGGACGTCCTACCATCTGCTTATGAGCTTCCCTCTGTACGCACCCCTCGACGAGCACCACATGCTCCGGCAGACGGTCCGGGCCCTGGCCGAGGACAAGATCGCCCCGCGGGCGGCGGAGGTCGACCGGACCGGAGAGTTCCCGTGGGACGTCTACCAGGCCCTCGTGGAGGCGGACATGCACGCCATCCACATCCCCGAGGAGTACGGCGGGGCGGGCGGTGACGCCCTCGCGGCGGTGATCGTCATCGAAGAGGTGGCCCGCGCGTGCGCCTCATCGTCCCTCATACCCGCCGTGAACAAGCTCGGCACCGTGCCGCTGCTGCTGTCGGGGTCCGAGGAGCTCAAGCGGCGCTACCTGCCGCCGGTCGCCCGCGGCGAGGCGATGTTCTCGTACGCGCTCTCCGAGCCGGAGGCGGGCTCCGACGCCGCGGCCATGCGCACCACCGCGGTCCGGGACGGCGATCACTACGTGCTCAACGGCACCAAGCGGTGGATCACCAACGCGGGCGTGTCGAAGTACTACACGGTGATGGCCGTCACCGAGCCCGGGGCCGGCGCCCGGGGCATCTCGGCGTTCGTCGTGGAGAAGGACGACCCGGGCTTCACCGTCGGCAAGCCGGAGAAGAAGCTCGGCATCAAGGGCTCGCCCACCTGCGAGCTGTACTTCGACGACTGCCGCATCCCGGCCTGGCGCATGATCGGCGAGCCCGGCACCGGGTTCAAGACCGCGCTCGCCACCCTCGACCACACCCGGATCACGATCGCGGCCCAGGCGATCGGCATCGCCCAGGGCGCGCTCGACTACGCCCTCGGGTACGTCAAGGAGCGCAAGCAGTTCGGCAA
The DNA here is from genome assembly GCA_003242605.1 of Actinomycetota bacterium. Lineage (GTDB taxonomy): Bacteria > Actinomycetota > Actinomycetes > Streptosporangiales > Streptosporangiaceae > Thermopolyspora. The sequence goes on from QGUZ01000090.1 coordinate 16,734, forward strand.
GGCGATCGCCGAGTTCCAGGGCGTGCAGTTCATGCTCGCCGACATGGCGATGAAGCTCGAGGCCGCCCGCCAGCTCACCTACGCCGCCGCGGCCAAGTCGGAGCGCGCCATGCGGGGCGAGAAGGTGGAGGATCTCACGTTCTTCTCCAGCGCCGCCAAGTGCGCCGCCTCCGACGCCGCCATGGAGATCACCACCGACGCGGTCCAGCTGCTCGGCGGCTACGGGTACACCAACGACTTCCCGGTCGAGCGCATGATGCGCGACGCCAAGATCACCCAGATCTACGAGGGCACCAACCAGATCCAGCGCATGGTGATGGCCCGCCAGCTGCTCAAGTAGGCCG
>QGUZ01000001.1 GCA_003242605.1 Actinomycetota bacterium
GCAAGGCCGGCGACTCCGGCGGCCGCATCGCCTGCGCCGAGCTCAAGCGGCCGCGCTGACGGGGCCGCCCGTCCGGGCCGGGGCCGCGCGATGGTCCCGCTTCGTGGTTCCGGCCCGGTCCCTCCGAGTTCCGGCCCGGTCCCTCCGACTTTCGGCCGATGCCGGCGGCCCGGTTTCCCCCGGTCGGCCGATCCGCGGCGCGGGGCGGCTCGGCCAGGGTGTCCGGTATGAGCGCAACCGCGGACACGAACGACCCCGTACTGACGGGCCGGGGACTGGTCAAACGATTCGGCACCACCGTCGCCCTCGCCGGAGTGGACGTCGCGATCGGCCGCACCGAGGCCGTGGCGGTGATGGGGCCCAGCGGCTCCGGCAAGTCCACCCTGCTGCACTGCCTCGCCGGGATCATGCGGCCCGACTCCGGCGAGGTCCACCTGCTCGGGCAGCGCATCGACACGATGGGCGAACGGGCGCGCAGCGAGCTGCGCCGTACCCGGTTCGGGTTCGTGTTCCAGTTCGGGCAGCTGCTGCCCGAGCTGCCCGCGGACGAGAACGTCGCCCTGCCGCTCATGCTCGGCGGCGTCCCGCGGGCCCAGGCCGTGCAGGAGGCGCGGCGGTGGTTCGCCCCGCTCGGCCTCGACGGCCTGACCGCCCGGCGGCCGGGGGAGCTGTCCGGCGGGCAGGCCCAGCGGGTCGCGATCGCGCGGGCGCTCGCCATCCGCCCCGCGGTGATCTTCGCCGACGAGCCCACCGGCGCCCTCGACCAGGCCACCGGCCACGAGACCATGCGCCTGCTCGTCGAGGCCACCAAGCACAACGGCGCCTCCCTCGTCGTGGTCACCCACGACCCGCAGGTGGCCGCGTGGTGCGACCGCATCCTCGAGATGCGCGACGGCAAGATCGTCGGCACCCGGTACGGCACGGCCGCCCCCGGCGGGGACCCCGCCACCGAGGCACCCGCGCGGGGGTGGGCATGACCGGGTTGCTGGAGCTGAGCTGGCGGCTGCTGCGCGGCGCCGGGCGGCACGGCATGCTCGGCACGGTGCTCACCGCCGCCGCGGTGACCGTGTCCACCGCGCTGCTGCTGTTCACCATCGCCGGGAACGTCGCGTTCCTGGCGCGGGCGGACCGGGAGGCGTGGCGCCACCCGGTCGAGGCGACGAGCGGGGCCGTGGCGATCCAGGCCGTGGCCGAGGACTTCGTCGAGGACGAGGTGATCACGGTGGTCACCGTCGCCCCGCTCCCCGGCGCGGAACGGTCCGGCGTGCACCCGCCCGGGCTGAGCCGCATGCCGCGGCCGGGCGAGGTGTGGCTGTCGCCCGCGCTCGCCGAGCTGGTGCGCGAGCTGCCGCCCGAGCGGCTGGCGAACCGCTTCCCCGGCACGGTGGCGGGCGAGATCGGCGACGAGGCCCTGGTCCACCCGGAGGAGCTCGTCGCCGTCGTGGGGCGGGCGCCCGACGACCCCGCGGTCACCCGCGAGCCGCTGTACGTGTCGCCCACGGTCATCGGGCCGACGCGGGTCGCCGACTTCACCGGCCGGCACGGGGAGATGCTCCTCGGCTACCGGATCCTCACCGTGATCGCGAGCGTGCTCATGGTCGTGCCGCTGCTGGTGTTCGGGGGCGCGGCGGCCCGGCTCACGGTGGCCCGCCGCGACCAGCGGCTCGCGGCGCTGCGCCTGGTGGGGGCGACGCCGGGCCAGGTGGTGCTGATGACGGTCGCCGAGGCGGTGATCGTCGCGGCCGGCGCGGCCGTGCTCGGCCTCGTGCTGTACGTCGCGTCGATGCCGCTCGTGGCGCGGATCGAGCTCGCGGGCGGGCCGTGGTTCCTGTCCGACCTGTGGCCCGGCCTGCTCCCGGTGGCCGGGGTGCTGCTCGCCGTACCGCTGCTCGTCGGCGTGTCCGCGGTGGTCGGGCTGCGGCGCGTGGTGATCAGCCCGCTCGGGGTGGCGAAGCGGGAGACCCCGCCCGGCATGCGGGCGATCCGGCTGGTCGCCCTGCTGGCGGCCCTCATCGCGGTGCCGATCGCGTCCCGCAACACCTCGTGGGCCGTGGTGACCGGGGTGCTCGCACTCGCCTTCCTCGCGCTCAACCTCGCCGGGCCGTGGGTGGTGAGCGTGATCGGCCGGATCACCGCGCGGGTCGCGCGCGGCCCGGCCGCCCTGCTCGCCGGGCGGCGGCTGGTCGACGACCCCAGGTCGGCGTGGCGGACGATCGCGGGCGTGGCGCTCACCGGCTTCATCGCCGGGTTCACCGGGCTGCTCACCCCGTCCGGCGGCATGCTCGGCAGCCCGTCCGCGACCGACCTCATCGTGCTCACCCCCGCGGATCAGGTGCGCACGGTCGCCGACGAGGCCCGGGCGCGGCTCGCCCGCGCGGGCATCGAGGCCCAGGTCCACGCGCGGGAGCCCCGCACGGACGGGCGCCCGCGGCCGGTCGGGCCGCTGCGGGGCCGGGTGGTCGTGGAGCTGCCGGAGACCGCGGACACCGCCCAGGTGGACACCGCCCGCACCGCGCTCGCCGGCCTCGTGCCCGGGCACGTCCCGACCACGCCCGCGGACGAGCAGCGCGCCGCGTTCCTGCTCTTCGCCGACCTGCGCACCGGGACGCTGATCGTGCTCAGCGCCTCGTTCCTGGTGGCGATCGTGAGCGCGGGGATCACCGCGTCCTCCTCGGTGCTCGACCGGCGGCAGACCTACGCGCTGCTCCACCTCGCCGGCACCCCGCTCGAGGTGCTCGACCGGGCGCGGCGCATCGAGACCTTGGTGCCGCTCGCGGTGATGGGCGGCGGCTCGCTGCTCGCCGGGATGTTCTGCGCGCTGCCGTTCGTGTTCGCCACGCTCAGCGCGGGCGGGGCGGCCATCCTGCTCGTCACGATCGCCGTGGGGTTCGGCGGGGTCATCGCGGCCGACGCGCTGTCCCGGCCGCTGCTCCGCTCGGTCACCCGGAACCCGGCGCCGCGCCCCGACTGAGCGCTCCCGGGCGGCGGCGCGCGGCGGCCTCGGCCGTCGCGCCCGCGTCCCGGGCGGCGGGTGCCCGTGGTACGGCGCGGCCGGTCGGCCGGCGTCCCGGGCGGCACGGCCTCGGGGATCGCGGCGTCCCGGCCGCGCGGGCCCGCCGCGGCGGGCCGGTCACGAGCGCAGCGAGCGGCCGATGATCTCCTTCATGATCTCGGTGGTTCCGCCGTAGATCGGCTGCACCCGGGCGTCGAGGAACGCCCGGGTGAGCGGCCGCCCGAGCAGCACCCCCTCGCCGTCGAGCAGCCGCAGGCAGGCGTCGAGCACTCGCCGCTGCGTCTCGGTCGCCCACCACTTCGCCTTCGCCGCGTCCACCACGTCGAGCTCGCCCGCGTTGTAGCGGAGCACGAGCCGCTCCAGGTAGGCGCGCGTCACCTCCACCTCGGTGACGAGCTCGGCGAGGCGGAACCGCACGGCCTGGTGGTCGAGCATGGGGACGCCGGAGAGGGTGCGCTCCCGGGCATGGGCGAGCGTCCAGTCGAGCGCCGCCTCGGCCGCGGCCAGGCCGTAGTAGGCGATGGAGAGCCGTTCCGACGGCAGGTTCGCGATCAGGTGGCGCAGCCCCTCGCCGACGCCGCCGAGCAGGTTGCCGTCGGGCAGGCGCACGTCGTCGAAGAACAGCTCGGCGGTGTCCTGCGCGTGCAGGCCCAGCTTGTCGAGCTTGCGGCCCCGGGTGAACCCGGGCGTCCCGTCCTCCACCACGAACAGGCTGATCCCGCGATCCGCGTCGCCGACCCGGGTCTGCGCGGCGACGATCACCAGGTCGGCGAGGATGCCGTTGGTGATGAAGGTCTTCGCGCCGTTGAGCACCCAGCCGTCGCCGCGGCGGACCGCGACCGCCCGCATGCCGCGCAGGTCGCTGCCCGCGCCCGGCTCGGTCATCGCGATCGCCGAGATCGTCTCCCCGGTGACGAACCCGGGCAGCCAGCGCCGTTTCTGCTCCTCGGTGCCGAGCCGGAGCAGGTACGGCAGCACGATGTCGTCGTTGAGCGCGAAGCCCAGCGCGGGCGCGGCGGCCCCGGCCCGCGCCATCTCGTCGGCGATCACGCACCGCACCCGGTAGTCGGCGATCCCCGGCCCGCCGTACGCGGGCGGCACCCGGGCGCCGAGCAGCCCGAGCCGGCCGGCCGCGCGCCACGCCTCCCGGTCCACCAGCCGCTGCCGCTCCCAGCGGTCGAGGTTCGGCGCCACCTCCCGCTCGACGTAGCCGCGCACCACCTGGCGCAGCCTCTCGTGCTCGGGGGTGTAGAAGGGCGCCGGGGCGGAGGGCACCGCGGACGCTGCGGAGATCGGCTCTGCCATGCCACGCCTTCCTTCCGGCCGTCGGGAGCGGCGGACGCCTCACTCCCTACGTACCGTGCGGACGGCACGACAATCCCCGCATCAACGACTAAAGCGACAAATCACCCAAGGATGGAGGGCGGTGCGGCCGGGGTCCGAGCGCCGCCCCGCCCGGGCGGCACGGGGTGGCGCTCGGCGGATCCCGGCACGGCTGCCGCCCCCCGGCGCCGGGGGACGGGCCCGGGGGAGTGCCGGGTCACCTCGGCGGGTCGATGCCGAGCCAGCGGAAGGCGTTGTTCCAGGTGATGTCGTCGAGCACGTCCTGCGGCAGGTCGAGCATGCGCAGGGTCCGCCCGCACGGGTCCTCGCGGTCCATCGCCGGGAAGTCCGAGCCGACCAGCAGCCGGTCGTGGCCGAGCAGGTCGACGAGGAAGCGCAGGGCGCGCCGGTCGAAGACGAGCGAGTCGTAGTAGAACCGGCGGGCGTACTCCATGGGGGACGGCCCCTCGGTGTGCGCGACCGCCTTCTCCGGGATCGGCGGCTCCTCGTTCCAGGTGCCGCCCCAGAAGTACTGGGCGCGCGGCAGCATGAGCGGGAAGCCGCCCGCCGCATGGCTGAACGAGATCCGCAGGTTCGGGCACTTCTCCGCGGTGCCGCCGTGGATCATCGAGGCCGCGGCGTACATGCCCTCGATGCCGACCACGAACGTGCCCATCGTGCTCATCGGCAGCCGCGGGTTCGGCGACGGCATCGCGTGCACGAAGATCGGGATGCCGAGCCGCTCGGCCTCCTGGAAGAACGGCAGGAACCGCTCGTCGCCGATGGAGGCGCCGGCGATGTTCGAGGAGATCTCCACGCCGTACAGGCCCGCCTCGCGGATCGCCTTCAGCTCGGCGGTCGCGGCGTCGACGTCCTGCATCGGCACGATGCCGAAGCCGTACATCCGGCCGGGCTGCGCCGCGCACAGCTCCGCGGTGAACTCGTTCACCCACCGGCACAGCGACAGGTAGTCGCCGGCGGGCAGCTCGTAGCGGAGCAGCGGCGGCATCGGGGTGAGCACCTCGGCGTCGACCCCGGCGGCGTCCATCGCCTCGACGCGCCGCTCGGCCTCGAAGAACACGTCACGCGCCTTGAACTTCATGGCGCCGAACACCAGCAGGCGCGCGGTCTCGCCGTCGATCGGCTCCATGCGGGGGAAGCACTCGGGCGCGTCCGCCGGGTAGTCGCGGGGGAGCAGGTGGGCGTGACAGTCGATGAGCATGTGGGGGAACCCTCCGGGCGGTGATCAGGCGTTGGGGTGGACCGTGACGTGGACGGGGAGCTCGCCGGGGACCTCGCCGGCGAGGGTCTCGATCGCCAGGGCGGTCTGGTCGAGGGAGAACGAGTGCGTGTGCAGCCGCTCCAGCGGGTAGCGGCGCGACTCGATGAGCTGGATGGCCTCCTCCATGCCGCGGTAGTCCACGCCGAACGCGCCGACCACGGTGAGCGCCCGGTTGATGATGAGGTCGGTCTTGAGCGGGATGTCGCGGTGCCCCTTGAGGCCGGCGAGCACGATCCGGCCGCCGTGCCGGGCGGCGAGCAGCGCGTCGTGCAGCGGCTGGACCGCCATCGGGGTCAGCTCGAGCACCACGTCGGCGCCCTCGCCGCCGGTCAGCTCGCGCACCGTCTCCACGGTGTCCTGCGCGTTCTCGCCGTCCACCACGATCGTGTGGTCGGCGCCGAACTCCTTGGCGAGGGCGAGCTTGTGCGCGTCCGACTCCAGGCCGGTGACGATGATCTTGCCCGCGCCGGCGGCGCGGCAGGCGATGACCGCGGCGAGGCCGCGCTGCCCGGAGCCGAGGATGAGCACGGTGTCGCCGAGCCGTACCTGGCCGTAGTGGAGCGCCCAGCGCACGCCGGCGCCGAGCGGGTTGAACATCGCGGCGACCTCGACCGGCAGGGTCTTGTCCACCTTGTGGACGATCGTGTTCGGGGACAGGTACATCAGCTCGGCGAACCCGCCCCACAGCGACGGCTCCACGTCGATCCCGGTCACGCCGTGGCTCGCCTTGCGGTTGCGGCAGGACTGGTAGGCGCCGGTGACGCAGTTCCGGCAGGAGTGGCAGGGGGCGATGATCTCCACCGCCACCCGGTCGCCGGGCTGCACTCCCCAGCGGGCCGCGGCGCGCTCGCCGATCTCCTCGATGACGCCCAGCGGCTCGTGTCCGGGCACGAACGGCTTGAAGTCGCCCCGCGTCCCCGCGCCCATGTGTCCCTTGTAGATCTCGACGTCGCTGCCGCAGATGCCGTTCGCCTCGACGCGCAGCAGCGCGTCGTCGTCGCCGATCTTGGGACGGGGGAACTCACGCACCTCGATCTTGCGAGGAGCGACCTGGACGGCCGCACGTACCGTGTCTGCCATAAGTCTGCGGGCCTCTCTTCAGGGGGCTGGCGGCCGGTGACTCGCCGAGCGCGCGACGCCTGGTCACCGGGTCGCGCCGCATCGCGTCACGCCGATCCGCGTCTCTCTGTCGCCTGACAGGATGTCGAGGGCGATACCGGAAAGCGACGCCGATTTCACGTAGCGGAAACCCAAACGCGTCCGGTGTCCGCTCCCGGCGGGCTCCGGCCGCCCGGCGCGCGGGGGCCGGGGTACGGCGCGGCGGCGGTGCCGGAAGCTCGGCGGCGCCGGGCGCGACGGCGGCGCGGCGGGCCGGCCGTACCGGGGCCACGGCACCGGTCCCACGCCGCCTACGACATATGTCCCGCCGCGCGTCCGCGACCTAACCGCCGTGCTGGGGACGCCGGTGCAGCGGCCAACCTTGTCTTCCGCCCCACGAAAGCCCGCTTTGCCGGGTGGAGATCACGCGGTCACCCTTAGCTCAATCCGTGAGCCAGGCCACATCGCTGGAGTGGTCGGGGGTCCACGTCCAAGGGGTTCGACCTTCGCCTGGAGCGCGCTTCGCGACGACACATCGGTCACTGAGTCGCGATCACCAAAGCAGGAGGACGCGAGTGAGAACGAAGACGCAGCGAATAGCTGTCCTTCTGGCGGCGCTGCTGGGCGTTGCCGCGTGCAGCAACCAGGGTGCATCCACAGGATCGTCGGCGGCCGTGGAATCCCCGCGGCGCGGCGGCGAGATCACTGTTCTTGAAGACAGCGCCTTCGCCGGTTCCTGGCCCACCGGACTCGATCCGGCGAGCAACACCACCGGCGGCGCCAACATCTCGATGATGCAGGCCATCTACGGCGGGCTCTTCCTGGTGCGGGCCGACGACGACGGCTCCAACGCCCGGGTGGAGCCGCACCAGGCCGAGAGCTACGAGCTGCTCGACGACGGCAAGACCGTCAAGATCAAGATCCGGGACGGGATCAAGTTCTCCGACGGCACGCCGCTCGACGCCGAGGCCGTCAAGTTCAACTTCGAGCGCAACCTCAACGCCAACTGCACCTGCAAGCCGACCTGGCCGCTGGCGGAGAAGGACCCGATCACGGTCGAGGAGCCGAACACCGTCGTGCTCCGGTTCTCCGAGCCGTACGGCGCCGTGATCAACTCCTTCCCGGTGTCGAACGTCAACTGGATCGTCTCCCCGACCGCGCTCAAGCAGATGGGCGAGGAGAAGTTCCGGGTGACCCCGGTCGGCGCCGGCCCGTTCAAGGTCGTCAGCAACAAGCTCAGCTCGGAGCTGGTGCTCGAGCGCAACCCGGAGTACTTCAAGCAGGGGCTGCCCTACCTCGACAAGCTCACCTTCAAGTCGATCGGCGGTGACCAGGCCGCCTACACCGCCCTGCTGTCCGGCCAGGCGCACGCCTACGAGGGCATGAACACCGTGCCGCTGCTCGAGCAGGCGGAGAAGAACGACCGGCTCACCGTCACGCTGCAGCCGCCGACGTCGCCGTACGTCATCCAGCTCAACACCCAGATCGAGCCGTTCAACGACAAGAAGGCCCGCGAGGCGATCTACTACGCCACCAACTTCCAGGCGATCGCGGACGGCGTGTTCAAGGGCAAGTACCCGGTCAGCCAGACGTTCACCGCCTCCGGTGGCCTCTTCCACAAGGAGACCGTGCCGGGCTACCGCACCTACGACCTGGAGAAGGCCAAGCAGCTCGTCCAGGAGCTCGGCGGCATGAAGATCAAGCTCGGCACGATCAGCAACTACGTCGCCAAGCAGGTGGTCACCGCGCTGCAGACGCAGTGGCGGGAGGCCGGCATCGAGGTCGAGATCGTCGACCACCAGCTCGCCACGCTGATCAAGGAGTTCCAGACCGGCAAGTGGCAGGCGATGCTGCAGACCGCGGGCGCCTGGGACCCGGCCTCCGGCGTGGGCGTCGGCCTCCGCTTCGCCTCCACCTCCCCGTACAGCGGCATCAAGGACAAGAAGATCGACGAGCTGGTCCGGAAGGCCTCGGCCACGATCGACCAGGCCGAGCGTGAGCGGCTCTACACCGAGCTGGGCCAGTACATCAGCGACAACGCCTACGCTCCGTTCGGTCTCGCGTTCGCTCCCGGCAACGTCGTCGTCAAGGGCGTCCACGGCCCCGGCCTGACCACCAAGATCCCGCCGTTGGTCGTCAACACCGGCGTCATCTGGGACGAGGTCTGGAGGAGTCAGTGACGGTCGCCGTTGAGCGGCGCACCCGAAACGTCACAGCAGCGCTGCTTGCCTCACCAAGCCTCCGCTTGGTGGGCAAGCGCCTGCTGATGGCGATCCCGATCACGCTTGGCGTGAGCATCCTCACCTTCTGGGTGCTCAACCTCGTGCCGGGCAGCGCGGCGCAGCAGCTGCTGGGCGTGGAGGCCACCGAGGAACAGGTCCGGGCCCTCGAGCGGGAGATGGGCCTCGACAAGCCCGCGTGGGTCCGCTACCTCGACTGGCTCGGCGGCGCGGTCACCGGCGACCTGGGCAAGTCGTTCGTGAGCGACCAGCAGGTGACCACCCTGCTCGGCGAACGGCTGGTCGTCACCTTCGAGCTGGTGATCCTCGCCATGGTCGGGTCGCTCGCCCTGGCGATCCCGGTGGCGCTGCTCGCCGCGTACCGGCCGAACCGGCTGTTCGACCGGCTCAGCATGGTCGTCAGCGTCTCGGGACTGTCGGTCGCCAACTACGTGCTCGCCCTCATCCTGGTGCTGATCTTCGCGGTGCAGCTCGGCTGGTTCCCGGCGATCGGCTACGTGCCGTTCACCGAGGACCCGGTGGAGAACCTGCGCACGATGGCCCTGCCGGCCGCGGCGATCGCGTTCCCGCTGTTCTGCTTCTACACCCGGTTCCTCCGCGGGGACCTGGTCGACCAGCTGCTCGGGCAGGACTACATCGTCACCGCCCAGGCCAAGGGCGTCGGCCCCTGGCGGGTGCTGATCCGGCACGCGTTCCGCAACTCGTCGTTCGGCCTGATCACCGTGGTCGGGCTCAACCTGAGCACGCTGATCGGCGCCACCGTGATCATCGAGCAGATCTTCGCCATCCCCGGCCTCGGCCAGCTCATGGTGCAGGCCATCAACACCAGGGACATGATGGTCGTCCAGGCCTGCGTGATCGTGTTCGCCGTGGTGACCGTGGTGGCGAACCTCGTCACCGATCTGCTCTACGCCGTACTCGACCCGAGGATCCGCTATGGCAGCAGTTGACGCCCCCGTGGCGACGGTCGCCGAGGTCGACGCGCCGCGCCCGCGCCGGGCGTGGGCGCGCAGGCTGAGCCTCTGGGTGCCGGCCGGCCTCACCGCGTTCGTGTTCCTCGCGTGCTTCCTGGGCCCGGTGGTGTTGCCGATCCCGGCCCCGGTCGGCGGGAACGTGCTGGAGTCGAGCCTCCCGTCGTTCTCGCCCGGCCACCTGCTCGGCACCGACCCGAACGGGAACGACATCCTCTCCCGGATCCTGCACGGCGGGCGCGCGTCGCTGTTCGTCGCGGTCACGGTGAACCTCATCGGCCTCGCCGTCGGCGGGCTGCTGGGCGCGCTGTCCGCCTACATCGGCGGCAAGGTCGACACCGTGATCATGCGGGTGCTCGACGTGCTCATCGCGTTCCCGTCGCTCGTGCTCACCCTCGCGGTGGCGCAGAGCCTGGGGCCGAGCCTCACCAACACGATCTTCGCGCTCGCGTTCTTCAGCATCCCGGCGGTCGCGCGGGTCGCCCGGGCGGCCACGCTGAGCCTGCGGGAGCTGCCGTTCATGACCGCGGCCGAGCTCGCCGGGACGCCCTGGTGGCGCATGCTGCTGCGGCACATCGTGCCGAACATCGCGCCGCAGCTCATCACGTTCTCCATGCTCGGCATGGGCACCGTGATCGTGATCGAGGGCGCGCTGAGCTTCCTCGGGCTCGGCATCCCCGCGCCCAACCCGAGCTGGGGCAACATGATCTCCGAAGGCCAGGCGAGCCTCTCGGCCACCCCTGACCTCGTGATCTGGCCCAGCCTCGCCCTGTTCGTCACCGTGCTCGCCTTCAACCTGCTCGGCGAGGCGCTGCGCACCCACTGGAGTGGTCGATGAGCGGTGAACCTACTGCACGGCGGACCGAAGAGGTGCTCGACCTCGCGCTGCCCACGACCGCACGCGGACCGTCGCCGGGCGGGCCCCTGCTCGAGGTACGCGACCTGCGGGTACGGTTCACCCGCGGCGGCCGCGTGGTGAACGCGGTCAACGGGCTGTCGTACACGCTCGACGCCGGGGAGATCCTCGCCATCATCGGCGAGTCCGGCTCCGGCAAGAGCGTGAGCACCCGCAGCCTGATGGGGCTGCTGCCCCCGTCGGCGCAGGTGTCGGGGTCGGCGAAGTTCGAGGGCACCGAGCTCATCGGCATGCCCGAGAAGGAGATGCGCGCCTGGCGGGGCGCGAAGATCGCCATGGTCTTCCAGGACCCCGCCCGCTCGCTGAACCCGACGATGCGCATCGGTGCGCAGATCGTCGAGGCGATCCGCACCCACCGGAAGGTGAGCAAGAAGGAGGCCGCGGAGCGCGCGGTCGAGCTGCTCAAGCTCGTCCGGCTGCCCGCGGCCGAGCGGCGGTTCTACGAGTACCCGCACCAGCTCTCCGGCGGCATGCGCCAGCGGGTGGTGATCGCGATCGCGCTGGCGAGCGAGCCGCGGCTGCTCATCGCCGACGAGGCGACCACCGCGCTCGACGTCACCACCCAGGCCCAGATCATGGAGCTCCTCGTCGAGCTGCAGCAGCGGCTCGGCACCGCGATCATCATGATCAGCCATGACCTCGGCCTGGCGGCGAGCTACGCGCACAAGGTCGTGGTGATGTACGCCGGCCGCGCGGTCGAGTACGCCAGCGCGGAGAAGCTGTTCGCCAACGTGCGCATGCCGTACACCCGGGCGCTGCTCGGGGCGATCCCGCTGCTCGACCGCAAGACGCACGAGCTGCTGCCGGTGATCCCCGGCCAGCCGCCCGACCCCGCCGCGCTGCCCAAGGGCTGCGCGTTCCGCCCGCGCTGCGACGTCGCCACCGACAAGTGCCTGGAGGCGCCCCCGCTCAAGGAGCACGAGCCCGGGCACTGGTGGGCGTGCTGGCACCCGGCGGGGAGCGAGGACACGGCCGCCGGCGGCCGCGCCGGCGGCAGGGCCGACGAGGTACGGGTCGGGTCCGCCCGGCAGGTCGAGGACGGAGCATGACGATGACCATGGCACGCGAGCGCGACGCGGAGAAGCTGCTGGAGGTGCGCGACGTTGTCCAGGAGTTCGCCGTGCGCGGGCCGGGCGGGGTGAAGGGCGCCAAGGTGCACGCGGTGTCGGGCGTCTCGTTCGACATGTGGCGCGGCGAGACCCTGGGCGTGGTGGGGGAGACCGGGTCGGGCAAGTCGACGCTCGCCCGGTCGATCATTCAGGCGCCCCGCCCCAAGTCGGGCGTGGTGCGCTTCCTCGGCACCGACCTGATGAAGCTCGGGCGGCGGGCCCTCACCGAGGCGCGCCGCCAGATGCAGATGGTCTACCAGGACCCGTACGGCTCGCTCGACCCGCGGTGGACCGTGCTGGAGCTGGTCGAGGAGCCGCTGCTCGGCTACAAGGTGGGGACCAAGGCCCAGCGCCGGGAGCGGGCGTGCGAGCTGCTCGACCTGGTCGGCATGGACCCCGGCGTGTTCGGCAGGCGCCGCCCGCACGAGCTGTCCGGCGGCCAGTGCCAGCGCGTCGCGATCGCCCGCGCGATCGCGCTCAACCCGGCGCTGATCGTCTGCGACGAGGCGGTCGCCTCGCTGGACGTGCTGATCCAGGCGCAGGTGCTCAACCTGTTCGAGCGGCTGCGCACCGAGCTCGGCCTGTCGTACCTGTTCATCTCGCACGACCTGGCGCTGGTGAAGCAGGTGAGCGACCGGGTGGCGGTGATGCACCTCGGCCAGCTCGTCGAGATCGGCCCGTCGGAGGAGCTCTACCGGCGGCCGCTGCACCCCTACACGTCGGCGCTGCTCGACTCGATCCCCGGCCTCGACCCGGCGACCGGGAAGGTGCGCCGGCCCACCGCGCCCAAGGGCGAGCCGCCCTCGCCGATCAACCCGCCGTCCGGCTGCCGGTTCCGCACCCGCTGCCCGCTCGCGCAGGAGCGCTGCGCGCAGGAGGTGCCGAAGCTGCGGGAGCTGTTCCCCGGGCACCAGGTGGCCTGCCACTTCCCGCTCGCCACGCCGGACGCCGCCGCGACGGACGGCGCCGCGAGCGCGTCCGGGAACGGCGCGGCGACCGCCGGTGACGCCGCCCGGACGTGACGCGAGGGGGCGGCATTCGCTTTCCATGACGCGAAAGACATATCGCTCGCAGACGCCCTGACTGGGCATAGTGAAATCACCGTTGATAACCGCCTTGAGGCATCGCCTCGGATTCTCCCCCTGCGCAGCCGCGCAGGTGGCCGCCCGAATCAGGAAACGAGGCTCAAATGAGCATTACCACGCGTGCCGCCGTTTGCCGGGAGCCCGGAAGGCCGTGGGAAATCACGGAACTCGAACTCGATGATCCGCGGCCGAACGAGGTTCGCATCAAGTTCATGGCCGCCGGATTGTGTCATTCCGACGACCACATTCAAAAGGGCGACAGCCCCATGCGGATGCCGGTCGTGGGTGGCCATGAGGGCGCCGGCATCGTCGACGCGGTCGGCGAGGGCGTGACCCGGGTGTCCGTCGGGGACCACGTCGTCTGCTCGTTCATCCCCGCGTGCGGCGCGTGCCGCTACTGCTCCACCGGCCGGCAGAACCTGTGCGACGCCGGGAAGAACGCCTCCACCGGCGAGTTCCCCGACGGCACCTTCCGGTTCCACCAGAACGGCGAGGACTTCGGCGGGCTGTGCGTGCTCGGCACCTTCTCGCAGTACGCGGTGGTGTCGGAGTACTCGGTCATCAAGATCCCCGAGGACATCCCGTTCGACGTCGCCGCGCTGGTGGGCTGTGCCGTACCGACCGGCTGGGGGTCGGCGGTGTACGCGGCCGGGGTGCGGGCCGGCCAGACCGTGGTGATCTACGGCGCGGGCGGGGTCGGCAGCAACGCGATCCAGGGCGCCCGGTACGCCGGCGCGCAGCGGGTGGTCGTGGTCGACCCGGTCGAGTTCAAGCGGGACATGGCGAAGGTCTTCGGCGCCACGCACACCTTCGCCACCGCCAAGGAGGCGCACGAGTTCGTCGTCGAGGCCACCTGGGGCCACCTCGCCGACCACGCGATCATCACCGTCGGCCGGCTGCACGACGAGGTGATCGACCACGCGCTCAACATCGTGGGCAAGTCCGGCCAGGTGACGATCACCGCGGTCGGCAACGGCAAGCTCAACCACCACCCCGGCATCCTCATCGGCTACCAGCGCCGGGTGCAGGGTGCGATCTTCGGCGGGTGCAACCCGCTGTACGACGTGCCGCGCCTGCTGAGCCTGTACCGCACGGGCGACCTCAAGCTCGACGAGCTGATCACCCGCCGCTACCGGCTGGAGGAGGTCAACCAGGGCTACCAGGACATGAACGACGGCAAGAACATCCGCGGCGTGATCATCCACGAGCACTGAGGAGCAGCAGCAGATGAGCACCACCCTCTCCGAGTCGGCGACCAACTCTCCCGCGAGCCCGCTGATCATCGAGAACGCGCACCTGATCGGTGGCGAGTGGGTGCCGGCGGTCAGCGGAGAGACCATCGAGGTGATCAACCCGGCGACCCGTGAGGTGCTCGCCCGGGTGCCGCGGGGCACCGCCGCCGACGTCGACAACGCCGTCAAGGCCGCCGCCGAGGCGTTCCCCAAGTGGCGGGACACCAGCGCCACGGTCCGCGGCGAGCTGGTGGCCAAGTGGGCGCAGCTCATCCGGCAGCACGAGGCCGAGATCGACAGGCTCGAGTCGATGGAGGTCGGCCGCCCCCACTGGGGCCCGCTGCCGATCCCGCGGCAGCTGGAGTTCATCGCCGGCCAGGCCGACAAGGTGCTCGGCACCACGATGCCGACCCACAGCCCCGACGTGATCGGCCTCACCCTGCGCGAGCCGTACGGGGTGGTCGGCAGCATCATCCCGTGGAACGCGCCCGGCCCGATGTTCTGCAACGACGTGGGCGCCGCGATCGCCGCGGGCAACACGATCGTGATCAAGCCGGCCGAGGACGCCCCGCTCACCCCGCTCGCGCTCGCCAAGCTCGCGATGGAGGCGGGCATCCCGGCGGGCGTGGTGAACGTCGTCACCGGGTACGGCCACGAGGCCGGCGCCGCGGTCGCGGGCCACAAGGGCATCCGCCGGATGAGCTTCACCGGCTCCCCGGAGACCGGTGAGCTGGTCATGGCCGCCTGCGCGAAGAACCTCACCCCGCTCCACCTGGAGCTCGGCGGCAAGTCGCCGCAGGTGATCTTCGCCGACGCGAACCTGGACGCCGCGATCCCGCAGATCGTCGCCGGCATCACGCTCAACACCGGCCAGATCTGCGCCGCCGGCTCGCGGGTCGTGGTGGAGCGCTCGGTGCACGCCGAGGTGGTGCGCCGCCTCGCCGAGGAGATGAAGAAGGTCACCGTCGGCCCGTGGCACAAGCCGGTCCGCATGGGCCCGCTGATCAACGCCAAGCAGCACGACCGCGTGCTCGGCTACATCAAGATCGGCCAGGAGGAGGGGGCCGATCTGGTGCTCGGCGGCGGCGTGCCGAAGGGCGAGGAGTTCGAGAGGGGCTTCTTCGTCGAGGCGACCCTGTTCGACAACGTGGGCCCGGACATGCGCATCGCGCAGGAGGAGATCTTCGGCCCGGTCCTCTCCGTCATCCCGGTCGAGGACGAGGAGGAGGCGATCGCGGTCGCCAACGGCACCGACTACGGTCTCGTCGCCTCGGTGTGGACCCGGGACGTCGGCCGCGCGGTCCGGATGTCCCGCGCGCTGCAGGCCGGCCAGGTCCACGTGAACGCCGCGCTCGGCGCCGGCGTGATCGGCGCGCCGTTCGGCGGCTACAAGCGCAGCGGCTTCGGCCGGACCATGAGCGCCGAGGCGGTCAAGAACTTCACCCAGATCAAGGCGGTGTCGATCCGTGGCACGAACTGACCGCGAGGGGGTGCGGCTGCGCATCCACATCGAGCCGCGGCACGGCGGCAGCTACGCCGACTTCCGCGCCCTCGCGCTCGCCGTGGAGGAGGCCGGGTTCGACGCCTTCTTCCGCTCCGACCACCTGCTCGGCGTGGTCCCGGACGACCCGTCCTACCGGCCCACCGACTGCTGGACCACGCTCGGCGCGCTGGCCCGGGACACCAAGCGGGTACGGCTCGGCGCCCTGATGGGCGCCGCCACCTACCGCTACCCGGGCCTGCTCGCCACCATCCTCGCCACGGTGGACCAGGCGAGCGGCGGCCGGGTCGAGCTCGGCCTCGGCACCGGGTGGTACGAGCGGGAGCACGCCGCGTTCGGCATCCCGTTCCCGGCCACCAAGGAGCGGTTCGACCGGCTGGAGGAGCAGCTCGCGATCATCACCGGGCTGTGGACCGCCGAGCCCGGTGAGCCGTTCTCCTTCGAGGGCACGCACTACCGGATCGAGAAGAACTACAGCCCGCCCCGGGTGGTGCAGTCGCCGCACCCGCCGATCCTCGTCGGCGGCACCGGCCTCAAGCGCACCCCGGCGATCGCGGCCCGGTACGCGACCGAGTACAACCTCGCGCTTGGCGGCGACATCCGGGTGCAGCTCGACACCTTCACCCGGGCCTGCGAGGCGATCGGCCGGGATCCGGCCGAGCCGCGCCGCTCGGCGTTCGTCCCGGCCGCCGTCGGCACCACCGCCGCCGACGTCGAGCGGCGCGTCGCCGCGATGGGCTCGCCGTTCATCCGGTCCCATGCGGCGAGCGGCCCGCCCGAGCGGCTCGTCGAGCGCATCGGCGAGCTCGCCGAGCTCGGCATCGACACCGTGTACCTGGCCGTCTACGACATCCACGACCTGGACCACATCGCCCTGATCGGCGCCGAGGTCCTGCCCCACGTCACGGCGATGAAGGTCGCGGCGCCGTGAGCCCGCGCACGGGCGAGGTTCGTCCTCGCGACAGGTACTGGACACGGCATCCGCGAAAGGAACGGGGAATCCCATGATCATCACCACCCGGGCCGCCATTGCCCGCGCCCCGCACACCGGCTGGGAGATCACCGAACTCCAGCTCGATCCCCCGAAGGCGCACGAGGTGCGCGTGCGCTTCAAGGCGTCCGGCCTGTGCCACTCCGACCACCACATCACCAAGGGCGACGCCCCGGTGCGGTTCCCGATCGTCGGCGGGCACGAGGGCGCCGGCATCGTCGAGTCGGTGGGCCCGCACGTGCGCCGGGTGAAGCCGGGCGACCGGATCATCTGCTCCTACATCCCGGCCTGCGGCGCCTGCCGGCCCTGCTCGACCGGCCACCAGAACATGTGCGAGAAGGGGCTCAACGCGAGCACCGGCATGTTCCTCGACGGGACGTTCCGGTTCCACAAGGACGGCGAGGACTTCGGCGGCTTCTGCACCCTCGGCACGTTCTCGCAGTACGCGGTGGTCTCCGAGTACGCGTGCATCCCGCTGCCCGACGACATCCCGTTCGAGCTCGGCGCCCTCGTCGGCTGCGGCGTGCCGACCGGCTGGGGCTCGGCGGTGTACGCGGCCGGGGTCCGGGCCGGCGACACCGTGGTGATCTTCGGCGCGGGCGGCGTCGGCAGCAACGCGGTGCAGGGCGCCCGGTTCGCCGGGGCGAAGAACGTCATCGTGATCGACCCGGTCGAGTTCAAGCGGCAGATGGCGACGGAGGTGTTCGGCGCCACGCACGCCTTCGCCGACGCGAAGGAGGCGCACGAGTTCGTCGTCGAGACCACCTGGGGTCAGCTCGCCGACCACGCGATCCTCACCCCCGACCTGGTCACCGCGGAGATGGTGCAGGCGGCCACGCTCATGGTCGGCAAGGGGGGCAAGGTCACGATCACCGGTGTCGGCCGGCCGGGCGCGGTGAACGTGCACGCCGGCTTCCTCATCAGCTACCAGCGGCAGATCCGCGGGGCGCTGTTCGGCGACTGCAACCCGCTGTACGACGTGCCGAAGCTGCTGGGGCTCTACCGGTCGGGCGACCTCAAGCTCAAGGAGCTGATCTCCCGCCGGTACACCCTCGACCAGGTGAACGAGGCCTACCGCGACCTCGAAGAGGGCAAGAACATCCGCGGCGTCATCATCCACGAGGACTGACCGTCCCTGCGTGGGCCCTTCGCCGCCTGTCCCAGAGCACATGGCGATCCCACTCCCTGGAAGGACGACACGTTGACCACTCCCGGCTTCGTCGCGGCTGAGGACCGAGACGCCGTCACCGCGATGCTCCGCACACAGCTCGCCGGGCTCCCCGCGCGCTCGCCGTTCTACGCCGACCTGTTCGCCGAGCACGGGGTCGATCCGACGGCGCTGGTGTCCTTGGACGACCTGCGCAAGCTGCCGTTCACCACGAAGCAGATGCTGCGCGACTCCCAGGCGGCGGCCCCTCCGCTCGGCCGGCACGCGGGCGTGGACATGACCGAGGTGATCCGCGTCCACGCGTCGACCGGCACCACCGGCAAGCCGAGCTGGGTGGGCGTCACCCGCCGGGACGCCGAGGCGTGGACCGAGATGGTCGCCCGGGCGTTCATGACGATGGGGGCCACCCGCGAGGACATCGTGGTGCACGGCGCCGGGCTGACCCTGTTCGTCGGTGGCCTGCCGATCCGCGACGCGCTGGAGCGCATCGGGTGCACGATGGTCCCGATCGGCACCGGCGCCTCGGAGAAGGCGATCCAGGCGATGGACACGCTCAAGGCCACGGCGCTGCACGCCACCCCGTCGTACGTGCGCTACCTCGCCGAGTACGTGCGCAAGCAGGGCCGCGACCCCAAGGAGTTCGGCATCAAGAAGATCTTCGTCGGGGGCGAGCCCGGCGGTGGCGAGCCGGCCTTCCGGGCGCACATCGAGTCGGAGTGGGGCGCGCAGGTCACCGAAGGTCTCGGCAACGCCGACATGGCTCCGGTGATCTTCGCCGAGCCTCCGGGCGCGGGCGGCATGCGCTTCACCGGCGGCCGCCACGTGGTGGTCGAGCTCATCGACCCCGACACCGGCGAGGTGATCATCCCCGAGCCGGGCGCCACCGGCGAGCTCGTCTACACCTCGGTGGACCGCGAGTGCTGCCCGCTGGTGCGGTTCCGCACCCGCGACCGGGTGCGCGTCACCGGCCTCGACAAGGACGGCGCGCCGCTGATCCGGTGCATCGGCCGTACCGACGACATGCTGATCGTGCTCGGGGTGAACGTCTTCCCGACCGCGATCCGCGACCTGGTGCAGACGCTCGCGCCGCGCACCAACGGCGTGATCCAGGTCGTCCTGCCGCACCCCGGCCCGCGGGTGGAACCCCCGCTGCGCGTCGAGGTCGAGCTCGGCCCCCAGCCCGGTGACCAGCAGCGGCTCAAGCGCGAGATCGAGGACCTGATCCGGGCCCGGCTCACCGTGCGGGCCGACGTCACCCTCGTGCCGCCGGGCACGCTCGAGCGCACCGAGATGAAGTCCCGGCTCACCCGGATCGAGGCCAAGGCCTGACGGGCCTCGCGGGGCCGCACGGGCACGGTGGTACGCCGCGGCCCCGCCCGCCCTCTCCCGGTTCGGCGCGGGACCGGGAGAGCACGCACGGCGCGCGTCCTCCCCTCCACGCGCGCCCACGGGGAAACCCCGGCCCGGCACGTCCCCCTGCCGGGCCGGGGGCACCCGATCATCCGTCCCGCGCCCACCCGTGGTGAACCCCCTGTCACGGCCCCGCCGCCCCGCTCTCCCCGGCGGCCGGGGCACTCCCAGACGATTGGAGCAGCCCATGCCCGACGCACCCGCGGTCGATCCGCTGGTCGATCCGTTCGCCGGGGCCGGCCCCAGGTGGCTGGCCGGCCGTACCGCGCTGGTCACCGGCGGCGGCCAGAACGGGACGCTGCCCGGGGTCGGGTACGCCATCTGCCGCCTCGCCGCCGCGCACGGCGCGCGGGTGGCGGTGCTCGACCGGGACCCCGAGGCGGCGCAGCGTACCGTCAAGATCATCGAGCGGGACGGCGGCGAGGCGATGCCGGTGATCGCCGACGTCACCTCCGACCGCTCCTGCGCCGAGGCCGTCGCGGCCGTGGTCGAGCGGTGGGGCACGCTCGACGCGCTCGTCAACAACGTCGCCTCCGGCGACCGGGCGGGCCTGTTCGAGGTCACGCCGAAGCGGTTCGACGAGCTGATGACGATCAACCTCAAGTCGGCCTGGCTGATGACCCGGCACGCCGTGCCGGTGATGCCGCGCGGCTCGGCGATCGTGAACATCTCCTCGGTCGGCGTCGTGGCGCGCGGCCCCGGCATGGTCTACAACCTCGCCAAGTCCGGTGTGGAGAACATGACCGAGGGCGCGGCCACCACGCTCGGCCCGCAGGGCATCCGGGTCAACTGCGTCCGGGTCGGCGCGATCTGGGGCTCGTTCGCCGCCGCGAACATGGACGAGCGCATGCGCGAGCCGCGCCGCAAGATGAACGCGCTGCAGCAGGAGGGCACCGCCTGGGACATCGCCTACGCCGCCCTCTACCTGCTCAGCGACCGCGCCCGCTGGGTGTCCGGCCACATCCTCACCGTGGAGGGCGGCCCGCCGTACCGCCCGGTCGAGCCGGTCACCTCGGTGCCGACGGAGGAGGAGTAACCCTCCCGGGGACGCCGCCCGGGACGCCGCCGCGCGGTGTCCCGGGCCCGTCGTTCCCGGTGCCGTCCGGCGGGCCGCCCTGGTACGGCCCGGCGAGCGCGGCACCGCCCGCAGGCACGCGGACGGGGTGCCGGTAATGTGAGGTATCGCGCATCCTGGCCGGTTCTTGGCCCGTGAGAGGAGCTGACGTGCCCGCGTCCCCCGAACCGTCACCCGGCTCCCCGGTGCGCAACCGGCTGCCCAAGGGGTTCGTCGTCGAGCTGGGGCGCCGGGTGCGCGTCTTCGACCGGGGCCGCACGCTCGCCGGGGGCGTGCCGCCGCGCGTCGCCCACCTCGGCGAACGGGCCCGGTCGATGCTGCGCGGCCGCCGCCTCGAGGTGGCCGACGCCGCCTCCGAGCGGCTCGCCGACCGGCTGCTCGCCATGGGCATGGCCGACCCGGTGGTGGCCGAGCTGCCGCCGGTCGACCTCGCCGAGCTCACCGTGGTCGTGCCGGTGCACGACCGGCCGAAGGAGCTCGACCGGCTGCTCGCCGCGCTCGGCGGCAAGGTCGGCGTGATCGTGGTGGACGACGCCTCCGCACACCCGGAGGCGATCGCGCAGGTGGCCCGGCGGCACGGCGCCGAGCTGGTCGCGCTCGACCGCAACGTGGGCCCCGCCGGGGCGCGCAACGCCGGGCTCGCCCGGGTCCGCACGCCGTACGTGGCGTTCGTCGACTCCGACGTGGTGGCCGAGCCCGAGGCGCTCGCCCTGCTGCTGCGCCACTTCCATGACCCGCTCGTCGCCGCGGTCGCCCCCCGCGTGCTCGGCCTGGAGAGCGGGCGGGGCAACTGGATCAGCCGGTACGAGAACGCCAAGAGCTCGCTCGACCTGGGTCCGGTCGCGGCCCCGGTGCACCCGCGGTCGCCGGTCGGCTGGGTGCCGAGCGCCTGCCTGGTGGCGCGGGTGTCCGCGCTCGGCGACGGCTACACCGAGCAGATGCGGGTCGGCGAGGACGTCGATCTGGTGTGGCGGCTGGTCGCGCGCGGGCTGCGGGTCCGCTACGAGCCCGCCGCCACGGTGCGGCACGACCACCGCACCCGGTTCACCTCCTGGTTCGCCCGCAAGGCGTTCTACGGCACCGGCGCGCACGACCTGGCGCGCCGGCACGGCCCCGCGGTGGCCCCGGCCGCGCTCGCGCCGTGGAGCGCCGCCGTGCTCGGCGTGCTGCTCGCGCAACGGCGCTGGTCGGTCCCGCTGGCGGCGGCGATCTCCGCGGTGGTCTCGGCGCGGCTCGCCCGCAGGCTGCCGCGCAGCGAGCACCCGTACGCGCTCGCCGCGGCGCTCACCGGGCTCGGGCTCGCCGGCGCGCTGGGCCAGGGGAGCGGGCTGCTGCTACGGCATTGGTGGCCGCTGAGCCTGGTGGGGAGCGTGTTCTCCCGGCGGGTACGGCGGGCCGTGCTCGTCGCCGGGCTGCTGGAGGGGCTGGCGGAGTACCGCAGGCGCAGGCCGGACCTCGATCCGGTGCGGTTCCTCGTCGCGCGGCGGCTCGACGACCTGGCCTACGGCGCCGGGTTGTGGGGTGGCGCGATCAGGGGGAGGTCGTTCCGGTGCCTGCTGCCCACGCTCCGGCCCGCGGAGTCCTACCGCGCCCGGCCCGAGCGTCGGCCGTCCGATCCGTGAACCGGTGGGCAGGCACCGACATGCCCGTGCCGCTCGAGGGGGCTTGTGGCTTTTCGCGGCACGGCGCCCGTCCTGTCTCGGGCGTGTGTGTTCGTGTTCTCCGGCGGTGTGCTCAGGCCTGCTCGCCGGCCTTGCCGCCGGTCCGGCTCAGCCGGGTGGTGCGCCGGCGCGGCTGCGGCACCGGCCGCCAGTTCTCCCGCTTGGCCTCGCGTACCGGCCAGTGGTACTGCTGCGGGCGCGGCATGGACGGGTCGGCGCCGGCGGACGGCGCGCCGAGCGCGCGGGAGATGGCGCGGGAGGTGGTGGCGAGCGCGGGCACCAGGGAGTGCGGCGAGGTGGAGCCGGTCTTCACCGTGATGCCGAGCGCGGCCACCACGCGGTCGCGGGGGCCGCGGATCGGCACGGCCACCGCCATGACGTCGTAGGTGAGCTGGTTCTCCACGATGGCGACGCCCGACTTGCGGACCTCGGCGAGGAAGTGCCGGAGCTCGTCGGGGTCGGTGAGCGTCTTCTCGGTGTACTTGCGCAGGTCGGAGGCGAGGACCTCCTCCTGGAACTCCTGCGGGGAGTAGGCGAGCAGCACCAGTCCGGTGCCGGTCGCGTGCATGGGCCAGCGCCCGCCGAGCCGGCTCGGCACCGGGACGGTGTCCCGGGCGCGCAGCGACTCCACATAGATGACGTCGTGCCCGTCGGGCACCGCGAGGTGGACGTTCGCGTGGGTCGCGTGCTGCAGATCGTGCAGGTAGGGGAGGGCGATCTCACGGAGCTGTCCGCCCTGGGGTGCCAGGGTGCCCAGCTCGAGGATGCGAAGTCCGATGCTGTACTTGCCGTCGCTGTGCCGGGACAGCGCCCCCCAGCAGCGCAGTTCGTTGACGAGCCGGTGGGTCGTGCTGAGCGTGAGGCCGGTGCGACGGCTGATCTCGCTGAGTGTGAGCGCGACGTTCTCGGTGTCGAAGACGCCGAGGATGGAGAGCACACGCTGGGCCGACGTCAGGCGAACGGGCTCCGGAGACCTGTCTGCCAGGACAGTCATACTCACCTGCCTGCCCGATCTCGTGACCTAGGTTACATGAGCGTTAACCAGGCTACACAAACGGACACTCTTTAGGTAGAAGGGCAAAACGGGAGAAATTTCCTTCCATCTGGCGGAAGTCGACTTTTCAAGCGGCCGCTGATCGGCTCCTTCGCGCTGATTGCGATGTCGTCTTCCGCGTCGTGAAAGCCCTGCTCCGCTGGGGGACGTCGGAGTTTTACATTGCCCAGAGCAGGGTCGTTTCGGCCCGTTCACTCTACCGGTCCCCCCTGCCGCCCGTCCCCCCGCGGGCCGTCGGCCAAAGATCACTGGTGAGGCGAAATATGCGTGACGAGGCACGCCTGGAGCAGATGCGGTCCACGCTGGCCGCGGACGGCTACCACCTGAGCGTGACGGAGCACGACTCCGGCTACGACGTGCGGATCACCGCGGATCCCGGGGCCTGTGCCGACTGCCTCGTGCCCAAGAAGGTGCTGGCGAGCATGCTCGAGCCGATCCTCGGCGTCGGCGCCGACGCGATCCGGCTCACCTACCCGAGCGACGTGGAGGCGGCGGAGAACCCGACCGCCTAGTCGCCCGGCGGCGCCCGCGCAGGGGCGCCGCCCACGACCGCGCCCCGGCGGCGGGGCGCGCAGGCAGTGGGCCGGCCGGAGGCGATGAGCGGGCCGGAGGCCCGGAGTTGACGAAAAGAGGTGTGTGAGGGATGTTCGACCGCATCCTTGACCCGACCGGGCTCACGTCGACGGGGCCCGCGAACGTGGCCACGGCCGCGAGACGGGTGCCGACGCTGAAGGGCGCCCGTGTGGGTCTGCTGAACAACACCAAGCAGAACGCCAAGGAGCTGCTCGCCGAGATCGGCAAGCTGCTGGAGTCGCGGTACGGCGCGACGGTGACCATCCAGCGCACCAAGCCGCACGTCGCCTTCCCGGTGGACGAGCCGCAGCTCAAGGAGGTCGCCGCGGCGAGCGACGTGGTCGTCGTCGGCGTGGGCGACTGCGGCTCGTGCAGCGCCTCGGCGACGGCCGACGGGATCCTGTTCGAGCGGGAGGGCATCCCCGCCGCGGTGATCGTCACCGAGGCGTTCGAGGTGACGGCGCGGGCGATGGCCGAGGTGCACGGTGACAAGGACTTCGAGTTCCTGCTCACCCCGCACCCGGTCGCCGTGCTCAACCAGGAGCAGATCGCCCAGCGGGCCGCGGATCTGGTCGACGTGGTGGCACAGCGCGTGTGCGAGGCGGCGAAATGACGATCAACGAGGTGGCCGAGACGGCGTCCGGCGCCGCGGGGTCCACCGAGGCGGGTCGGGTCACCGACCCGCTCGAGGCGGCCCACCAGGCCTTCGAATACATGTATGAGCAGGGCTGGACCGACGGCCTGCCCGTGATCCCGGCGACCCGCGAGCGGGTGGACGAGTTCCTCGCCACCACCTCGCGGCCCGCCGACGAGGTGATCGGGCGGCTGGAGCACCTCAAGCGCGAGGTGACGGTCGAGCTCGCCGCGATCAACGCGGTGATGGCCGGCTGCAAGCCGGAGTACTTCCCGGTCGTGCTCGCCACCTGGGACGCGCTCATGGCGGAGCGTGCCACGGTCGGCGGCGGCTGGCAGAGCACGAGCGGCCCGGCCCCGCTCATCGTGATCAACGGGCCGATCCGCAAGGAGCTCGGCTTCAACAGCACCGGCGGCGTGTTCGGCCCCGGCTTCCGGCCGAACGCCACCGTGGCGCGGACGATCGGCCTCATCGTGCGCAACGCGCTCGGCGTCAAGCCGCACGTGCTGGAGCAGGCGACCCAGGGCATCCCCGGGCGGTGGTCGATGTGCATCGCCGAGAACGAGGAGGAGAGCCCGTGGGAGCCGCTCTCGGTCGACGGCGGCGTGACCGCGGGGGTGAACGCGGTCTCCACGATGCTGCTGCGCACCAGCGAGTTCGTGGACAACCGGCACACCGGCGACCCGGAGAAGCTGCTCGGCGACTTCGCCGACACGATCTCGCGGGCGGGCAGCTGGATCTTCACCCACGCCAGCGCGGGCATCGTGTTCTGCCCCGAGCACGCGCAGATGCTCGCCAAGGCGGGCTTCAGCAAGGACGACGTGCGCCAGTGGCTGTTCGAGCGGTGCGGCAAGACCAAGGCGGAGCTGGCGAAGGCCGGTAAGAACGGCATCCACGGGCACGTGCGGCGGGACGAGGGCGAGCTGGAGGGCTTCGACCGCTACTACGCCGACGCCTCGCCGAAGAACATCCCGATCATCGTGGCCGGCGCCCGGAACGCGGGCATCTCCATGGTCGTCCGGCTGTTCTCGAACTGGTCCGGGATCTCCGCCCGGATCGAGCCGCCGAAGGAAAGGCCGGCGCGTTGACGGCCGGGAACGCCCCCGACCGGCGCCGGGTCGCGCTCGTCACCGGGTGCGGGAAGCCGGACGGCATGGGGCAGGCGATCGCGACCCGGCTCGCGCGGGCCGGGTTGGCGGTGATGGTCTCCGACAAGGAACCCGCCGGCGTGCCGAACGCCCGGCAGCGCATCATCGCCGAGAAGAAGGGCGAGCCGTACGGCGGGGCCGACGGGCTGGCACGGCTCGTGGAGCGGCTCACCGCCGAGGGTCACGAGGCCGCCTCGGTCCTCGGCGACGTGTCCGACCCGGAGAGCGCCGAGGCGATGGTGGCCGCCACGGTCGACCGGTTCGGCGCGATCGACGTGCTGGTCAACAACGCCGCGGCGCCGCAGGGCGCGGACCGGGCCGACATCATGGACATCCCGCTGGAGGCCTGGGACCTCGTCATCGGGGTCAACCTGCGGGGCACGTTCCTGATGTGCCGGGCGGCGGTGCCGCACATGCGGCGGCAGCGGTACGGCCGGATCGTCAACATCTCGTCGATGGCCGGCCTCACCGCGGCGCCGTTCTCCACCGCGTACTCGGCCTCCAAGGCCGGGGTGATCGGGCTCACCCGGGCGCTGGCGATGGACGTCGCCCCGTGGGGGATCACGGTCAACGCGGTGTGCCCGGGCCTGGTGGCGACGAGCCGGGCGATCCTCGACCCGAACCCGGACCTCGACGTCGAGGAGACGCTACGGCGGCGCGCCCAGAACATCCCGGTCGGCCGGGTGGGCCGCCCGGAGGACGTGGCCGCGGCGGTGGCCTACCTCGCCTCGCCGGACAGCGGCTACGTCACCGGGCAGGCGATCCCGGTGGACGGCGGCGGCATGTCGCCGTTCCCGCTGCGCCGCCCCGACCCGGCGCCGCGGTCCTGACCCGGGCGGCACCGCGAACGCCGGCGGCGGGCCCGCGCCGGTCCCGGCGGCATCGCCACGGCACGGCTCTCGACGGCACGGGCGCCCGGTGCACGCCGGCCCGGGGACGGGGACGGCGGCCGGCGTGGCCCCGCCGGCACGGACGGCGCGGGCGGCGCGCGCCCGGCCGTACGAGCCGGCGCACCGGGAGAATCGGCGGCGGTCCTTCCCCGCGGGGAGGGGCCGCCGCCGGCCGTTCACCGCTCGGGCTCGCCCTCCTCGACGCGGTAGACCTTGGTCCAGGTGGCCCCGCAGCCGCAGCGGAACGTCTCCACCAGCTCCCCGGCGTCGCTCACCGCGACACCCACGCTGACCCTCACGTGCACATGCTCGCCCATGCGTAACCGCTTCCGTCGTCTCGTCGGTGGCCACGACGCCGTGTCCGGGCGCCGCCGGGGGCTCCGGGAGCGCGCCGCGACCGGGGTGGGGCGCGGCGGGCGCCGGTCTGGTCCGGCGGTCGGCCGAGCGGACCTTCGCCGAGGGGGATCGGTTCGGAGTCACCCAGCCTAGCTGGTGCTTTTGTCTATTTTGTCGTTTTTCTTGGTTCTTCGGGGTGGAACCGCGTCCCGCCCGGGCATTGGAACGCCATATGGACGAGTTCCGCGGGGGCACCAGGCATCCCCGGGGCGGCCCGCCGGCCCCGGGCGGGGTGCGGCGTGAGCCGGGCCCGCCGTCACCCCGCCGCGACGCCCCCTCGGGCGGCGGCGGAGGGCCGTTGGGGGGTGACGGCCGGACCGGCGAAGCGGCCGGTGAGCGGTTCCGGGCGTCCGGCGCCGGTGGCGGCGACGCGGCGCCCGACCTCGCCGACATCCTGTGGCGCATGGGCCACGGGTTCGTCCTCGTCGACCCGGCGTGGCGGATCGCCTACCTCAACGCCGCCGCCGAGCGCCTGCTCGGCCCGGCCGCGGTCGGCGCGAGCCTGTGGGACCGCCTCCCCGACGGCGTGGCCGAGCTGGGCGAGCGCCTGCGGGCGGTGCGCGGCGCGGGGGAGCCCGACGACGTCGAGGTGCACTGGCCCGGCGACGACCGCTGGTACCGGATGTGCCTGTCCGCCACGTCCGGCATGCTCAGCATCGTCATCACCGACGTCCACGAGCGGCGCGCCCGGCAGACCGCGCAGGACGAGCTCGACCAGGCCGTGGCCGAGCGCACCAAGCGCATCGCCGAGCTCACCCGGGCGCTCGGCGACGCGCTCACCGTCTCCGACGTGGTGGACGTCATGGCCCACCACGTGCTCCCCCCGTTCGGCGCCTCCGGCCTGCAGATCTGGACGTTCGAGGACGGCAGGCCGCAGGTGGCCGGGTCGGTGGGCTACCCCGAGGAGTTCACCGCGCTGCTCGCCGAGCTGTACGCCCGGCGGAGCGAGCTGCTGCGCGCCCTGGTCCGGTTGCGCGAGCCCCGCTTCGTGGAGAGCGCCGACGATTTCACCGCGTTCCACCCGCAGCTCACCGGCATCCCCGAGCTGAGCCGGAAACAGGCGTGGGCGTTCCTGCCGCTCGTCGCCTCCGGCCACGAGCTCGGCGCCGCCATCGTCGCCTTCGACGAGCCGCACCACTTCCCGCCGGAGGAGCGGGACCTGCTCATCGCACTGTGCGGGCTCGTCGCGCAGGCCCTGGAGCGGGCCCGGCTGTACGACGCCGCCCACGTCCGGGCGCGCGAGCTGCAGCGCGGGCTGCTCCCCCGGGAGCTGCCGCGGCTCCCC
The DNA here is from genome assembly GCA_003242605.1 of Actinomycetota bacterium. Taxonomy (GTDB): domain Bacteria; phylum Actinomycetota; class Actinomycetes; order Streptosporangiales; family Streptosporangiaceae; genus Thermopolyspora. The sequence continues at coordinate 28,056 of QGUZ01000001.1, forward strand.
GGGGTGAGCGTCGCCGCCCGCTACATGCCCGCCGGCAAGGAGATGGAGGTCGGGGGCGACTGGTACGACGTGATTCCGCTGTCCGCCGGCCGGGTCGCCCTGGTGATCGGGGACGTGATGGGCCACGGCGTGTCCGAGGCGGCGGCGATGGGGCGGCTGCGCACCGCGGTGCGCACGCTCGCCGACCTCGAGCTGCCGCCCGACGAGCTGCTCACCCATCTCAACGACACCGTCATCGACATGGGTGAGAACTTCTTCGCCACCTGCCTCTACCTGATCTACGACCCGACCGACCGGAGCTGCGTGATCTCCATGGCCGGGCATCCGCCGCCCGCGATCGCGCTGCCCGGCGGGACCGTGCTCTTCCCGGTGACCGAGCCCGACCCGCCGCTCGGCGCCGCCGCCCCGCCGTTCGCCACGTACCGCTCCCGGCTGCCCGAGGACAGCGTGCTCGTGCTCTACACCGACGGCCTGGTCGAGTCCGCGGTGCAGGACATCGACGTGGGCGTGGACCGGCTCGCCCGCGTGCTCTCGGCGCGCCTCGTCCGGCACCGGGCGGACCGCTCGGCGCGGGCGGACGGCGCGGACGCCGGGCGGCGGCTGCCCGAGGAGGTGTGCGACGAGATCGCCGAGGCGGTCATGCCGCCGGACCGCGCCGACGACGCCGCGCTGCTGGTGGCCCGCACCCACGTGCTGGCGCCGGAGAACGTGGCGCGGTGGCGGCTGCCGGAGGACCCGGTCGCGGCCGGGCTCGCCCGGCGGCACGCCCGCGAGCAGCTCACCAAGTGGCACCTGGAGCCGCTCATCATGACCACCGAGCTGCTCGTCAGCGAACTGGTCGGCAACGTGGTGCGGCACGCCAAGGGCCCGATCCACCTGCGGCTGCTCCGCAGCAACGTGCTCACCTGCGAGGTGTCGGACGCGAGCCTGTCCACGCCGCGCATCCGCCGCTCCGGCCACCTCGACGAGGGCGGCCGCGGGCTGCAGCTCGTCGCCGCCCTCTCCCACCGCTGGGGCACCCGCTTCACCTCGTCGGGCAAGTCGATCTGGGTCGAGCAGCTGCTGCCGCCGTCCCGCGGCTAGAGCTCGCCGCCGAGCCGTACCTCGAGCGTGCGCCGGGCCTGGAAGCGCACCCGCCGCCCGTCGGCCCGGAAGTCGGCGAGGGCGAGCAGCCGCGCCTCCCCGGTCTCCCCGGCCGGCGGGACCGCGGTGAACAGCACCCGGGCGGACCGGCCCGGGCGGAGCGTGCGGGGCGCCGCCCCGCCGGTGATCCGCCAGCCCGGCGGGGCCGCGATCCGCAGCCGCAGCCCGGTCCAGGCCGCGGCCGAGCCGTTCTGCAGGTGCACCGCGAGCGCGACCGGACGCCCGGCGACCGCGGAGGTCGACCCGGTGACGTGCATGCCGTACGGCCGGCGCCGGTCGGGGCCGACAGCGGCGTCCATGAGCGCGCCGAGCTCGGCGACGACGTCGGGGTGGCGGCGGGCCACGTCGCGCCGCTCGCCGAGGTCGGTGCGCAGGTCGTAGAGCTCGAACCGGCCACCCGGCCCGGCCCCGGCCACGCCCGGGCGGAAGCGGATCGCCTTCCAGTCGCCGCGCCGTACCGCCTGGGCCTTTCCGGGCCGGTTCCAGAACAGGTGGTCGTGGCCGCGGTAGCGGGAGCCGTCGAGCAGCCCGCGGAACGAGCGGCCGTCGATGCCGTCGGGGATCGGCACGCCCGCGAGGTCGCAGAGCGTCGGCAGCAGGTCCCAGAACGCCACCGGCTCGTCGACCACGCGGCGGCGCCGGGGCAGCGCCGGGCCCCAGACGATCATGGGAACGCGGATGCCGCCCTCGTACATCTCCCGCTTGCCCGCGCGCAGCGGCCCGTTGGAGTCGAACAGCTCGGGGTCGACGCCCTTCTCGTGGTGCGGCCCGTTGTCCGCGGTGAACACGAGCAGCGTGGAGTCGGCGACGCCCGCCTCGCGCAGCGCGCGGACGAGCTCGCCCACCTGGGTGTCGAGCAGGGTGACCTGGGCGGCGTGCCCCCGGTTGGCCCGGCTCCACGGCAGGTCGCGGTAGATGCCGAGGTCGCCCGGCACGTCGCTGGGCGCGTGCGGCAGCGTGCTCGGATAGAAGAGCAGGAACGGCTCGCCGGACGCCGCGACCCGCCGGATGAACCGCTTGGCCTGCTCGAGGAAGAGGTTCGGCGCGTACCGGGTACGGCCGAGCCGTACCCGGCGGCGGTTGTGCCACAGGTATTCGGGCCAGTAGTCGTGCGCGTGCCGGTGGTCGATGTAGCCGAAGAACTCGTCGAACCCGCGCGAGTTGGGGTGGGAGGGCTGGTCCGGCTTCTCCGGGCCGAACCCCCACTTGCCGATGCACGCGGTGCGGTACCCGGCGAGCTTGAGCAGCGAGCCGAAGGTGACGTCGGCCGGGGTGAGCGGCCGCTGCGGGCCGTCGCCCGGGTTGGCGCGCACCGTGGCGTGCCCCGAGTGCAGGCCGGTGAGCAGGGTGGCCCGGGACGGCGCGCACAGCGGGGCCCCCGAGTACGCGTTGGTGAAGCGCAGCCCCTGCTCCGCCAGCCGGTCCACGTTCGGCGTGCGGATGAGCCGCTGGCCGTAGCAGCCGAGCTCCGCCCACCCGAGGTCGTCGGAGAGCACGACGACGAAGTTCGGCCGGGCGGGCAGGGCGGCCGCCCGCGCCGCGCCCGCGGCGGTGCCGAAGGGCGGGACGAGCGGCGCGCCGACGAGCCCGCCGACGCCGGTCAGGAAGGCACGGCGGGAGGGGGGATGGACGTTCATGGTCTCCGCTTCGATCGGTGAGGTCGCCGGGAGCCTAGCGACTCATGATCACGAAACGGTGAGCTTTATCCGAAATGCAACCACGTGTCCAATCTGTGATCTCAGTGACGCCTGTGACGAGGGGAGGACCGACTTCACCGGGCCATATATCGAATGCGCGATATCATCGACGGTATGGACAAGGCTCGGGACGACGACCTGCCGGCGCTGCCGGGATTCCGGGAGATGGCCAAGCGCTACCGCGACCAGATGGCGGCCGAGCGGCGCGAGATGATCGTCAAGCTCGCCGAGCGGCGCCGGGCCGCCGGGCTGTCACAGACCGACGTGGCCGCGCGCATGGGCACCTCGCAGTCCGCCGTCGCGCGCCTGGAGGCCGGGGACGGCGACCTGCGCGCGTCCACCCTGGAGCGCTACGCCGCCGCCCTCGGGCACCGCATCACCTGGAGGTTCGAGTCATGACCCACCCGTGGCAACCCTCGATCCCGCCCGAGTGGCCGGCCCCGGCGTTCCCCGCGGACCCGCGGCCGCCGTTCGCCCCGCCCGCCCGGCCGCACCCGTCGTACTTCGTGCCGGTCGGCCCGGACCCGGTGAGCGAGCGGCTGTACGAGCAGCGCATCGTGCTCGCGCACGGCGAGCTCACCCCGGAGCGGGCGACCGCGTGGTGCGCCCAGCTGCTCACCCTCGGCGCCATCGGCCGCGACCCGATCACGCTGCACCTGAGCATCCCGGACGGCGAGCTCGGCGCCACGCTCACCCTGCTCGACACGCTCGACTCGCTCACCGTCGAGGTGACCGCGGTGGTCGCCGGGCGGCTCGGCGGGCCGCCGGTGGGCCTGCTCACGGCGGTCACCCACCGCCAGGCCACCCCGAACTCGGTGCTGCGCCTCGGCGAGCCCCGGCTCGCGGCGGTCGGCACCGCCGAGGAGGTGGCCGCCGCCGACGAGCAGGGCCGCCGCATGCTCGAGGCGCTCTACCGCCGGCTCGCCGAGCTCACCGGGCGCGACGTGGAGCAGATCCGCGCCGACGCGCGGGCCGGCCGCATCCTGTCGGCGGAGGAGGCGGTCGAGTACGGGCTCGTGGAGTCCGTCAGCCGGCCCAGGCGGCCCTGACCGCGGCCCCGCGCGGAGCGACCGAGCGGGCACGCCCGGCCGGGCGTACCCGCCGGCCGCGTGCGCGGCCCCCGCGGAAGAGCGGTACGGCCGGTCAGGCGTCGCCGTGCCCTGCCGTACGGCCCGGCGCGCCGTCCGCCGTGCCGTCCTTCGCCGGGGCGTCCTTCGCCGTGCCGCGGCCGCCCGCCGCGGCCGGGGCCGGAGCGGATTCGCCGGCCGGGCGGGACCGCGCGGTGGCGAGGAACGACCCGGCCAGGATGAGGGCGAACGCGACGACGATCGACAGGGTGAGCGGCTCACCCAGGAAGATCACACCCGCGGCGACCGCGATCGCGGGGTTGACGTAGGTGATCACCGTGGTCCGGGCGGGGCCGACCTCGCGGATGAGCTCGAAGAACAGCACGAACGCGAGGGCGGTGCAGATCACCCCGAGCGCGGCGAGCGCCGCCACCACCCGGACCGACGGCGTCTCGTCCGGCCAGGTGAGGATCGCCGCGGGGGTATAGGCGAGCGCGGCGACCGACAGGCATGCGGCGGTCATCGGCAGGCTCGGCACGTCGCCGAGCTTGCGGGCCGTGATGAGCGGGCCGGCCGCGTAGCCGACGGCGACGAGGAACATCTCGAGGATGGGCAGCACGCCGTCCGCGGACAGGTTCGGGCCGGCGAGCAGCGCGACCCCGCCGAGCCCGACGAGCAGCCCGATCCACCGGCGCGCGCCCAGCGGCTCCCGGTCACCGGCGATCCGCCCGGCGATCACCGCGATGATCGGCACCGCGGCGACGAGCAGCCCGGCGAGCGAGCTCGACAGGTGCCGCTCGGCGTCGGTGAGCAGCACCCACGGGACCATCATCTCCACGACGGCGAACAGCAGCAGCCATCCCCAGCGGCCCCGCAGCGCGCGCAGCCCGCCCCCGCGCAGCGCGAGCGGCAGCAGGATGGCGGCGCCCACGGCGGTGCGGGCGAACACCACGAGCGGCGGCGACGCGCCCTCCACCGCGATCTTGATCAGCAGGTAGGGGATGCCCCAGATCACGCTCATCAGCGTGAAGAGCACCCACCCGCGGCGGCTCACCGCGCCTCCAGCGGCGACGACACCGCCTTCGCCCGGTCCGCCGTGCGCGCGCGAACCGGTCCGCGCCCGGCCATGTCCGAGCGGAAAACACGCATGTTGAACCCTTTTCTGCCTCGCCTCGGCGCGAAGAACCCCGTTGTCCCGCTAAACGCCCTTCGCCCGGGTAGAGGCGTTCCGCACGGATGGTAGTGCGTCGGTCTGACAGAACGCCGGGGCGAGGAGGGGCCGGATGTTGCTCATCGACAGGGAGTGCGTGCGGCGGCTGCTGGACGCGCCGGATCCGGACGCGGCGCTGGTGTTCGTCCGGGGCGACTGCGTGGTGCTGCCGGAGGGCGAGATCGACGAGGGGCACCGGGGCCTTGTCGTGATCCGGCGGCGGGACCTGAGGCCGTTCCTCGGCGAGGGGGAGCTCACCGACGAGCGGCTCGACGAGGTGGCGAACCGGCTCGACAACGTCGTGCGCGACCTCGGCGCCTGACGCCCGCCGTACCGGATCGGCGCGGGCTCAGCCCGGGTCGGCGGGCAGCCGCCGGCCGGCGAGGCCGGCCCAGCCGAGGCCGAGCGCGGTGAGCCACAGCACGCCCGCCGCGCCGAGCCCGGCGGCGACCAGCCCGGCCGCGGTGGGGATGAGCAGCTGCCCGGTGCGGTTGCCGACCATGCGCAGCGACATCGCCCGGCCGCGCAGCCCCGGCGGCGCCGCCTCGGCGAGCCAGGCCATGGTGAGCGGCTGGCCGACGCCGAGGCCGAAGCCGATCACGAACAGCAGGCAGCCGAGCAGCCACACCGGCAGCGGCAGCGGGGCGGCGAGCAGCGCGAGCGCGGCGCCGGTCGTGCTCACCACGAGCAGCCTGCGGCGGCCGACCGCCTGGGCGAGGCGGCCGAGGAACAGCCGCGACCCCATCGCGGCGAGGCCGCGCACTGCGAGCAGCACGCCGATCGTGCTCGAGGCGAGCCCTCGCTCGGTGCCGAGCGCGGGCAGGTAGACGAGCACGATGTCCACGGTGGCGAGCACCACGCAGCTGGTGAGCAGCGCGTTCGGGATGCCGGGGGTGCGCAGGATCGCGCGCACACCGCCCGGCCCGCCGCCCCGCCGGGCGGCCGGCGCCGCGCCGCGCGGCAGCAGCGCGGCCAGCACCACGAGCACCCCGGCGAGCGCGCAGGCGCACAGGAAGATCGGGCGGGTGTCGGGGATCGCGCGGTCCCCGCCGACGGCCGCGATCAGCATGGGGCCGCACATCTGGCCCAGCGACGAGGCGAACGTGAAGTGCCCGAACGCGGTGGCGTAGCCGCGCCGGTCGGCGGTGTTCGCGACGAGCGTCTGCTGGCCCACGACGCAGCCGAGGTGCCCGACGCCGAACAGCGCGCTCGCCGCGGCGAGCCCGGCGACGTGGCCGCCCAGCACGAGGAACGCCACCCCGGCCAGGGTCACCAGCACGGCCCCGGTCGTGGCCACCCGCCGTTCCCCGAACCGGTCGACGGCCTGCCCGACGGGGAGGGCGAGCGCGAGCGGCGCGACGGCGAAGGCGGCGGACAGCGCGCCGAGCCAGGCCGCGGGCACGCCGAGCTCGAGCGCCCGGTAGGACATGGTCGGCCGCACGATGACCGTCAGCGCCTCGACGAGGAGCGCGTGCGTCAGCAGGACCGCCTTGCGCCGGGCGAACATGCCGGCGACCGTCCCGGCGAGCCGGAAACGGCCCGATCGCACTCCGCCAACCGTAAAGACCACCCCTTACGTCGCAATCCGCCTATAGCCTGTCGCATCCGCCGACCAAGATCGCGATGGGGTGGCCCCGGGCCCCGCGGCCCGGCCGGCGGCCCGGAGCGCGCCCGGCCCCGGCCGCACGTGCGTGCCGCCACCGCCGCCACACCGGGCTCCCCGATGTGCCCGGGGCGAATTCCCGCCCGGCGCGAATTGAGCAGAAAAGGTGGCGGAAAGCAGTGATGGAAAACGCTGGAGAAATCACCGTGGGCCGGGAACCGTGGTGGGGGAGAGGGGATTGGCGGTGCCGGTGATGCTGGTGGGAGAGCGGGTATCTGAGCAGTTCAGGGCCTTTGGGAATTTCCGTGATCGGCCTCTCGTCCGGTGAACCGAATGGCCTTTACTTCCGTTTGACTAGTGTCCTGACTTTTTGTCAAATGGAAGGGCGTCACCGAATGGGCGGCGTAGGCCGGGCGGCGGCGCGGCCTGTTCGGGACGACCCCGCGGCGACAGGGAGGTTCCCGGCGTGAACGAGCACATGGGCGGGCGGCCCCGCGGCCCGGTCGGGGCCGGATGCGCGACCACGGGTGGCGGTACGGCGGGGCGCGGGATGCGGGGCGCGGTCCCGGGCCGCGGCGAGCCTCCGGCGGCCAGCGGCACGGTCACCGTGATGCCGGTTCCGCCGCGCACCGGGCTGCGGCGCGCCCCGCTGTCGCGCACGCTCTGCCTGGAGCCCGCGCTCTCCTCGGTCGCGCTCGCCCGCGAGGCGGTCGCCGCCGCCGTCGCCGAGTGGGGCATGGCGGTCGACGTCGACACCGCGGTGCTGCTCACCAGCGAGCTCGTCGCCAACGCGGTGATCCACGGCGGCACGCCCGGCAAGCCGGTCCTGCTCGTGCTCGTCGACCTCGGCGCGCAGCTCCGGGTCGAGGTGCACGACCCGGGCGGCCGCGGCGTCGGCCGCGCGCGGTCCGTGGCGGACGGCGAGTCCGGGCGGGGCCTCGCGATCGTGTCCGCGCTCGCCGACTACTGGGACTGGGAGCCCACCGTATGGGGCAAAGTCGTCTATTTCGGGCTCTTGGCGGCGCGTGAGGCCCGGGCCGCCTGACCACCGCCACGCCGCGGCGCCCGCGGTGTGACGGCGTTCGGGCCCGGCGCCGCGGGCGGTGAGCCGGCAGGTGGTGAGCCAGAAGGCGGTGAGCACGGTTCACCTCCGCCCTGCCCGGTGGGCGGTCGAGGATCGGCGGGCTCATGTCGGTCTTACCCCGGCCTGGGACTATTTATGGAAAAATCATGGCCGATGCGTGATTACCGCCATTCTGAGGTGGTCGGCTGCTGCGCCGTTTCGTGGCCGGCATCGGGGGGAGACCGATGAGTCCGCAAACCGTCGTGCTGCGGCGTTCGCTCGTCGGCGCTCGTCACGGGAGGTGTGCGTGAGCCAGGAGCAGGCCCTTCCCGAGTTCGATCCGGCCGTCCCGGTCATCGCCCGGATCTACGACGCGGCCACGGGCGGCAAGAACCACCTGCCGGCCGACCGCGAGGTCTTCGAGCGGATCCGGTACCTATTCGGCAGGGACCGCTGGGTGACGCCGGCGACCGAGAACCGCCGGTTCCTCCGCCGCGCCGTCCGGTACCTGCTCGACGCCGGCATCCGGCAGTTCGTCGACATCGGGTGCGGCATGCCGACGCGGGTGAACGTGCACGACATCGTGCACGGCGTCGATCCGGACGCGAAGGTGGTCTACGTCGACTACGACCCGCTGGTCGTCACGCACTACCGGGCCGAGGTGCACGCGCTGCCCACGGCGACGGTGTTCCAGGCCGACGTGCGGCGGCCGGACGACATCCTCAGCCACCCCGAGCTCACGTCGCTGATCGACTTCACCGAGCCGGTCGGCCTGCTGCTCGTCGCCGTCCTCCACTTCGTCGCGGACGAGCACGACCCCAAGGGCATCGTGGCCCGGCTCGGCGAGAAGCTCGCCCCGGGCAGCCACCTCGTGCTGAGCCACATGTCCGCCGACGGGCAGAACCCGGAGACGGCCCGGGAGTTCACCGAGGCGTTCGCGGACATGCGCGACCGGCTCGTGCTGCGCCCGCGTGCGGTGATCGAGACCTTCTTCGAGGGGTTCGAGCTGGTCGAGCCCGGCATGACCGACGGCGCCGTGTGGCGGGCTCCGGAGGACGAGCCGCCGCCGTCCGGCTGGCTCGCGGTCGGCGTGGCCCGCAAGGTCGAGTGACCCGTCGCGTCCCGCGCGGAGCCGATGCGCCCGTCCGCGCCGTGCCGGTGCGCGTCCCCCTCCGCGGCCCATGCGGCGATCGCCGCGGCGGCGACGGCGCCGGGCGCGCGCGGTCGTCGCCCGTCCGGGGCGTTTCCGGCCGCGGCGCATACGGCCCTCCGTGCGGTCCCCCGGGTACGGCACGTGCCGGACACGCCGGCGAGGCGCGCTCGGCATGCGCCGCGGACGCGGCTGCGGCGGCGCGCCGTACGCGCTCGGCCGACCGCTCAGTCGATGTGGTGGGAGTACTCCGACGACGCCCCCACGTTGATCCTGATCTCCCTGGTGTCGTCGGCCTCGCTCGCCTCGTCCACCTCGACCACGTCGGCGACCACACAGGTGATGTTGTCCGGGCCGCCCGCCTCGTTCGCCATGTCGATGAGCCGCTGCACCAGCTCCTTCAGGTCGGGGATGCCGACCATCGCCTCGTAGAGCTGCTGCGGCCCGACCACGCAGGTGAGCCCGTCCGAGCAGAGCAGGTAGCGGTCGCCGACCTTCGCCTCCCGCAGGGACAGGTCCGGCTCGACGTTGCCGCTGCTCTCCAGCGCGCGCAGCAGCATCGAGCGGCGGGCGTGCACGGCCGCCTCCTCGGGAGTGATGCGGCCCTCGTCCACCAGCGACTGGACCAGCGTGTGGTCCTGGGTGATCTGGTAGAGAACGTTGCCCCGAAGCAGATAAGCGCGCGAATCGCCCACGTGCGCCAGCGCGAACCGGGTACCGTCCCAGAGCATGGCGGTGAGCGTGGTGCCCATGCCCTTGAGCGACGGGTCGCGCCCGGTCATCTCGCGCAGCCGCATGTTGGCCTTCTTCACCGCCGCCTCCACGGCGGCGACGAGGTCGATGCCCTCCGGGCCGCGCTCGGGCAGGGTGTCGTCGAGTGCGGCCAGCGCCGCGATGGCGACCGAGCTGGCCACCTCCCCATGGCCGTGCCCGCCCATGCCATCGGCGACGGCGAGCAAGCGCGAGCTGGCGTACGCCGAGTCCTCGTTCTGCTCGCGTCGGCGGCCGACGTCGGATCCGGCCGCGTAGCGAAGTGCGTACCGCGCTGTCTCTGGCATGGGGGCAGTAAATCATTTGGTTGAGTCGCTTCACAAGTAGTGCGCTGTAGACCCTTAGGCTTCTGTGAACTAACCTGGGCTCCGAGGCAGGCTCGGCGGATCGCGGTGCGCCCGGCGTAGTTGGCTAAGGAGAAGACAGTGACGGACGACGCTACCGTGAACGCGGGCGACATCGCCCGGCTCGCCGGCGTCGGGCGGGCGGCGGTGAGCAACTGGCGCCGTCGCTACGACGACTTCCCCCAGCCGATCGGCGGCACGTCCTCCAGCCCGCTGTTCTCCCTCCACGAGGTCGAGCGCTGGCTGCGCCGCAACGGCAAGGTGTACGACCTGTCCCTCGCCGACCGGGTATGGCAGGGCCTGCGGACCCACGCCGACGACCTGCGCCTCGGCGACGCGGTCGCCTGGGCCGGGGCGTTCCTGCTCTACCTCATGCGCGACCCGTCCGGCTGGCGCCGCCTGCGGCGCCGCGCCGACCTGGCCGAACGCCTCCCGGACGCGGTCGAGGCCGCCTGCCCCGACCTGCCCGGCGGGCCGGGCTCGCCGATCGACGACGCCGCGCTCGTCCGCCAGCTCGCCTCCCTCGCCGCCGAGAAGGGCCACGCCGAGGCGTTCGAGTTCCTCTGCGAACGCTACGCCGAGACGCACTCGCGCCACCTGTCGGTCACCCGCGCCGAGCTCGCCGAGCTCATGGTGCGCCTCGTCGCGCCCGAGGGCGGCACCGTGTTCGACCCGGCCTGCGGGATCGGCACCCTGCTGCTCGCCGCCGACCGGCACGCGTCCGGCAAGGTCCGGCCGATCGGCCAGGAGATCGGCGCGAGCGCCGCCCGGATCACCGCGGTACGGCTGCTGCTGCGCGGCACGCCCGCACGCGTCGTGGCGGGCGACTCGCTGCGCGCCGACGGCTTCGACGGCGAGCGCGCCGACGCGGTGATCTGCGACCCGCCGTTCAACGAGCGCGCCTGGGGCTACGAGGAGCTCATCGGCGATCCCCGCTGGGAGTACGGCCTGCCGCCGCGCGGCGAGTCCGAGCTCGCCTGGGTGCAGCACTGCCTCGCGCACGTACGGCCCGGCGGGCACGTCGCCATCCTCATGCCGGGCACCGCGGCCGGGCGGCGCGCGGGCAAGCGCATCCGGGCCAACCTGCTGCGCGCGGGCGCGCTGCGCATGGTCGCCACCGTGCAGCCGGGCGGGCCGGACCTGTGGCTGCTGCGCCGCCCCGACGTGGGGGACCGGCCGCCGTCGCAGATCCTCATCGCCGACGCCGCCCGCGACCTGGAGGTGCTGGAGCGCGCCTGGGCCGCCTACCGGGAGGACCCCGACGGCGCCAAGCCGCCGAACGGCTGCCGTGCCGTACGCATCCTCGACCTGCTCGACGACGAGGTCGACCTCAGCCCGGCGCGGCACCGGCCCGCGTACGCCGGGCTCGACCTCGCCGCGGCGTTCGCCGCGGCCCGGGACCGGTTTCGCGAGGTGTCGGCCGCGCTCGCGGCCGGTGTGCCCGATTTCGACGTGCTCACCGAGCGGGCCGACCTGCCCGCGACCACGGTCGGCGAGCTGGCGAAGGCCGGGCTCGTCACCATCCACCACGCCCCGTTCCGGCTCGTCGTCGACCGCGGCGACGTGCCGGTGCTCACCGCCGAGGACGTCGCGTTCGGCACCCCGCCGTCCGGCCGTACCTTCCCCGGGGCCGGGCTCGTCACCGTCGAGCCGGACGACGTGGTCACCAGCTACGTCACCGGCGAGGTGACCGCGCGGGTGATCACCGAGGGCGGGGCCGTGCTCGGCCCGCAGCTCAGCCTCTACCGCGTCGACCGCAAACAGCTCGACCCGCACTTCCTCGCCGGGTTCCTGCGCTTCGCCGGCCACCTCAAGCCGCCGCGCGGGCACTCCGGCACCGGCCGGCTCGACGCCCGCCGCGCCCGCATCCCGCGCCTGCCGCTCGCCGAGCAGCAGGCGTACGGCCGCGCGTTCCGGCAGCTCGTCGTGCTCGAGGACACGCTGCGGGAGACCGCCGCGCTCGGCGAGGAGCTCATCCGGCTCGGCTTCGACGGGCTCTCCGTCGGGCTGCTGCGGCCCCGGGACTGACGCGATCCGCGCGCCGCGGCCGCGCGACGCGCCCCGGGCGTCCGGGGCGGCCTCATGATCACCCCTCCCCGCGGATGCGCGCGCCGTCCGGGTCACGGCGCGCGTTCGCACGCGGGTCGGACGGCCACGCATCGGTAGCAGGTGCGCGCAGCCGTGCGCGTGGCTTTCTCCAACGCTTCGCAATGCGTTCATGACCCGTAGTAATCTCGGCGTGGTCCTATCGTGATGGGGTGATTACGATCAGTGTCAGACGTGGGATGACGCTGCGCGCCCAATGGCTGGGGCGGCAGCTGCGGGAGCTGCGCGAGTCCGCGGGTCTGCTGCTCAAGGACGCCGGCGAGCACCTGGGCAAGGACGGGACCACGGTGAGCCGGTACGAGGCCGGCCTCATCCCGGCGCGCCCCGACGACGTGCGGGCGCTGCTCGATCTGTACGGCGTGGCGGACACGCCGCAGCGCGACGCCCTGCTCGAGCTCGCCGCGGAGGTGTGGCGGGTCGGCTGGTGGGACAACTACGCCGGGAACCTCGCGCAGCACATCGTCGACTACGCCTGGCTCGAGTCCCGGGCGCGCCGCATCCGGTCCTTCGAGGTGTCGGTGGTGTTCGGGCTGCTGCAGACCCCGGCGTACATGTCCGCGGTGATCCGCGGTGCCGACCCCACCGCCGCGCTCTCCGCCTCGGGCGCCCGGTTCCGGCTCAAGCGGCAGGAGATCCTCGCCGCCGCCGATCCGCCGCACATCGAGGCGATCCTCGACGAGAGCGTGCTGTACCGCGCGCCCGGCGGCCGTGCGGTGCTCGAGGAACAGCTCCGGCACCTGATCAAGCTGGCGGCCTACCCCAACATCGAGGTGCGGGTGCTGCCGTTCTCCGCCACCACGCTCGCGAGCCCGGAGGGATCCTTTCTCATCTTCGATATGCCCGAGCCATATCCGGAAATCGGTTATGCCGATACTCCGGGGGGCGGAATTTACATCGAGGGGAGCGGTGTTCAGCAGCTTATGCTGAAATACGACCGCATTCGCCAGGATTGTCTGGACTCTGCCGAGTCGATCGAGCTGATCCGGGCGACCGCGGACAAGCTTGCGAGGTCCTAGACGCGAGGCGGCAGACATGGCGGATTCCGCACGGCTCCCCGTGGCCTGGCACGTCAGCAGCTACAGCGCGAGCGGCGGCAGCAACTGCGTCGAGGCCGGTCCGGTGCTGGACGGCTCGGGACGCGTCGCCGTACGCCACAGCAGGTACCCGGACGGTCCGGTGCTCGTGTTCACCCGTGCGGAATGGGTGGCCTTCCTCGCCGGGGTGCGCAGCGGCGAGTTCGACTTCCCGGCGTGACCTTGCGGCGTCCCGATCCCGGTCCCCGCGGCGCCTGGGCCGCCCGGGGGGACCTCCGCCCGCCGTGACGCACCCGCCGCGTGCCCGCGACGGGTGAACCGGCCCTGCCCGGCCGTACCCGAGCCGCGGCGCCGCCCCTGCGCCGCCGGATCGTCCGCGGGGCGTACGCCGTCAGGGCGCGGATACGACCACCGGCGTATGGCCCATAGGTTGGAAACCTATGGACAATGCGGGCACGGTGCTGAGCATGCGGAGGATTCCGGCGCGCACGATGGTGACGCTCGCCATCGTCGCCCTCACGGTGGCCGGCCTCGCCGGGACGTGGCTGCTTCGGCCGCACCTGCAGCCGAACGCCCTCGACGTGGTGCTGCCGGCCGTCGCCGTGACCGGAGTGCTGGTGCGCGAGCGGTGGCCGGTCGCCGCGCTGATCGCGGTGATGGGGGCCACGCTCGCCTACTACCCGTACGCCAAGCTCGACGGCCCGCTCATCTTCCTGCCGTTCGTGGTGCTGTACACGGCCGCCGAGCGCGGCCACCTCGTCCCCGCGATCGCCGTCGGGGCCACCGGGCTCATCGCGATGGGCCTGGGGGAGACCGGCGAGGTCCGGCACGTGGACGACAGCGCGTTCCTGATGATCTCCGGCTGGGTGGTCGCGGCGATCGCCGCCGGGAGCGTGAGCCGTAACCGCGGCCGCTACCTGCGGGAGGCGGAACGGCGGGCGCGGGAGGCCGAGCAGAACCGGGAGGCGGAGGCCCGGCGCCGGGCCGGGGAGGAGCGGCTGCGCATCGCCCGCGAGCTGCACGACGTGATCGGGCACAACGTCTCCCTGATCAACGTGCAGGCGTCGGCGGCGCTGCACGGCATCGCGCGGCGGCCCGAGGACGCCGAGCGGGCGCTGCGGGCGATCAAGGAGATCAGCAAGGAGACGCTGCGCGAGCTGCGCGCCACGCTGGGCGCGCTGCGCCAGGTGGACGAGGCCGCGCCGGTCACGCCGGCCGACACCCTGGCCCGGGTGGACGAGCTGGTCAAGTCGTCCGGGCTGAACGTGCGCACCGAGCTGTCCGGCCCGCTCGACCGCCTCCCCGTCGAGGTCGACCTCGCCGCCACGCGCATCATCCGCGAGGCGCTCACCAACGTCCACCGGCACTCCGGGACGAACGAGGCGACCCTCACCATCGCCCGCGACGACGAGAGGCTCCGGATCGAGGTGGCGGACGACGGCCCGGGCGCCGCGTTCACCGAGGGCAGCGGCCTCGGCATCCTCGGCATGCGCGAGCGGGCCGCGGCGCTCGGCGGCACCGTGGAGGCCGGGCCCCGCCCCGAGGGCGGGTTCCGGGTCACCGCCGAACTACCCCTGAACGGAGTGCGATGATCCGCGTGCTGCTCGCCGACGACCAGACCCTCGTCCGCGCCGGGTTCCGGTCCATCCTCAGCGACGAGGACGACATCGAGGTGGTCGCCGAGGCCGCCACCGGCGCCGAGGCGGTGACCAAGGCCCGCGAGACCGCGCCCGACGTGGTGCTGATGGACATCCGCATGCCCGAGCTCGACGGGCTCGAGGCCACCCGGCGGATCGCCGCCGACCCGCGGCTCGACGCGGTCAAGGTGATCATCCTCACCACCTTCGACCTCGACGACTACATCTACGGCGCGCTCCGCGCCGGGGCGAGCGGCTTTTTGGTGAAGGACACCGAGCCCGCCGAGCTGATTCACGCGGTGCGCGTGGTGGCGCGGGGCGACGCGCTGATCTCGCCCTCGGTGACCCGGCGGCTCATCGCCGAGTTCGCCTCCCGGGTGCAGCGGCCCGAGCCCGGCCCGGAGCTCAACGCGCTCACCGAACGCGAGCGTGAGGTGCTCGCGCTCATCGCGGGCGGCCTGTCCAACGACGAGATCGCCGAGAAGCTCGTGGTCAGCCCGGCGACCGTGAAGACCCACGTCAGCCGGATCATGACCAAGCTGCGCGCCCGCGACCGGGCCCAGCTCGTCGTGCTCGCCTACGAGGGCGCGCTCGTCACCCCGGGCTGGCTCGGCTCCTGACCTCCGGTCGTACTCCCGCGGAAGTATCCGCGCCGCGCCGTCCGCTACCCGGGATGTAGCGGGAAAGCCGACCGCGGGACGACGCGCGGGCGGGTGTCGTACCCGGATGCTGCCGGTATGGACACCGTCGACCTCGCCCGCCTGCAGTTCGCGCTGACCGCGGGCGCGCACTTCTCGTTCGTGGCGCTCACCCTCGGCCTCGCCACGCTCGTGGCCGTCATCCAGACCCGCGCCACGATCGGCCGGAGCGCGGTGCACCTGCGCATGGTCCGCTTCTGGGGGCAGCTCTACGTCATCAACTACGCGATGGGCATCGTCACCGGCCTGGTGATGGAGTTCCAGCTCGGGCTGGCATGGCGCGGGCTCACCGACTTCGCAGGCAACGCGTTCGGGTCCGCCCTCGCGCTGGAGACGGTGGTCGCGTTCTTCGTCGAGTCGACCTTCCTCGGCCTGTGGATCTTCGGCTGGGACCGGCTCAACCGGTGGGCGCACCTCGCGCTCATCTGGGTGGTCGTGCTCACCGCGTACGCCTCGGCGTACTGGGTCCTGGTCGCCAACGGCTTCATGCAGAACCCGGTCGGCTACCGCCGGGAGGGCGGCGTGCTGCACGTGGCCGACGTCGCGGCGATGCTGACGAACCCGGCGGCGACCGTGGCGTTCGGGCACGTGCTGTCCGCCTCGTTCCTGCTCGCCGCGTTCGTCATGGCCGGGGTGAGCGCCTACCACCTCGCCCGCCGTACCGCCGAGCGGGAGTTCTTCCGCAAGTCGCTGCGGCTCGGGCTGGGCGTGTCGCTGCCCGCCACGTTCCTCACCGCGACCTTCGGCGGCATCGGGTTCGGCCTGCTCCAGCCGGGCAAGGCCGCCGCGTTCAACGCCGACCCGGCGCGGATCGCCCAGGTGCAGGCCGAGATGACCGCGCTGCACGGCCCCGGGGACTACGTGCCGCCGCAGGGCTGGGTGTCGGCCGGCGGGATCACCATGCTCGCCGTGTTCGGGCTGCTGTTCTACCTCTCGATCGCCGGCGTGCTGCTCATGCTCTTCCGGCGGGCGGTGTACGGCTTCCGCCTGTGGCACTGGACGCTCGTCGGGACGATCCCGCTGCCGTTCATCGCCATGATGGGCGGCTGGATTTTCCGCGAGATGGGGCGGCAGCCGTGGGCCGTGTACGGCCTGCTCACCACGGCCGAGGCGATGTCGCCGATGACCGAGGGGCAGGCGCGGTTCTCCCTGATCGCCTTCACCGCGGTGTTCGCCGTGCTCGTCGTGATCAATTACTGGCTGCTGGCCCGGACCGCCCGGCGCGGGCCGGGTGAGGTGAGCCTCGGGGGCGCGCCGCGGCCCACCGTCCCCGAGCGGCCCGACCCGGCCCTGACCTTCTGAGGGAGTGCACGTGGAAATCCTGGTGCTGGCCTTCTTCGCGATCGGCTACCTCGTGCTCGCCGGGGCGGACATCGGGGTCGGCATGGTGCTGCCGTACCTGGGCCGCACCCCCGGCGAGCGGCGGGAGGTGCTCGCCGCGATCGCGCCGTTCTTCCTCGGCAACGAGGTGTGGCTGGTGGCGGCCGGGGGCATGCTCGCCGGGCTCTTCCCCCGCCTCGAGGGCGAGCTGCTCGCCGGGAACCCCGGCGTGGTCGTGGCGCTGCTGCTGTCGTGGGTGCTCCGCGACGCCGGGCTGTGGCTGCGCAGCCGGCTCGCGGCCCGCGCCTGGCAGACCTGGTGGGACGGCGTGATCGTCGCCGGGAGCTGGGGCCTCGCGCTGAGCTGGGGGTCGCTGCTCAGCGGCGTGATCGGCATCGCCGGGCCGCCCGCGCTCGTGCCCGCCGCGGTGCTCGCGGCGCTGTTCGCCGCGCACGGCCTGGCGTTCGCCGCGCTGCGGCTGCGCGGCACGCTCCGGCACCGGGCCGCGGTGCTCTCCGGGCACTCCGGCGGCACCGGGGAGGGGCGCACCTTCGCGCTCACCGCGATCGCGCTCGCCGTGGTCGGCGTGCTGACCGGGACGCGGCTCCCGCTCGAGGCGGGCTCGTCCGGATCCTGGCTGACCCCGGTGATCCTCGCCCTGCTCCCGGTGCTCGTCGCCGCCCAGGCGTGGGTGTGGTGGACGTTCCGGCACCGCGTCACCGGCCCCTCCTACCTCTGACGGCCCGGGACGCCCGGTCCACGCCGGCCGGGCCATGGCCTGATCACCCGGCCGGGCCCATGACCGGGAGGATCAACGCCGATGGGTGGTCCGGGTCGTGGAACACCTCGTGTGTCGTGGCGACCAGCCGGGTGGCCGTGCCCAGCGGCTCCCCGGTACCGGGGTTGCGGGCGTACCTGGGGTGCGCGCCGCCGGACACCAGCACGCGGATGCGATGCCCGGCCGCGAACCGGTAGGCCGTGGGCCACAGCTCCACCGTCACCCTGCGCACCCCGTCCGGCCCCGGCGGGAACCGGTCGGGGACGATGCGCCGGATTCCGTCGCACACGTTCATCGAGCGCCCGGACGGCTCCACGTCGCAGAGCCGTACGAACACGTCGCCGTGCTCGCCGCCCGTGCGCAGGTGGAGCACCGCCCGCACGGGGCCGATCACGTCGATCGGTGCCGTGAGCGGCGCGCCGGTGAACGTGACGACGTCCGGCCGTGCCTCCAGCGACCGGTTGTCGCGGCGGGTCGGTCCGAGGGCGAGCGCCGGGCCACCGAGCGACGGTGTGGGGTCCGCGGGGTCGTAGCGGTAGCGGGTCGGCTCCGACGACTGGGGCGGCTCGACGGCGAGCCGTCCGTCGGCATGCAGATGCCACGTGGTCGGCCGGGCGCCGGGCGGAGGCCACGTCGCGTAGTCCCGCCACTCGTCGGCCTGCTGCACGTACAGCCGCACCGGGCCGCCGGGCATCGCCGGACGCTCCCCTTTGACATGCGCGGTGAACCACGTGATCGCCTCGCGTACGGCGGCGCCCGCGGACTCGAGGCTGCCGTGTCCCCACGGCCCGATCGTGAGGTACGGCTTGCGCCCCGCCGCCGCGAGCGCCTGGAAGTCCTCCAGCTGCGACGGCAGGAAGATGTCGTGCCACCCGGCCACCATGGCCACGGGCGCGGTCACCTCGGCGAGCCTCCCGTCGTGGTCGCGTTCGGCCTTCCAGTACGGGTCGCCGGGTTCGTCGTGCTCCAGCCACTGCCGGAAGTGGGCGACCTTGCGCCCGGTCGCCACCACGTCCGCCTCGCCGAGCGGGAGGTGCCGCAGCGCCGGGGCGAGCCGCCGGTCCGGCACCAGCTGCGCCAGGCCGTCCCGCACCGGGTCGCCCGTCATGCGGCTCATCAGGGCCGTCCAGGTGAGCGCGGTTTCCAGGGCGAACGTCTCACCCGGATAGAACAGGTCCCGGATCCGCGCCGTGGACATGGTCACGTGCATGGCGGTGACCCGCTCACCCGCCTCGGCCGCGACCGCCCACTGGGTGTACCCGAGGTAGCTCATGCCGAACAGCAGCAACTTCCCGTGGAACCACGGCTGCCGCCTGACCCAGTCGATCGTGGCGAGGCCGTCCGCCCGCTCCTGCGCGAACGGGTCGAGGGCGCCGCCGCTACCGCCCGTGCCCCGCACGCTCTGCAGCACCACCTGGAACCCCCGTTCGGCGAGCACCCGTGCGCTGAGCAGGGCGAACAGGCCGCGCCTGCCGTACGGCGTGCGGATCAGGACGGTGGGCGCCTCGGGCATCCGCCGCGGTACGTACAGGTCGGCGAGCAGAGCGACGCCGTCCGGCATGGGAACGGGCAGGTCGCGGTGGACGTCCACGCGGGTGACCGCGGGCGGAAGGTTCAGGCGCCGCCCGAACAGCCAGGTGATCAGGCCCAAATGCACCACCTCACAGGTCGTCGCCCCTGACGCCGCCGCGGGCGGCGGCGTGCCTCGGCCGTGCCCCTGGCCCCGGGCGGCCGAACCTGAGCCTCCGGAACGGTCCCCCTGGCGCCACAGGTGATCTCCAGCGTCCCACATGACGCGATCTTCCGGAACCGGACCCGGCTTTGGAACGCGCTTAACGCCGCATCGGTGATCCCCGGCCGGATCCGCCGGCGGGCCCCGCGCACCGTCTCCGCGGAGCGGCCGCCGTCGCACAATCGCGGCACCGGCCGGTCGCGGTCGCACACGACGGCGAATCGCCGCACCGCGGACCGGGTGCGCGGGTCATGACATCCGAGATCGCCTCGTTTCCCGCGGAGGGCGCGGGGTAGGGCGCAGATCATGGAAACATGGGACGCGATCCGGGCGCGGCGGAACGTGCGGCGGTTCGAGGACCGGCCGATACCGTCCGAACACCTCGACCGCATACTCGAGGCGGGGCGGCGCGCGCCGTCGGCGCGGAACCGCCAGCCGTGGGACTTCGTCGTGGTGACCGACCGGGCGCAGCTCGCCGACCTGGCGAAGGTGTGGCAGGGCGCGGGGCACGTGGCCCAGTCCGCGGCCACGGTCGCGCTCGTCATCCCGAAGCCCGAGACGGAGGGCGAACTCCGGCACACGTACTACGACCTGGGGCAGGCCACGATGGCGATGGCGCTCGCCGCCGCCGACCTCGGCGTCGGCAGCGGCCACTCGGCGGTCGGGGACCAGGAGATGGCGCGCCGGGTGCTCGGCCTGCCGGAGGACCGGGTGTGCGCCTATCTGCTGGCGCTCGGCTACCCCGCCGACCGTCCGCTGCGGCCCATCGAGCGCCCCGACCGCAGGGACTTCGACGACGTGGTGCACAGGGGGCGATGGTGAAGGCGACGATCGAGACGCTCACGATCGCGCTGAGCGGCGCCGAGGTCTACGCCGACCTCGTGCTGCCGCCGGACGCGGCGGGCTTGGTGGTGTTCGCGCACGGCAGCGGCAGTTCCCGGCACAGCCCGCGGAACCGGGCCGTGGCGGCCCACCTCAACGAGGCCGGGTTCGGCACGCTCCTGCTCGACCTGCTCACCGAGGCCGAGGAGGCCCGCGACGCCTGGACCGCGGAGCTGCGCTTCGACATCGGGCTGCTCACCGGACGGCTGGTGGACGCCGTCGACTGGCTCGCCGCCTGGCCGCGCACCCAGGGGCTGCCGCTCGGGCTGTTCGGGGCGAGCACCGGGGCCGCCGGGGCGCTCGGCGCCGCGGCCGCCCGGCCCGACCTGGTTCGGGCCGTGGTC
This sequence comes from Actinomycetota bacterium, assembly GCA_003242605.1. Taxonomy (GTDB): domain Bacteria; phylum Actinomycetota; class Actinomycetes; order Streptosporangiales; family Streptosporangiaceae; genus Thermopolyspora. Next base: position 48,635 of record QGUZ01000001.1, read on the forward strand.
TCCCGCGGCGGCCGCCCGGACCTGGCGCCCGAGGCCCTGCCCCGGGTCCAGGCGCCGGTGCTGCTCATCGTCGGCGGGCGCGACGACGTCGTGATCGAGCTCAACCGGGACGCCGCCCGCCTCATGACGGCCCCGCACGAGCTCGTGATCGTGCCGGGCGCGGGCCACCTGTTCGAGGAGCCGGGCGCGCTGGAGCGCGTCGCCGAACTGGCCACCGACTGGTTCCGCGACCACCTGGCCCGGCCCGGTCGGCGATGATCACCTGATCCGGCCCGGCCGGAGACGACGTCCGGCCAGGCCGGGCCGACCGGCCGACCCGGCCCGGCCACGGCCGAGCACGGGCCGAACGGGATCGGGGCATCGGATCGGGCGGGCGCCGCCCGTCACATGTTGATCATGTGGCCGGCGAGGCCGTGGATCGCCTCCTGGATCGCCTCGCTCAGCGTCGGGTGGGCGTGCACGTTGCGGGCCACCTCGTGCACGGTCAGGTCCCACTTCTGCGCGAGGGTGAGCTCGGGGAGCAGCTCGGTGACGTCCGGGCCGATCATGTGGGCGCCGATGATCTCGCCGTACGTGTCGTCGCTGATGATCTTGACGAAGCCGACCGTGTCGCCGAGGCCGTGCGCCTTGCCGTTCGCGGTGAAGGGGAACTTCGCCACCTTCACGTTGAAGCCCTTGGCGCGGGCCTGCTCCTCGGTGTAGCCGAAGCTGGCGATCTGCGGCTGGCAGTACGTCGCCCGGGGGATCATGACGTAGTCGAGCGGCATCGTCTCGGCCCCGGCGATCGTCTCGGCCGCGATCACGCCCATCGCCTCGGCGGTGTGCGCGAGCATGAGCTTGGCGGTCACGTCGCCGATGGCGAAGATGTGCGGCACGCTGGTGCGGCAGTAGTCGTCGACGTCGATCGCGCCCCGGTCGGTGAGCCGTACCCCGGTGTTCTCCAGGCCGTAGCCCTCGACGCGCGGCTTGAAGCCGATCGCCTGCAGCACCTTGTCGGCCTCGAGCACCTTCTCGCCGTCCTTGCCGGAGACGGTGACCCGCACCTTGTCGCCGGAGTCGTCGATCGACTCGACCTTGGTCGAGGTGAGCACGTTGATGCCGAGCCGGCGGTAGCGGCGGGCGAGCTCGGCCGAGACCTCGGCGTCCTCGAGCGGCACGATCCGGTCGAGGAACTCCACGATCGTCACGTCGACGCCGTAGCTGTTGAGGATGTAGCCGAACTCCACGCCGATCGCGCCCGCGCCGGCGATGACGATGCTGCCCGGCAGCTTGTCGCTGAGGATCTGCTCCTCGTAGGTGACGACCCGCTCGCTGCGCCGGGTGCCCGGGAGCAGCCGGGTCTCCGCGCCCACCGCGATGATCGCGTTGTTGAAGGTGATCGTCTGGGTGGTGCCGTCGGCCGCGGTCACCCGGAGCGTGTGCGGGTCGACGAAGTGGCCGCGCCCCTCGTACTCGGTGATCTTGTTCTTCTTCATGAGGAAGCGCACGCCCTTGGCGCGGCCCTCGGCGACCTTACGGCTGCGCTCGAACGCGGCCTGGTAGTCGAAGCTGATCTGGCCGTCGACGCGGATGCCGAACGTCTTCGCCTCGTGCGTGAGCAGGTGCGCCAGTTCGGCGTTGCGCAGCAGCGACTTGGACGGGATGCAGCCCACGTTGAGGCAGACCCCGCCCCAGTAGCGCTCCTCGACGATCGCCGTTCGCAATCCAAGTTGCGCCGCCCTGATGGCGGCCACGTACCCGCCCGGTCCGGCGCCCACCACCACGACGTCGAAGTGTCCACTCATAGGGGAAACCCTATGCGTATTCCGGGGGCGGCCATGCGCGGGGGCCGCGGGCCGTGTCGGGTGTCACGCGGCCGCGGCGGGCGGGCGGCCTGGCGGCGCGCCTCCCTCTTCCGTAGGCTGCCACCGTGCGTGATCTCTACGAGGACCCGCATCCGGCGCGCGGGGCGGTCCGGCAGGTCCACCACGTCGCCCGCGCGGCGTCGATCGACTACTCGCCCGACCTCGACGGCCTGGCCGATCCGGGGGAGATCGTGTGGACCTGGGTGCCGTACGAGGACGACCCGGCCCGCGGCAAGGACCGGCCGATGCTCATCGTGGGCCGCCACGGGCGCAGGCTGCTCGGCATGATGCTCTCCAGCCGCGGCGGCGACGACGCACGCGACCCGGAGGACTGGCTGGAGCTCGGCACCGGCCCGTGGGACCGCCAGGGGCGCGTGTCGTACCTGCGCCTCGACCGCGTCTACGAGCTCGACGAGGACGACATCCGGCGCGAGGGCGCGGTGCTCGACCGGGCCCGGTTCGCGCGCGTGGCGGCCGTGCTGCGCCGCCGCCACGGCTGGGCCGCCGACGGCTGACCGGGGCCGCCCGCGGCCGCGGCGCGGCGGGGCGTACGAGGTAACGATCAGGTGAAAACACGCGGGGACGGCGCGCCGGTCCGGAACATGATCGCGATTTCAGCCGTGTTTCCGGAGTTTCCCCAAGTTTCCCGGAAACCCCGTCATCCGTGACGCGGAAGCGGGGTTGTATGCCCCTCTTGTAGGTGTCAAGTTGCGATCGTCCGAGTTATCCGTAAGCTTTCTGACCAGGGAGAATGACCGGATGTGAGGCGATCGAACTCTCCCGGAAACCCTTGTGTAGCACGCCGGAATCATGGATTCTAAGACTGCTCCCCCTTAGCGCCGCCCGGCGACACACTTATGCGTAGCCGCGACGAAAGTGTGTGTCGGGCTACGTCATTTGCCCCATCACTTATGTCATGAAGAAAGTGGAAGTCCTGTGACAGCGCCGCTACGTGCCCAGGCGCCCCGCACCGCCCCGGTCGCCGCCCCCGCGATCGACGATCTCCGTGAAGCGGCCGTACGCGTGCTGTCGGCCAACTGGACCGGCACCCACTCCGTCCCGTCGCGCACCCTCTACCCGCACCAGTGGAGCTGGGACTCGGCCTTCATCGCGATCGGGCTCGCGGGCTGGGCGCCGGAACGCGCCCGCCGCGAGCTGCTGACGCTGTTCGACGCCCAGTGGGCGGACGGCCGGGTGCCGCACATCGTGTTCAGCCCGTCGGTGCCGGAGGACGCCTACTTCCCCGGGCCCGCCTTCTGGCGGTCCCACCAGGCCCCGGCCGCGCCGCAGGTCGCCACGTCGGGGATCGTGCAGCCGCCGGTGCACGCGCTCGCCGCCTGGCGGGTCCACCAGCTCGCCCCCGACCGCGCCTTCCTCCGCGAGATCTACCCCCGGCTCGTCGCCCAGCAGGAGTACCTGCGCACCCACCGGCGGCCCGCCGGTGACGGGCTCGTGGCGATCGTCCACCCCTGGGAGTCGGGCATGGACAACAGCCCGGCCTGGGACGAGCCGCTCGCCGCCGTGCCGGCCGAGCCGCTGCGGGAGCGGCGGCGCGACATCGCCCACGTCGCCCCGGAGGAGCGGCCGACCGACCTCGACTACCAGCGCTACGTCGCGCTCGCCGTCGCCTACCGGGACGGCGGGTACCGGGACGACCGGCTGCTCGACGAGCACGCCTTCGTCGTCGCCGACCCGCTGTTCAACGCCGCGTACGGCGCGGCCGAGGCGGCGCTCGCCGACATCGCGGCCGAGATCGGCGGAGACCCGTGCCCGCACCTGGAGGAGGCCGAGGCGGTCACCCGGGCCATGGTGGAGCGCCTCTTCGACCCGGCGCGCAACCTGTTCCTCGCCCGCGACCTGCTCACCGGTAAGGCGCTCGCGGCCGACAGCATCGCCGGGCTCACCCCGCTGATCCTGCCCGACCTGCCGGGCGACATCGCCGACCGCCTGATCGACACCGCGGTCACCCGGTTCGGGCTGTACGCCGGGCTGCCGCCGAGCTACGCGCCCGGCGGGCCGGCGTTCGAGCGGGCGCGCTACTGGCGCGGCCCCGCCTGGGTGAACACCGCCTGGCTGCTGTGGCACGGCCTGCGGCAGCGGCGCGCCGAGCTCGCCACCCTCGTCGCGGAGAGCATCATCCAGGTCACCGCGGCCTCCGGGTTCCGCGAGTACTTCGACCCGTTCACCTGGGAGGGCCACGGCTGCCACGACTTCGGCTGGTCGGCCGCGCTCACCCTCGACGTGCTCGACGCGCGGTAACGGGTTTCACCCGCGGTGTGTCGCGGTGTCCGGCGGATGTCCGGATGCGCACATCCGGCCGGGCGGCCAGGGGAGCAGGATGCAACGAACAAGTTTCAGGTTTAGGCGTTCATTACGGTTGATTATGGGGATGTCGGCCCGCTAGAGAGTCCTTTATGCGATCCCAGGGGGCCGAAATGATCGACGACGAGCTGCAGGTTTATCCCCACCTCGACCTGGACGCCTCGTCGACGGCGACCCTGGCGCGGGTCCGCGAGTGGATGCGGCGTACCCGGTCCGCGGACGAGTGGACCGCCGCCGAGCTCGCCGCGGCCAAGCACGCGGACGGAGCCGACCACACGATCAGCGTCGTCCTGCCCGCGCGGGACGAGGAGGAGACGGTCGGCGACATCGTCGCCACGATCCGCGCCGAACTCGTCGAGGCCGTGCCGCTCGTCGACGAGATCCTCGTCGTCGACTCCCGGTCCACCGACGACACCGCCAAGGTCGCCGCCGCGGCCGGGGCCCGCGTCGTCCACCAGGACGCGGTGCTCCCGGAGCTGCCGCCGCTGTCCGGCAAGGGCGAGGCCCTGTGGAAGGGGCTCGCCGCGGCCGAGGGCGATCTGATCGTGTTCATCGACGCCGACCTGCGCAACTTCGGCGCGCACTTCGTCACCGGGCTGCTCGGCCCCCTGCTCACCGACCCCGGCGTGGTGTTCGTGAAGGGCGGCTACGAGCGGCCGCTCGTCACCCCCGACGGCGTGGTGCACCGGGGGGACGGCGGCCGGGTGACCGAGCTCGTCGCCCGCCCGCTGATCAACCTCTACTGGCCGGAGCTCGCCGGGTTCGTGCAGCCGCTCGCCGGCGAGTACGCCGCCCGCCGCGCGGTGCTGGAGCGCGTGCCGTTCGTCACCGAGTACGGGGTCGAGCTGGGCCTGCTCATCGACCTGCTCGAGGAGGCGGGTCTCGACGCGATGGCCCAGGTGGACCTCGGCGTCCGCGAGCACCGCCACCAGTCCACCCCGGCGCTCGGCCGCATGGCCGCGCAGATCATGCTCACCGCCTGGTCCCGCCTGGAACGCCAGGGCCGGGTGGTGACGCCCGAGCCGCTCAACGCCACCCTGCTCCAGTTCGACCGGGACGGGCGCGGCCGCGCCCGGGTGAGCGACGTGAGCGTCGCAGAGCGGCCGCCGCTCGCCTCGGTGCTCGCCGACCCGGCGCGGGCGGGCTCGTGCGACCGGACGTGACCGGCCGCCCCGGCCGCACCGCCCGGCGGCGGGACCGCCACCCGCGCGCGGTACGGTGAACGGCGGCCGTCCGGCCCGGCCGTGCCGTACCGGAAACGGCACGGCCCGGGATGTGATTTCGGTCACCGGCGGCCCGGGGACGGCGGGGCGGCCTCGCGCCGCGCTCTGGGCCGTGGGACGCGCCGTGACCAGCGCGTTCACGCCCCTGGGCGAGCGGCTCCCGGGTGCGGGGGAGGGGCTTCGGGCCCCGGGAGCGCACCGCTCGCCATGATCACCTTTCGTCATGGGCCGAATAAAGCGTGAAGCGAGAACGTTCTTCACGAAAACGAAGACATATAGGGGCGAGAGCGTTTGGATGTCGGTGACGACAGGACCCTCTACGCCGGAGAAGGCGCTGACATATGGAGTTCACTCACGGGAGCTACCCGACCCCCCTCGGGGACGATGGCGTGACCGCCCTGCGCGGCGTCAACGGCGCGGCCCTCACCTCGGTCACGAGCGCGCCTCGGACGGCGAGGCTCGGCGCGCCGGCGATCCCGCTGCGCACCGTCACCCGGGTGGGATCCGATGGGGCTCCGGTCATCGAGGTGTACGGAGAGCTGGACATCGTCACCGCCGGCCCGCTCCGTGAGGTGATCGAGTCGGTGGCGGAGAACCGCTGCCCGATCATCACCGTCGACCTGGCCGGCGTGCCGTTCTGCGATCTGGTCGGACTGGAGGAGCTGGTCAAGGCCGCCGACCGGCTCGCGTCCCGGTGCGGCCGGCTCACCCTCGCCAACCCGCCCTCCAGCCTGCGGCGCCTGCTCCAGGTGACCGGTCTGCGCCGCCGGTTCCACCGGGTGGTCGGGGGAACAGCCTAGCCGTACCGTGGGCCGCGGACGCCCGGCGCCCCCGTCGGCGTTCCCCAATTTCCGTACCCCGGCCACCCGCGTTCCGGTCATGCCGCGTCGTTACCGCGCGGCCGCAGGGGATTGCGGGTGCGGCCGGACGGCGTACGCTGAGGACGTCCACCTTCCTCCCCCGGAAGGTGCGTCCCCGCCCGGCAGTCACCCAGCGCCCAGCCGTATCGAGGAGTAACGCCGTGACGGTCGAGCGCGTGAGCAGGTAACGGCGTGTAGAGCGACAGAGGCCGGAACGTGATCCCCATCGCCGTTCCCCCGTGGCCGGAACGGCCTTGGTCGTGGTGGCGTGCATGAAGACACAGAGGTTGCTGGAGCTGCTCCCCTTCGCGGTGATGGCCGCGGTGGTCGTGGTGGACGTGGTGACCGGCCCCGGGGTCGGTTACCTGCCGCTGCTGTCCCTCGGCCCCGCGTTCGCCAGCGTGTCCTGCACGGTGCGGCGCACCGCGCTGATCGGGCTGCTCGCCAGCGCGCTGTGCGTGCTGCTCGTCGCGTACAACGACCAGGACTGGACGCTCCGCAACATCCTCAACGTGCTGGCCATCGCCGGCGTCACGGTCGCCAGCATGCTGGCGAGCCTGGGCCGCATCCGGCGGGAGCGGCAGCTCGCCAACGTGCTCCTCGTCGCCGAGGCGGCCCAGCGGGTGCTGCTGCGGCCGGTGCCGCGACGGGCCGGCGACCTCGACGTCGCGCTCTCCTACACGTCCGCGGCCGCCGAGGCGCGGATCGGCGGCGACCTGTACGAGGTGGTGACCACGCCCGGCGGGGTGCGGGTGATCGTCGGCGACGTGCAGGGCAAGGGCCTGGAGGCGGTGGAGACCGCGGCCCTGGTGGTGGGAACGTTCCGGCAGGCCGCCTACGACCAGGCCGACCTGGAGGGCGTGGTGGCGCGGCTCGAGCAGGTGCTCGCGCGGCACCTGCCCGACGAGGAGCGGTTCGTCTCGGCGATCATCGCGGAGGTGACCGGGGACGGCGGCATCTACTTCCTCAACTGCGGCCACCCGCCACCGCTGATCCTCTACAAGGACGGCACGAGCGTCTTCGCCGAGCCGCCGGAGGAGTCGCCGCCGCTCGGGCTCACCGACCTGCGGCTGGAGGTCCCCAAACCGTTCCACCTGCCGTTCGGCCCCGGCGACCGGGTGCTGCTGTACACCGACGGCGTGATCGAGGCGCGCAACCGCAAGGGCGAGTTCTACCCGCTGCCGGACCGGGCCGCCATCCTCCGCGAGCGGGAGGACCCGCAGGAGGCGCTCGACGCGCTCCGCGCGGACCTGCTGCGGCACGTCGGCTGCCCCCTCGCCGACGACGCCGCGATGCTGCTGCTGCACTGGCCGGAGCCGGACCTCCGTCCGGCGGAGCCGCTGGACCCGCTGGGGCGGCGGGACACGAACTGAGCCCCCGCGGGGGCGGCGCCGGGGCGCGCGAGGCCGTCGGCCGTCGTCGCCGCGGCCGTGGGTGCGCCCGCCGCCCGGTGCGGGCGCCGAGGTAGCCGGTTGACGTTCATCGCCGCCCGCGCCGCGGCGGGCGGAGGAGCGTCGTGCGGGGCCCGGCGGGCCGCACGACGGACGGCGGGGCCCGCCCGGCGGCGGGCATGGGGCCGGTCCCGCCGGACCGGCCGCCGGATGCGGGCGGCCGGGAAGGGTGATGGGGCCCGCCCCCCACGGACGGGCCCCATCGGTGGGAAGGTCAGACGGTCAGGTCGTCGAACTCGCCGTCCTTTGCGCCGGCGACGAAGGCGGCGATCTCGGCGGCCGTGAAGATCAGAGCAGGCCCGTTCGGGTGGCGGGAGTTGCGGACGGCGAACCCGCCGTCGGCGAGCCGCGCCACCTCCACGCAGTTCCCGCTCGGGTTGCTGTGGCTGCTCTTTCGCCAGACGACACCCTCAAGCCGGTCGGCCGGGATGCCGTTGTAAACCTCGCCCATCACGTTCCTCACCCCGATGCGGATGCACGTGCATATGTAAGTACAGACGACCTTGCTTTTGCAAGATACGCCACTCGAGCCCGCGAGGTTCCAGGAATCGGTCAAGTCGAAACCACGGTTTTCTCGAGTCCGTATCAACGACCGCGCATCGCGGCCGCGGCGCGGCGGTGAAACTTCGCATATGGCACATATCGGGGACGCCTCGGTGGGGCGGGCGCCGGCGGGCGCGGGCTTCGGCGCGCCGGGGCGTTCCGGTCCCCGGCCGCCTCATCGCGAGCCGTGCCCGTTTCGGTGCGCGGGCCGGTGCCGTGCGGCGGGCGAATCGGGGCTCGGGTTGTCGACCGTGCGGATGAAAGTTTCTGATGCACGTGCATCCGTCCCTTGCATATGAGATCGTCTTCTACGAAGATTTACTCCCGACCGTGCCCGCCGACCGACGCCACGGGGACCGCACATGACCGCCTACCCGCTGTCCTGGACCGCGGAGAATTCGACCAGGGGGACCGTCCCCGCATGGCTGCCGGGCGCGGTCGCCGGCCCGAATCCCGCCGTGGAGGAGCGCGCGTACGGCCTCGGCGCCGACCGGCTCGCCGCGCGGACCGCGCGCGAGTTCACGCTCCGCACGCTGCACGAGTGGGGACTGGAGGGCTTCGCCTTCGACGTCGAGCTCGTGGTGAGCGAGCTGGTGACCAACGCGTTACGGCACGCCGTACCGCACCTCGCCACCCCGCGGCCGATCCGGCTCCGCCTGCTGCACCACGGCGGATACGTGGTGTGCGCCGTGCACGACCCGAGCGACCGCGCGCCGGTGGTCGCCGAGGGGGAGGACCTCGCCGAGTCCGGGCGCGGGCTCAACCTGGTGGAGGCGCTGTCCGCCGCATGGGGGTGGTCGCCGCTCCGCACCGGCAAGGTGGTGTGGGCGGCCTTCGCCGTCGGCTGACCGGCGCCGCACGCGGCTCCCCGGCGTCCCCGAAAGCCGCGCGGCCCGCACGCGCCGCCGCCCGGGGCGGCCGCACCGATCGGGTCAGATCATCTTGTACGCCCGGGCGATCAGTTCGTAGGAGTGCAGCCGCGCCGCTCCGCCGTGGATGTTCGTCGTGATCATCAGCTCGTCGGCGCCGGTGCGCTCGCGCAGCTCGTCGAGGCCGCGCCGTACCGTCTCCGGCGAGCCGTACACGACGTTGGACAGCCAGCCCTCGACGATCTCCCGCTCCAGGGGTGAGTACGGGTAGCTCTCCGCCTCCTCGGGGGTGGGCACCGGGCCGGGACGGCCCATGCGCAGCCGCAGCATCGACAGGGCGCCGGTGCGCGCCAGGCGCAGCGCCTCCTCGTCGGTGTCGGCCGCGACCGCGTTCACCCCGATCAGCGCGTACGGGCGGTCGAGCACCTCGGACGGGCGGAACGTCGACCGGTACAGCTCCAGCGCGGGGATCGTGTTCGCCGCGCTGAAGTGGTGGGCGAACGCGAACGGCAGGCCGAGCAGGCCGGCGAGGCGCGCGCTGAAGCCGCTGGAGCCGAGCAGCCAGATCGGCGGGCGGCCCACCCCGCGCATGTTCGCCTCACCGGGGATGGCGTGGATGTTCCGGTAGGGGTGGTCCTCGGGGAAGTCGTCGTCGAGGAACGCGGTGAGCTCCGCCACCTGCTGGGGGAAGTCGTCCGGATCGACGTCCACCCGGCGCAGGGCGCGCGCGGTCGCCGGGTCGGTGCCGGGGGCCCGGCCCAGGCCGAGGTCGATCCGGCCCGGGTGCAGCGCGTGCAGCGTGCCGAACTGCTCGGCGATGACGAGCGGTGCGTGGTTCGGCAGCATCACGCCGCCGGAGCCGACCCGGATCGTGCGGGTGTGCGCGGCGAGGTGCGCGATGAGCACGGCCGGCGAGGAGCTCGCGACGCCGGGCATGCCGTGGTGCTCCGCGACCCAGATGCGGTGGTACCCCCACTCCTCGGCGCGCTTGGCGAGTTCGGTGCTGACGGCGAGGGCCTCGGACGGCGTGGCGCCCGCGCCGACGGTCGCCAGCTCGAGCACGGAGAGGGGGACCGGGGCCTCGCCCCGGGCGATGCCGCGGATCATGTCACTCACAACCGTGCAAAACCCGGCAAAGCACCGCCTTATTCCTGGCCTTAGCCTCGGCGGGCCGCGCGGCGCGACCGCTCGCCGTACTCCCCTGGATTCGACCGCCGGACGCGCGGATCCGGCCGTGTGGATTCAGCCGTGTGGATTCAACCGGCCGCCGTGGGGCAGGGGCCGGGCGAGGGCACGGAGGGGGAGATCGGGATGACCGGACCGAGAACGTACGACGCCAGGTCCTTCGCGGACCGGCGGCCCCGGGACCCGGATGCGGGCGACGAGCCGGACTTCGCGGAGGAGCACACCCCCTCCGCGACCGATCCGCCGAACGCGGTGGCCGACGACGGCGCCCCCGACGAGCGGTGGGACAACCCCACAACGGTCTGAAACCACGGGTAGGCGATCGCCATGACGAGGGGAATCGATCCGAGACGGCTCAGCGACGAGGACCTGTTGCGCGAGCTCGGCCAGCTGCACCAGACGCGCACCGAGACCCTGCTGCACGGTTCGGACGATGCGCTGCGCAACCACAACCAGCGCATGAGCGAGCTGGAGGCCGAGTACCTGCGGCGGTACCCGCAGCGGCACATCGACGCCGAGCGGCTCCGGGAGGGGGCGCGGCAGCGTGCCTGAGCCCCGTGACGATCTCCGTGACGTGCAGGCGATGTCCGACGTGGAGACGTTCGTGTACGAGGCGGTCGCCTCGTGCGCGGTCGAGCGGGTCGCGCCGCGGGTCCGGGACATCGTGCGGATGACCGAGCTCGACGAGGGCGTGGTGCGGGCGAGCCTCGACGACCTGGTCTGCCACGGCTGGCTGGTCACCGAGGGGGACCGGTACGTGCTCGGCCCGCACGACTGGGGCCTCGAGTACTGAGGCGGCTCACCGGCGCGGCCGCGGGGCGCGCCCCGCGGCGTCCGTCCGGTGCGCGGCCGTTCGATGGCCGCGGGCCTGCGGGCGGCCAAGGGTGTGCGGACCGGGCCGCGTCCTCGCCGTCCTTGCGCCGCTCCTGACCGGCGGCCGCCGGTCAGGGCGCCGCGATCCCGGCGGGCCGCGCCACCGACGCCGCGCCGGCGGGCGGTCCGAACCCGTGGACGTCCGTCCACCCGGCGGCACGCACGAGAGATAGGGTGAACGCCATGTCCGAAGCCGCCACCCCGCCCCGGCGCGACGCGGACGGAGCGGACGGCGACGCGCCCGCGTCGCTCGCCGAGATCCGCGCCGCGATCGACGCCATCGACGCCGAGCTCACCGTGCTGCTCGCCCGCCGCCAGCGCCTGGTCAAGGCCGCGGCCGGCTTCAAGACGGACGAGCGCGCGGTGCGCGCCCCCGGACGCGTCGAGGAGGTGCTCGCCGCCGCCCGCAGGCGCGCCCTCGAGCACGGCCTCGCCCCCGAGGTGGCCGAGGCCGTGTGGAGTGCCATGGTGGGCGCGTTCATCGACCTGGAGCTGCGGGAGCACCGCTCCGCCGCGCGGCGCGCTTCGAGGTGACGGCGGGCTACGGCGTCTCCACGCGCAGCCCGGCCGGCAGGCCGGACACCTCGATCCCACCGTCCGCGCGCACCGTCACGTCCACCGCGGATCCGGCGATCCGCAGCCCGCGGACGGTGAGCGGGCCGAACGGCGCGTCCGGCAGGGGCCGGAATGTTACCCGCCCGCCCGGCACGTCGGGCTCCACGCCGAGCGCGGCCCGCACCAGGCAGACCGCGGCCGCCGCGGACCAGGCCTGCGGGCGGCAGGCGGCGGGGTAGGGCACCGGGCGCGGGGTGACCGCGCGGTCGTCCCCGCTGTACAGCTCGGGCAGCCGGTAGTCGAACAGCTCGGCGGCGTCGAGCAGGGACCGGGCGAGCAGCGCGCTCTCCCGCCCGCGGCCGGCGCGGGCGAGGGCGTCCACGACGATCGCGGTGTCGTGGGTCCAGATCGAGCCGCAGTGGTACGACAGCGGGTTGAACGCCTTGTCGCGGGCGGACATGGTGCGCAGGCCGTAGCCGCCGGCCATGGCGGGGGAGACGAGCAGGGCGGCGATCGCCTCGGTCTCGGCGTCGGTGAGCATGCCGGTGCCGAGCAGGTGGCCGATGTTGCTGGTGAGCGAGTCGACCGGGCGCTTGGCCGCGTCCAGGGCGAGGGCGGGGTGGCGCCCGTGCGGGCCGTCCACCCAGAAGCGGTCGCGGAACCGCTCGGCCATCGCGGCCGCGTAGTCGCGCCACCGGGTCGCGCCGGGGCGGCCGAACGCGTCGAGCAGCGCGGCGCCGTTCCGGGCCGCCTCGAAGGCGTACCCCTGCACCTCGGCGAGCGCGATCGGCGGCTCGGCCTGGGAGCCGTCGTGGAACCGCATCGCGTCGCCGGAGTCCTTCCACCCCTGGTTGGCGAGGCCGCGGCCGTCCTCGTCGATGTACTCGACGAACCCGTCGCCGTCCGGGTCGGCGTACTCGGCGAGCCAGCCGAGCGCGGCCTCCAGCGCGGGCAGCAGGCCGGCGACCCGGTCCTCGGGCATGCCCCAGCGCCAGGCGTCGTGCAGCAGGTTGATCCACAGCAGGGTGGCGTCGATCGTGCCGTAGTAGGCGGCGGGCAGCTCCGACTCGCCCAGCACGAAGAGCCCGCGCCGCAGCTCGTGCATGATCTTGCCCGGCGCCTCGCCGGTGCGCTTGTCCACCTTCATCCCCTGCCGCCGGGCGAGGGTGCGCAGTGTGCCCTCGGCGAGCTCCGTGCCGAGCGGCAGCATCATGCGGGCGGTCCACAGGCTGTCCCGGCCGAACAGGGTGAGGTACCAGGGCACCCCGGCGCCGATGAAGGTGTGCCCCGGGGGCGTGCCCGCCTCGGTGAGCCGTAGCGCGCGCAGATCGTCCAGTGAGCGGGCGAGCAGCCGGGTGAGCCGGTGGTCGGCGGCCGTCACCTCCAGGTCGGTCCATTCGGCGGGGTCGGCGGGCGCGGCCATCACCGCGTCGGGGTCGGTGACGCGCACGCTCCAGGTGAGCGTCACGCGCTGCCGGGGGGCGAGGGTGACCGCCCAGGTGAGGGTGGGGGCCGGTCCGGGCCGGGCGTGCGCGTCCGGGCCGTGCACCTCGACGGTGATGCCGTCGTCCCGCCAGCGCAGCCGCCCGTCGCCGGCGGTCTCGGCGGGCCGGGCGGGGCCGTTCCCCCCGGCCCTCCCCCGCCCGGCGGGGGGGGGGCGCCCGCCCCGCCCCCCCCCCCCCCCGGCGGGGGCCGCCCCGGCCCCGGGCCGGGGGGCGCTC
>QGUZ01000091.1 GCA_003242605.1 Actinomycetota bacterium
CCCGATCCACCCGCCCGGCCTCGACCAAGACCTTGACCAGATCAGCCAATGCCTCCGCTCCCTCGGCAGGGTCGGTCACGGTGCGGGCCACCTCCTCCGCCCGATCCACCACCCGCTCGGCCCGATCGCCCCTCCCCTCCCAGGCCAAAACCCTGGCCAGACGGGTTAACGCCCTCACTCGGTCGGAGAGATCGCTGATGCTCCAGAGCACCTGCTCGGCTTGATCAACCCGCCCGCTCTCGGCCAAGGCCACGGAGACCTCGCACAGTGCCTCGGTTCGCTTGGCGGGATCGGAGTGGGAGTGGGCCAGAGCCTCGGCTCGTAGCACGTTGCCCAGCTTGACCCACACCACCGGCAGGCGAGCGGGGATGTGGGTGTTACGGTCGGTCAGGAAGTCCCGTGTCCTGGCCAACGTCATCAGCGTGCCGAGATCCGGATCTTCCTGCTCGGAGAGCAGCTGCAGGCAAGTGGCCACCTCGGCCAGCCCGGCCGCATCCCCGCCACTCACAGCGAGCATCCGATCCAGCCGCGCGCGGTCCACGGCGAAGGACACCATCCGTTCCACTTCGTCACAGGAGCGGAGCATCTGGTGGTAACCGCGCAGCAGGTACTCCGGCGTCCCGGCGGGCCATCCCCGATCCCGATAGTCATCGGCCCAGGCGTGAATCCGCTTCCGATAGCAGGCCAGAGCACTCTCACCAAGTGCTGCAACTGCGCTGTTGTGAAGCTCCTCGTGCGCGAGAACAAACACGCGCGTCCCATTCGGCCGCCACGCGCTTTCCCGGCTGCTGAAACTGCGTCCGTAGGCGGTCCGAAGGCGGCGGTCCACCTCACCCGGTGTCAGTCCGGTGAGCTCGGCCAGATCGCCGCTGCTCAGGCCGCCTTCGGCGGCAACCAGCAGCCCCAAGAGATCACGCTCTACCTGGCCGCCGAACAGCAGCTCATCCAGCTCGCGTTCAGCCGCCTCTTTGATGCCCTGAGCCGCCGGCGAAGGACTCAGTGAGTGAACAATCGATGGATCCCGCAGCGGATGCCGCGGTGGCACGTCGGAGGGGACCGGAGGGTTCGGCCGGCCCGCCACCACCACCCGCATGCCTTCCGGGGGCACCTCCGGCAGCAATGCGGCGATGCTGTGCGCGCCCGGGCCGAGCTTCACTCCCCGATCCTCGTCCAGCCCGTCCACCACCAGCACCAGCCGCTCACCGCGTGCCCGGCAGTGCCGTGCCGCCTCCTTCAGCAACCGCCCATACCACCCCTGCTGCGTCACCTCGTCCAGCAACGGGGGCATCGGCTGGCCCAGCAGCTCGGCCAGCTGTTCGATCACCGCTCGCAGAAACGCGTTGCGGTCGCTCTGGCCGGCATACCGCGCGGTGATGAAGAACGACACCACCCGCACGCCCGGCGGAGGATGCAGTACGAAGGTGGCCAGCAACGCCGATTTGCCCGCCCACGCCGGCCCCTGCCACCACACGTACGTCTGGTCGTGGTCGCCGGTGCAGAACTCGGCGAGCTCAGCCAGCTCGGCCTCACGGCCGATGAGTTCCCAGGGGAAGATCTGCTCGACCTGATCCCGATACGCCGAGCGCGCTACCGGCGCCCCCGCCAAGTGCACGTCTCCCGTGACGTGGAGGTGCCCGGTGTTGACGATGCTGCCCGGCCCGCCCTCAGCATTACCGGTTTGACGAACGGTGCTTTTCACCCGCGGGCCGCCCATGCGGAAACCCTTGTGCTCCATCGCGCCGGTTCTCCGGGCTCAGGTGAGGTCGACGCCGGAGTTCGCGTCGCCGGTCTCGGCCTCCGCATCGCCCGTCCGCTTCACCCGCACCCGGTCCGGCATCGCGTCGGCCCGGCCCGACACTCCCGTGTTGGCTCGCCCACCCCCGCGTGCCACGGCCCGGCCGGTCCCAGAGACGCGAATACCGCCGCCACCTGAGGCCGCGGGCAGGGCCGCCCACACCGCCACCCCGAGCGCGGCCACCCCGGCCAGCGCCGAGACCACCGAGGCGGCCTTGTCCGCCTGCTCCAGCCCCAGCACGAAAAACACCGCCGCCAGCACGGCCACCGTCACGGCCGTCCCTGCTATCACCCATCGCCGCGCCATCACATGCTCATTGTCCGCGCGGCTCCCCCACAACTGGCCAAAGTTCGGAATCGTCCTTATCGGGATGTCTCCGACCACCGGACGACCAATAAAAGGACATAACACTACATAGATGAACAAAGACGCCTAAAAAGCGATCGGCGTGCCAAGTCAATCGCTCATGTGATCTTCGCGGTATCCCAGTCGGTGGGCTACCGCGGCGCTTCCACGACACGGCGAACCTGAAGCCGCGCCCCCGCTCGGAGGAACGGCCTCAGGAGGCGAGTGAATCGAGCAGCTTGGGGTTGCGGAGGCGGTTGAGGGCCTTGCTCTCGAGCTGGCGGACGCGTTCGCGGGTGATGCCGAGGCGGTCGCCGACCTGCTGCAGGGTGCAGGGGGCGCCGTTGTCGAGGCCGTAGCGCCAGCGGAGGATCTGCGCCTCGCGCGCCGGCAGCCTGCGCAGCATGGCGCGCACCTCGGCGATCTGGATGGCGAGCTCGACCTCGCCCTCGGCGGGGGACTCTTCGCCGTCCCACAGGATGTCGCCGAGGCTCGCGTCGCCCTCGTCGCCGACCGGGGTGTCGAGGCTCACCGAGCGCTGGGCGAGCCGCTTCAGCTCGGCGGCCTTGCGGACGCTGCTGCCGCTCTCCCGGGCCAGCTCCTCCAGCGTGGGCTCCCGGCCCAGCCGCAGTGCCAGGTCACGCTCGATGCGGTTGACCCGGCACACGTCCTCCCAGACGTGCATCGGCAGGCGTACGGCACGGCCCTTCTGGGCGAGGCCGCGCTCGATCGCCTGCCGGATCCACCACATCGCGTACGTCGAGAACTTGTAGCCCCGGGTGTGGTCGAACTTCTGCACCGCCCGGATGAGCCCGAGGTTGCCCTCCTGGATGAGGTCGAGCAGCGACAGGTCCCCCTGGTGGTAGCGCCGCGCCACCGAGACCACGAGCCGCAGGTTCGCCCGGATCATGTGGTCCCTGGCGAGCTTGCCGTCCCGCGCCACCAGGCGCAGCTCCTCGGCCCGTTCGGGGTCGAGGCCGGGCTCGGTGGCGAGCAGGTGCTCGGCGTACAGCCCGGCCTCGATTCGCTTGGCGAGCTCCACCTCCTGCTCCGCGGTGAGCAGCGGCGTGCCGCCGATCTCCCTGAGGTAGCGGCCGAGCAGATCGGTCTCGTCCACGTCCCGGAGCTGCCCGGCCTGCCCGGCGTCGGCACCCCCTTGTGCCATCTCCTCCCCTTCCACGCGCATCCCGCACGCCTGTGCCGGGCGGCCGTCCCGCCCGTGTCACCGCCCCGTCTGCGGCGGGTGGAGCACCGGCTCCATGCGGAACAGGGCGGGGGTGATGTCGCCGCCGACCCGCTCCTTGGGCGGCCGCCCGGCGAGTACGGCGAGCAGGTCGACGGCCGTGATGAGGCCGAGCAGGGTGCCGTCCTCGGCGACCACCGGCACCGCGTCGCACCGGGCGTCGAGCATCGTCGCGGCGACGTCCGGCACCGGGGTGTCCACCATCACCCGGGGGCGGCGCTCGTGGGTGAGCAGTTCGCCCACCGGCCGGCGGTTGAGCTCGTCCGGACCGCCGCCGCCCCACTGGGCGGCGATCATCTCGCGGCTGAGCACCCCGGCCACCTTGCCCTCCCGGTCCACCACGGGCAGGTGGCGGACCTCGGAGCGGCGCATCAGCTCCCAGGCGAGCAGCGGGCTCTCGTTGGGGTCGACGGTGACGAGCACGCGGCTCATCACGTCACGCGCGGTCAGCCTCTGCGGATCCCGTTCCTGTGTCATGACCGCACCACCGCCACCGGGCACCGCGCGTGGTGCAGGACCGCGCGGCTCACCGAGCCGAGCAGGATCGAGCCGAGCGCGCCCATGCCGCGCGAGCCCACCACGACCAGGGCGGCCGAGGAGGACGCGTCGATCAGGGCGTTGGCCGGGTGTGCGCAGGGGGTCTCCTCACGCACCGGCACCTTCGGGTACCGCTCCCGGTGCGCGGCGAGCTTCTCGGTGACCACGTCCTGCTGGGCCCGCCGGATCTCGTCCATGTCGTAGTTGATCTCCGGCGCGTAGGCGTTGACCGGCAGCTGCCAGGCGTGGATCGCCCGTACCGTGGCCCCGCGCAGCTCCGCCTCCTCGAACGCGTAGCCGATCGCCGGGTCGCTCTCCGGCGAGTCGTCGACGCCCACCACGATCTCGTTCCGGGTGGCGCCCTCGCCGGGCCGTACCACCACGACCGGGCCGTGCGCGTGCGTGGCGACGTGCGTGCTCACCGAGCCGAGCAGCGCGCCGGCGAACCCGCCGAGGCCGCGGCTGCCGAGCACCACGGTCGCCTCGGCGCCGGCCTGCTCGCGCAGCACCTTGGCGGGCTGCCCGTCGATGACGGCGGTGCTCACCTCGAGCTCGGGGTGGCGCTCGCGGACCGTCTTCTCGGCCTCGGCGAGCATGCGGCCCGCGCCGTCCTCGAAGACCTCGGGCGCGTATCTGGGGATGTCGTACGGCCAGGGCGCGAGCACGTGCACGATGCGCAGCGGCACCTTGCGGCGGGCGGCGTCGTCGGCCGCCCACTTCAGCGCCCGGTTCGCGCCCGCGGAGCCGTCATAGCCGACGATCACGGCTTTGGTGGTGGACTCGGACATCATGCCCCTCCTTCGTCGACGGGACCGGTCATCGGGCCTGGTGGGTGCGGGGCTCGTGCACGACCGCGACCGGGCACGGCGCGTGGTGCAGCATCGCCTGGGTCACCGGGCCGAGCGGCAGGCCGTGCGTCTCGGCCAGGCCCCGGGCGCCCACCACGAGCAGCTCGGCGTCCGCCGCGGCCTCGCGCAGCGCCTCGCGGGGCGGGCGGTCCAGCACGGAGGTCTCGATGCGCAGGTCGGGGTACTTCTCGCTCCACACCGCGACGGTCTCGTGGAAGCGGGTCACGGCCCGGCGCCGGGCCGCCTCCGCCTCGGCCGCCTCGGCCGCCCCCTGCTCCTGCGGCACCCCGGTGCCGGGGCCGCCGGGCGGCCGGCAGAACACCGCGTGCAGCCTGCCGCCCCGGATCGCGGCCTCCTCGGCGGCGAAGCCCATCGCCGCCTCCGCCGCGGGCGACCCGTCCACCCCGACCACGACGTGCCCGGACGCGGGCCGGTGGTCGTGCTCGGGGCGGCCGACCACGACCACCGGGCAGGCGGCGTACGCCGGGACCTGCACGGCCGCCGAGCCGAGGCGCAGGTCGGAGAAGCCGCCCAGGCCCCGGTTGCCGACGACGACGAGCTGGGCCGCGTGCGACTCGCTCACCAGCACGGCGGACGGGCCGCCGGCGATCAGCCGGGGGTGCACCGGCAGGGACGGGGCGAGCCCGGTGGCGATCTGCACGCCCTGGTCGAGCACGCCCCGGGCGAGGACCTCGAACGTCTCCAGCAGCGCCGGGTCGCTGGGCCGTGCCGGGTAGGGCCAGTGCCAGGCGTGGCAGATGACCAGCGACGTCCAGCGCCGGCGCGCCTCCTCCACGGCCCAGCGCAGCGCCCGCTGGGATTCCGTGGAGCCGTCGTAACCGACCACGACCGGTGGGGTGTCGTCCGTCCGGGCCATGATCTCCTCCTCGCCTCCGGTGCCGCGGAACGCCTCCGCACCTTCAGCCTCCGACCTGGCGGCCGCCGCGTGCAGGGGCGCGAGACCCGGCCCGGCAGGGACCTTCGGCCCTGCCGGCCGGGCCTGCTAGTAGGGCCAGGTCCAGTCGCGGATCTCGGCCGGGTCCTCGCCGTGCTCCCGCGTGTACCGGCGGGCGGCCAGCCGCCGTTCGGCCATCTCCTGGCGCAGGTGCGCGGCGCGCTCGCCGAGTCCCGGTACCCGGTCGATGACGTCCATCACGAGGTGGTAGCGGTCGATGTCGTTGAGCATCGCCATGTCGAAGGGCGTGGTGGTGGTGCCCTCCTCCTTGTAGCCGCGCACGTGCAGGTTGCGGTGGCCGCGCCGGCGGTAGGTGAGCCGGTGGATCAGCCACGGGTAGCCGTGGAAGTTGAGGATGATCGGCCGGTCGACGGTGAACAGCGAGTCGAACTCGGCGTCGCTCATCCCGTGCGGGTGCTCCTCCGGCGGCTGGAGCCGCATCAGGTCCACGATGTTGATCACCCGGACCTTGAGCTCCGGCAGGTGCTCGCGCAGCAGCGCGGCGGCGGCGAGGGTCTCCTGGGTGGGCACGTCGCCGCAGCAGGCGAGCACCACGTCCGGCTTGGCGCCCGCGTCGTTGGACGCCCACGGCAGGATGCCGACGCCGCGGGTGCAGTGGATGATCGCCTCGTCCATCGACATGAGGTTGAGCACCGGCTGCTTGCCCGCGACGATCACGTTGACGTAGTTGCGCGAGCGCAGGCAGTGGTCGGCGACCGACAGCAGCGTGTTGGCGTCCGGCGGCAGGTAGACCCGCACCACCGAGGCCTTCTTGTTCACCACGATGTCGAGGAAGCCGGGGTCCTGGTGGGTGAAGCCGTTGTGGTCCTGCCGCCACACGTGCGAGCTGAGCAGGTAGTTGAGCGAGGCGATCGGGCGCCGCCACGGGATGTCCTGGCACGCGTCCAGCCACTTGGCGTGCTGGTTGAACATCGAGTCGACGATGTGGATGAACGCCTCGTAGCTGTTGAACAGGCCGTGCCGCCCGGTGAGCAGGTAGCCCTCGAGCCAGCCCTGGCACAGGTGCTCGCTGAGCACCTCGAGCACCCGGCCGTCCGGGCCGAGGTGCTCGTCGGTGGCCAGCACCTCGGCGTCCCAGGTGCGCTCGGTGGTCTCGAACACCGCCGACAGCCGGTTGGATGCGGTCTCGTCCGGGCCGACCAGCCGGAAGTTGTCCGGGTTATTGGTGATCACGTCGCGCAGGAACGCGCCGAGTACCCGGGTCGGCTCGCTGAAGGTGGTCGCCGGCTTGGCCACCTCCACCGCGTAGTCGCGGAAGTCGGGCAGCACCAGCGGGCGCAGGATCTCCCCGCCGTTGGCGTGCGGGTTGCCGCTCATCCGCCGCGGCCCCTTCGGCACCAGGGCGCGGATCTCGTCCACCGGGCGGCCGTCGGCGTCGAACAGCTCCTCCGGGCGGTAGGAGCGCAGCCACTCCTCCAGCAGCCGGAGCCGCTCGGGGTGCCCGCGGACGTGGCCGAACGGCACCTGGTGGGAGCGCCAGGTGCCCTCCACCGGCAGCCCGTCGAACTCCTTCGGGCCGGTCCAGCCCTTCGGGGTACGTAGGATGATCATCGGGAGCGGGTCGCCGGAGCCGCGCTTGATCGCGGCGATCTCGTCGAAGACCGTGTCGAGGGTGTCGGCGAGCAGCCGGTGCACGGCCTTCGGGTCGTCGCCGGCCACCACGTGCGGGCGGTAGCCGTACCCCTCCATGAGCTTGATCAGCTGCTCCTCGGGGATGCGGGCGAGCACCGTGGGGTTGGCGATCTTGTACCCATTGAGGTGCAGGATCGGCAACACGATGCCGTCCCGGGCCGGGTTGAGGAACTTGTTCGAGTGCCAGCTCGCGGCGAGCGGCCCGGTCTCGGCCTCGCCGTCGCCGATCACGCAGGCGACCACGAGGTCCGGGTTGTCGAACGCGGCGCCGTACGCGTGGGCGAGCGAGTAGCCGAGCTCGCCGCCCTCGTGGATCGACCCCGGCGTCTCGGGGGCGACGTGGCTCGGCACGCCACCGGGGAAGGAGAACTGCCGGAACAGCCGCTTCATGCCGCGGGCGTCCTGCGAGACGTCGGGGTAACGCTCGCTGTAGGTGCCCTCGAGCCAGGAGAACGCGACCGCCGCCGGGCCGCCGTGGCCGGGGCCCGCGATGTAGATCATGTCCTGGTCGCGCTCGAGGATGATCCGGTTGAGGTGGGCGAAGATCAGGTTGAGGCCGGGGGTGGTGCCCCAGTGGCCGAGCAGCCGCGGCTTGACGTGCTCGTCGCGCAGCGGCTCGCGGAGCAGCGGGTTGTCGAGCAGGTAGATCTGCCCGACCGACAGGTAGTTCGCGGCCCGCCAGAACGCGTCGATTCGCTCTAGCACATCCATGTCTCCGACGTTTCCCGCGGATCGCGAAGCCGCCCAGGGTCTTAGGTCACTAACACCGACCCGTATTTCGGCCTTAGCTTGGAGTTATGATTCGCGTGTTTCTGGTCGATGACCACGAGGTGGTGCGCCGCGGGGTCGCCGCGCTGCTGGAGGCAGAGGACGACATCGAGGTGATCGGCGAGGCCGGTACGGCGGAGCAGGCGATCGCCCGTATCCCGGCGGTCAAGCCCGACGTCGCCATCCTCGACGTGCGGCTGCCCGACGGCAGCGGCGTGACCGTGTGCCGGGAGGTGCGGTCCAAGCTGCCGGAGGTGGCCTGCCTCATGCTCACCTCCTACGCGGACGACGACGCGCTGTTCGACGCGGTGATGGCCGGGGCGGCCGGCTACGTGCTCAAGCAGATCCACGGCTCCGACCTGGTCGGCGCGGTGCGCACCGTGGCCTCGGGCCAGTCGCTGCTCGACCCGCAGACCACCGCGGCGATGCTGCAGCGGCTGCGCGAGCAGGCGGCGAAGAAGGACCCGCTCGCCGCGCTCACCGAGCAGGAGAAGCACATCCTGGAGCTGATCGGCGAGGGGCTGACCAACCGGCAGATCGGCGAGCGGCTGTTCCTGGCGGAGAAGACCGTCAAGAACTACGTGTCGAACCTGCTCGCCAAGCTCGACATGCAGCGCCGTACCCAGGCCGCCGCGCTCGCCGCAAGGCTCAAGTCCGAGGGCGGGCTCTGAGAGGACCTTCGCCCCTGACGCCGGTCGCGGCGGTGCGGCCACGCTGGTCGTATGAGAACGGACTCGGTCGGCCTGCGGGTGCTGTCCCGCGCCGAGTGCGTCGGCCTGCTGGCGACGGCCCCGATCGGCCGCGTCGTGTTCACCGACCGGGCGCTCCCGGCCGTGCAGCCGGTGAACTTCACGCTCGACGGTGAGACCGTGGTGTTCCGCACCGGCGCCGGCACGCGGCTCGCCGCGGCGGCGCGGGACACGGTGGTCGCGTTCGAGGCCGACGCGTTCGACCCGGCGGGACGGACCGGTTGGTCGGTGACGGTGATCGGGCACGCCCGTGCCGTCACCGAACCCGCCGAGATCGAGCGCCTGTCCCGGCTCCCGCTCGAGTGCTGGGTACCGGGAGGACGGGACCGCTTCATCGTCCTGCCGATCGAGCACATCACCGGACGCAGGATCGGCATCCCTGAGGCACGACCGGAAACCGCGATATCGACAGGAAGCACGCATGGACCAGCACACCGCAGGCGGCGAGACCGGCCGCCGTATCGCAGCCCGGCGGCAGGAGCTCGGCATCACCCGCGAGGAGCTGGGTGAGCGCGCGGGCATCGGGGCCGGCTACATCGCGTACATCGAGGAGAGCTCCACCACGATCACCACCGGTGACCTGCACCGGCTCGCCGCGGCGCTCGAGACCACGGTCGAGGAGCTGCTCGGCGGTGGCATCGACCGGCCGCCGGGGCAGGGCGGCCCCGCGCCCCGGCCGGAGCTCACCGAGATCGACCGGGAAGAGTGCCTGCGGCTGATCGCGCCCGGCGGCATCGGGCGCATCGCCTGGTACGGCCTGTCCGGGCCGGTGGTGCTGCCGGTCAACTACAAGCTGTACAAGGGCGCGATCGTGTTCCGCACCCAGGAGGGCGGGCTCATGGACCAGGACCTGAGCACCGGCATCGAGGGTGTGGAGATCAAGGTGGGGTTCGAGGTCGACCGCATCGACGAGATCCGGCGCGAGGGGTGGAGCGTGCTCGTGCAGGGCCCGGCCCACCGCGTCACCACCCCCGAGGAGATCGCCGAGGTCGCCGCGGCCGGGGTGGAGACCTGGGCGGGCGGCGTCCGCGACCGCTACCTGCGTATCACGCCCTACCAGGTCACCGGCCGCCGCATCCGCGGGCTGTGACGATGGCGCGGGCCGTGCCCGCCGTACGGCCCGGCCCGCGCGATGGGACGCCCGCCTCCGCCGGACGCCGCGGAGGCGGGCGGTGTCGTGACCGGTCAGTCCCGCTCGCCCGGCCTCGCGACCACCTCGGAGAGCGGGCGCCGCAGCGTGCCCGCGTCCTCCTCGGTCACCCCCAGCCGCATGATCATCTGCGGGTGCTCGCCCTGGGTGAGCTCCTCGCGCACGAACTCCCGCAGGTGGTACATCTCCAGCGCCTGGGTGTGGAACGCCGCGCGCACGCCGTACGCCGAGGCGAACAGCAGCACCCGCTGCAGCGCCTGACCGGCGCGCAGCCAGTCCTCCTGCTCGTCCTCCGTCGTGGTGAGCACCGCGACCACGCCCGGCGAGGTGGGCTGGGCGCGGGTCGCCGGCCGGTGGTAGCCCCACAGCCGGTCGCGGGAGTAGTCCCGCTGCGGGAAGTGCGGCTCGGTGCGGTCGGGGCGGCGCGGGTAGGCGTCCGCGGGCACCCCGTCCCCGCGCGTGCTGCCCGGCGGGCGGGCCCAGCGCAGCACCTCGAGCCGGTAGTCGCGGTTGAGCGTCTGCACCTCCTGGGCCGCGCGGGTGACCGCGGCGAGCGCCTCCACCACCGGCTCCTCGCGCACCGCGGTGAAGTGCGCGCCCTCGGCCGCGGCCTGCACCGCGAGCGCGTCGGTGAAGTTGCGCGGGATCGCCACGTCGCTGAACGCCCCGCGGTGGGTACGGCGGCGCGGGATCTCCGCGTGCAGCATCCGGGTGAGGTCGTCGGGGTCGAGCCGGCCGCCGAGCCGTACCGTGGCGAGCAGCGTGGGGTGGTCCGGGTCGGGCATCAGGTGCACGATCGGCTCGTAGCCGAGGGCGGCGAGCGCGATCCGCACGTTGTACACGGCCGCGCCGATGCTGATCAGCATCTCGCGGCCGGCCGGGTCCTGGTGGGGCAGGCGGCGCTCGGGGTCGGCGCGCACGCTGATCGTGTCACCGGAGACGGCGAACGACCACGGCTGGGTGTTGTGCACCGAGGGAGCCCACACGGCGGCCTCCACCGCCGTCTGGACCACACCGTCGATCTCCTCTACCGCGCGCATCTAGAGAGCCACCTCCTGGGTTCGGACTATCGCCACGGGGCAGGGGGCGTGGTCCAGCATGAACACCGTCATCGAGCCGCACCTGGCCTCCGGCGCGCCGACGACGACGAGCGTCGCGTCGAGCGCGGCCTCCAGCAGCTCCTGACGGGCGGGCCCCTCGGCCGCCGAGACTTCGATCAGCAGGTTCGGGTAACGCGTCCGCCACGGCCCGAGCACGCGGGTCATCCGCTCCTCGGCGCGGGCGCGCACGGCCACCGGGTCGAGCGGCATCACCGCCCGGGCGTGGCCGGTCTGGTGCTGCCAGGCGTGCACCACCACGAGCGGCAGGCGCCGGGCCACCGCCTCCTGGCAGGCGAAGCCCAGCACCACGTCGATGTCCCCGTTGCCGTTCACGCCGACCGCGATCGGGCCCTGCCGGTGCGCCCGGCCGGGATCCCGCACCATGATCACGGGGCAGCGGGCGTGCCCGGCGACGGCGCGGCGGACCGCGCCGACGGAGACGCCGCGGGTCGCGTCCGGCCGGCACGAGCCGACCACCACGAGCTCGGCGGCGGCCGACAGCTCGATGAGGCGATCGGCCGCCGACCCCTCGTGCAGGTCGACGTCGACCGGCAGGCCGCGGGCCAGGGCCGGCTCGGCGCCCTGCCGTACCACCCGCTCGGCGGCCCGCCGCAGGGCGGCCATGGTGCCGAGGTCCGCTCCCCTCGGCGGCCGCCAGGCGTGGCAGACGGTGAGCGGCAGGCCGCGCAGCTCCGCCTCCTCCAGCGCCCAGTCGAGGGCGCGGACGGCGAACTCGGAGCCGTCGTAGCCCACGACGACCCCTGGGGTACCCATGGGCCGGTCCATATCTGAAATCTGCTCGGCCGAGGGGCGGGTCAAAAGGGTGCAACGACCCACGGGTACGGGTTGTTCGACTCGTGCTTTCGGGACCTTCGGCCCTGGCGCGCGGGCGGCCGGCCGTACCCGCGGCGCCGGATCGGCGGTACGGCACGCCCCCGGGGCGTTCCGCTCGCGGTGGCGACGTACGCTGGCGGCTGACCGACCACCCGGGCCGCCGGGCGGGTACCGTCCGGGGCCCGGCCAGCACCCCGACCGGAGGAGAGCACCGTGTACCACGCGGCCACACCGATCAGCCCGCCCGTCACCATCGGCGGCAGGCGGCTGCCGCTCGTCGGACGGGCCCGGATGTACGTGTGCGGCATCACGCCGTACGACACCACCCACCTGGGCCACGCGAGCACGTTCGTGTGGGCGGACGTGGCCGCCCGGGTGCTGCGGCACGCGGGCGTCACGGTCGAGGTGTGCCGCAACGTCACCGACGTCGACGACGTGCTCACCACCGCGGCCCGGCGGGCGGGCAGCCCGTACGACAGCTTCGCCGCGGTGCAGCAGTTCTACTTCGAGCAGGACATGGCGGCGCTCGGGGTGCAGCGGGTGGACCACGCGCCGCGGGCGCACAACCACGTCGGCGAGGTGATCGCGCTCACCCAGGCGCTGCTCGACACCGGCCACGCGTACACGGTCGACGGCGCGGTGTTCTTCCGCGGCGACCACGTGCCCGCGCGGGCCGGGCTCGACGAGGCGACGGCCCGGGCGCTGCTCGCCGAGTACGGCGACGACCCGGACGACCCGCGCAAGCACAGCCCGTGGGACGTGGTGCTGTGGACGCCGTCGGAGCCGGGCGAGCCCGCCTGGCCCAGCCCGTGGAGCTCCGGCCGGCCCGGCTGGCACGCCGAGTGCGCGGCGATGGCCCTCACCACCTTCGGGCCCGCGCTCGACCTGCACGGCGGCGGCGCCGACCTGCGGTTCCCGCACCACGCCTACGAGTCCGCGATGGCCGAGGCGGTCACCGGCGTGCGCCCGTTCGCCCGCGCCTGGCTGCACGTCGGGATCGTGCGCGTGGACGGGGTGAAGATGGCCAAGTCCACCGGCAACCTCGTGTTCACCGCCGACCTGCTGCGCGACCACCCGGCCGCGGCGCTGCGGCTGCTGCTCATCAACCGGCCGTGGTCGGCCGACTGGGACTACTCCCCCGCCGCCCTCGAGGCCGCGGCCGCCCACCTCGACCGGCTGCACACCGCCACCGGCCGCACCACGTCCTCGGCGAGCGCCGAGGAGGCCGCGATCCGCGCGCTGCTCGACGACCTCAACGTCCCCGCCGCCCTCGCGATCGCCGAGGAGGAGGGCGGCCAGACCGCCCGCACCGTGCTCTCCGTCCTCGGCCTCACCTGAGGCCGCGGCGCAACGCGCCCCGGCCCGCACCGGGCCGGGGCGTCTCCTCACCACGGCACCGGCTCCGGCCCGGCGACCAGCCCGCGGCACGAAGCGCGGACAGGACGTCCGGGTGCATGGCCGCGGAATCGATCACGCTGCGTCCGATCCGGTGGCTGGCGGCGTCGCGGCCGCGGACGGCGTCGTCCGCGGCGGCGTACGCCGATGGGCGGTGCGCCGGGTCAGATCTCGGCGGCGTTCTGGCAGTCGTTGCCGGGGTCGGAGCCCGTCTGGTCGGCGAACGGATCCATGGTCGGGCCCGTGGGGCCGGTGCCGGCCTCCTCCTCGCCGGGGTAGACGGGGTGAAGGAAGCCGTCGTCGGTGCCGCACTGCACGCCGACGGTCCAGGCCTCCTCGGAGGAGGCGACCCAGTGGCGGAGGCGTTCGCCCGGGGCGTCGCGCCAGAACTGGATGCGGCCCTTGTCGTAGGCCATCACGCGGGTGATCTTGTCGGTGCCGGGCTTGCGGACGGCGTAGACGAAGCGGTAGGTGAAGTCGACCCACAGCTCGGGGTTGCCGTCCTCGTCCTTGCCCGGCCGAGCCGACATCGTGCCGTTGACCTTGATCACATCGCCGACGAGCTCGGCCTTGCCCTTGGCGAAGCTCGCCACCCAGCCGCGGGTGTTCTTCTCCGGGTCCTTGTGGTCGAGCCCCTTGAGGAACTCCTTGCGCTGCTCCGGGTCCAGCAGCCTGGCGTAGGCGACCGGCCTGCCGCCCTCGAGGGTGGGGCGGTCGAGGTAGGCGGCCGTGAGGATGCGCTTGGTGACGCGGTACGCGTAGGCGACGTCACGGGCGGAGAAGCGTCCCACGCGTTCGGCCTGCGGGAGCTCGATGGCGTCGGCGCCGTCGCCGAACTTCTCCGCGGGCGAGCCGGCGAACGGGGCGTCCGCAGTGATGACCGCGGGCTTCTTCAGCTCGTCCAGGGCGTTGTCGACGCCGCTGGTCACGGCCTCACATCCGGAGACCCCGAGGGCGAGGCACGCCGCCGCGGCGAGGCCGACGAAACGTAACGCAGATGACATGGGGGTGAACTCTCCGTACGCGAACTCGAACGGCGTTACCGCCCTCTTCGTCGCGAAAGAACGGAACGCCGGTACACAGGCGGTTCGACGGAAACGGAGGTGATCATACCGATATGATCGTCTTCGCGCATGCCGATTTACCGTTTCCGCTTCGCGCCCGCAATTGGCGGTGTAATCGGCTGGAAAGACGCGACCTTGTTTTCATCGGTATCGAAGCCACGCCCCGGCTCGACGCGGCCGGGACGTCGGCGGGGCCGGTTCACCATTCGACCCTGAGACGAATGCGTGCGCCGTCCGGAAGGCCCTTGATCTGGCGATAGAGGTCGGCACGGAAGCGCATCAGGTGTATCGACTCGGCCATGCGCATTTCCCGCGCGTCGTATCCGCCGCCGAGAACGAACGGAATGGCGGGCGCGAGCCGATGGCCGGGCGAGATGGTGCCGTTGCGGGCCTGCCACTCGTGCATGACCGGAAAGCCGGTGTGCGTCGCGACGTCGTCGAGTACGGCCGCCGCCCACTCCTCGACATCCGCGGCCATGTGTTCGCGCTCGGCCGTCTCCGGGTCGAAGAACAGGATCGCCTCGCCGTCGGTGGCGAACTGGAATCCGAAGGCGTCCTCGGCGAAGAAGGTCAGGCCCGCGACCTCGTCGCCGTACTCCCGCCGCCAGAGCTCGCGATCACGCAGGGATGCGCCGCCTTCCCCGGTCTCGCCCCACGGGTAGACGTGCAGCGCGGACTCGAACGCGTAGAAACCGTTCTTGACCCGCGCCAACGGCCGCAGGATCTCCGGGATGTCCCGATCGTCGGCCCGCAGCGGGGCGCCCAGCGGTGCCGACCCCGCCGCCGCGAGCCGCGCCAGAGCGCTCATGTCGCCTCCACACCGTCCGCAGCCGCCACGCGGCCGCCCAACGCGCGGCGGAGCCGCGCCATCGCCTCCTCGGCTCGGACCTGGCCGGCCGGATCCACCCACCACGGCCCGTCCGCGGGAAGCGCCGCGTCCAGGGCGCGCAGGGCGCGGCCGGCGAGGGCGCGATCGACCGGCCGCGGAAGCCATCCGGCGATCTCCGGGCTTCCGGCGTCCGCGGCGAACTCCGCTCCACCGGGCAGGTTCGCCGCGACGATCGACGCGGCGGCGATTAGCGGAGCAGCCCGAGAAAGCCGGTGCCGAAATCCCATGACCGATCCAGCGCCTCGAGTGGTTTCGGATCGTCGTGGCGCAGGTCCGCCCACCCCTCCGTCACGAACGCCCCTCTCTGTCACGTCAGGCGTCCGCCCTCTTCAGCCGGAGCGGCCGCGGGACCGCCTTTCCCGGCCGATGCAGAGGGCGAACGTCTCACATCGGCGCGGGCATCATAGGTCTCGGGTACGACAATTCCGCGATCACGCCCGAGCGCCCGCCACGGACGCCGGCACGCCCGATGCGAAGGCCCTCGCCGCAACCCGGCCGCGGGGAGCACGGCGGCGACCGGGGTGAGCGGGCGGCGCCACGGCGGATGGACAGTGCCGCGGTCGACGAGCGCGTCGCCTCGCGAACGGCGGGCGGCACCCCGGCCGCCTCCCACTCGGTCGCGCACGGCGGTACGGCTCGGCGGCCGCGGCCGGGACGGCTCAGCGCTGGAGCACGAGCCGGTGGAGCCGGGCCGCCGCGCCGCGGCCGGGCTCGAGGTCCGCGGTGCACAGCCGGTAGGTCCCGCGGTCCAGCCGGATCTCGATCTTGTCGTCGGGGTTCAGGTCCTCGCCGGGGGTCGCCGCGTCGAAGAGCACGGCCGGGCCGGCGAGCTCGAGCGAGGGCCCGTCCGCCCACTCGGCGTCCGCGAAGCGGGAGCGCACCATCTCGAGCAACGCCGCCTCGGACTCCGCGTACCGCCACTGCAGGAAGGTCTGGTACTCGGGCAGCCAGGTGGTGCGGAGCGGCTCGTCGGCCAGGACGAACGCGGATCGCCGCCGGTCCTCGGGACCGAACTCGATCACGCTCGTCACGTCCTCGAGCTCGATGAGGTTCCAGTAGTCGTCCTTATGACCGGTCCAGTGCGGGACGTCGTCACGCGCCATGAGCACGAACGGCCCGCCGGTCGTCTCCAGCCACTTCATGCACCCACCATCCGGACAATGCACCTCATCTCGGGCACTCCATGACGGCGCGTGTCATTATCGCAGCGGAAACGATCATGGACTGACCAGGTCGCGGGACGTCCGCCGCCCGCCGGCCCCGCCCGTGCCGCGCCGTACGCGGGCAGCCGTACGCGGGCACGGGCGGGTGTGGGGTGGGCGGTCAGCGTGACGGTTCCCAGCCGCGGCGGGGTGCGCGGGTGCCACGCCGGTCGTCGCGGCTGCGGTAGACGATGTACGGCCGGGTCAGGTAGCCGATGGGCGCGGTGAGCATGTGGACCAGGCGGGTGAACGGCCAGATCGCGAACAGCACCAGGGCGCTCAGCGCGTGGAGCTGGAACAGCAGCGGGGCGTCGGCCATGAGTTCGCCCTGCGGCTGCAGGTAGAAGATCGAGCGGAACCACGGCGAGACCGTGCTGCGGTAGTCGTACCCGCCGCCGACGAGGTTCGCGGCCACCGTGGCGTACAGGCCGAGCAGGATGGTGACGGCGAGCACCGCGTACATGAGCTTGTCGTTGCGGGTGGTCGCGGTGAACACGGGCCCGAC
>QGUZ01000416.1 GCA_003242605.1 Actinomycetota bacterium
TGTCCTCGTGTCGGTGTGGGTGACGGGGACGGGGCCGCCGGGGCGGCGGCCCTCGGTCCTCGGGGAGGCGCCGGTGCCCGGGCCCGGGGCCGGACGGGCCGATGCCGAGGCGGGTCGCGGCGTCCCCCCTCGGCCGCGCCGGCGACGGGCGCCACACCTGTCCGGCGAGGGCACCGCCGTACCGGGCGCGGGGTGGTCACCCGCCGGCCCGGCGGCGTGCCGATCGGGCGGACGCCGTGGTCAGGGGAGTTCGAAGGGGAGCTTGATGCCGTCGAGGGCGTGGCCGCAGGGGCAGGTGCGCTCCTCGGGGAGGGTCTCGACGACCTTCGCCACCAGGGAGCGCATGCGCTCGATGTTGGCGGCGAAGAAGGCGAAGACCTCCTCCTGGCTCACGCCCTCGCCCACCTCCACCCCGGCGTCGTGGTCGGTGACGAGGGAGAGGGAGGTGTAGCAGAGGGCGAGCTCGCGGGCGAGCACCGCCTCGGGGTGGCCGGTCATGCCGACGATGGTCCAGCCGTTGCTCGCGAACCACTGGGACTCGGCGCGGGTCGAGAACCGGGGACCCTCGATGACGACGAGGGTGCCGCCGTCCACGGTGGGCCAGCCCTCGGCGCGGGCGACGGAGACCGCGGCGGCCCGGCCGGCCGGGCAGTAGGGGTCGGCGAAGGTGACGTGCACCGCTCCGCCCTCGTCGTAGTAGGTCTGCGGGCGGCCGGAGGTGCGGTCGACCAGCTGGTCGGGGATGACGAGGGTGCCGGGGCCGTACTCCTGGCGGAGGGAGCCGACGGCGCTGGGGGCGAGCACCTGGCGCACGCCGAGCGAGCGCAGCGCCCACATGTTGGCCCGGTAGGGGATGCGGTGCGGGGGATGGCGGTGGCCCCTGCCGTGGCGGGGCAGGAAGGCCACGGTCCGGGAGCCGATCCGGCCCACGGTGATGACGTCGCTGGGGGGACCGTAGGGGGTGTCCACCTGGAGCTCCTCGGCCTCGTCGAGGAGGGAGTAGAAGCCGGAGCCTCCGATGACGGCGATTTCCGCGCGAGTGACCATGGCGCCGACACTAACGAATGCGCCGGCGCGTGC
This sequence comes from Actinomycetota bacterium, assembly GCA_003242605.1. Lineage (GTDB taxonomy): Bacteria > Actinomycetota > Actinomycetes > Streptosporangiales > Streptosporangiaceae > Thermopolyspora. The sequence continues at coordinate 1,081 of QGUZ01000416.1, forward strand.
GGAGCGGGGTGGTCCGGGCTGTGGATAACCGGATCCGGGCGGGCACGGCTGTGGACAACGAACTGCAGGCCTGTGGACGACGGCCGTGCCGGTGACGGCCGGAGCGCGAGGCGGCACGACGCCGGATCTCCCCGCCCGAGCGCGGAGCCGCACCGCCGCCGGTGGCATTCCCGGGGCCGATTCGCGAGACGTGGCGACGGTACGGCGAGCGGAGTCGATCGGCAAAAAAGAAAACGCGCCCAGCCGTATTTCGGCCTGCCGAAAACCGGCGAGCCGGGTCGCCGGGATCGCGGGCCCGTCACCGCCGTTTTATCCCGCCGCGAAAAACCGTGGACAACGCCCAAGGGAAAGGCGTGAGCGGGTACGGTACTCGTCGCCGCCGACGGAGTTTCCCGCAGGATTCGTAAAGGGATGTGTGAAGGCCCCTCGGGGCCGCAGGTGTCGCGCGGGATCCGGCCCGGACGCGCCGTCGCGTCGGTGCGGAGCGGGATCCCACCACCCGGCGGGCCGGCCGTCCCGCGGTGCGCCGTCGTGGCCGGACACGCCGCAGATCCGCGCCGGTGCGGCCGGTCGGCGCGGCCGGGGAGGGGCGCCGTGCGGCCCACCTGGTGCGGCACCGCACCGGTCGTGTCAAGGGCACGCCCTGGACACGATGAAATGGACACCGAGACACCACGATTCCGCGCCCCGCCGCGCCATGCGCCGGGGAGACCGCCCGGGAACCGGTGCGGTGGGCGGTGATGTCGGAGAAAGGCCCGCGGACGATTCCCGGGAACGACTCCCGACGACGACGTCCGGAACCGTCCGCGCAATGGCCACAGGCCCGGTCAACCCTCACAAAACCGGGCAAACCGGGCCAATATTCGGGAGTGCCGAGCGGCGACGCCCGGGCAACGCCTGTAACCGCTTGCGGGCGGAGGAGTGGCCGCGCTCAGCGGTGTGCGGTCGGCTCAGGCGGCCGAGGTCGACGCGGTGCTCTTGCTGTCGGACTTGCTGCTGCTGTCGGACGACGAGGAGCTCGAGTCGCTCTTGCTCCCGTTCGAGCTCGACGAGCTCGACGAGGAGGACGAGCCGTTCGACGAGCGGCTGTCCGTGCGGTAGAAGCCGGAGCCCTTGAAGACGATGCCGACCGGCGAGAAGACCTTGCGCAGCCGTCCCTTGCAGCTCGGGCACTCGGTCAGCGGGTCGTCGGTGAACTTCTGCACCACCTCGAGCTGCTCGGAGCAGGCGGTACAGGCGTACTGGTAGGTGGGCACGCACTCCTCCTCAATGGCTCACACCGGCTTGGCACTCTGACGGTGCGACTGCTAATGGTACGGCTCGGACTAGCATAAATGCCACTCAGGACCGGTCTAGCCCGGTTGACCAGCGCCTTCGCCCCGCCCGCGAGCGCCCCGCCGTACCGCCCGGGCGTGATCGCCGAGGCCGCTCGGCCCCATACCACACGGCATCCGCGGCCCCACCCCCGGTACGGCACAGCCGCCCCGGCGCCTGCCACCGCGTGACGCATGCCACACTACGGCCGCAGGCGCCGGCCTCAGTCCCCCCGCTCGCCGTGCCACCCGGCGAGCTTGCCGCCGCGGCTCACCGCGCGCAGCCGGCGTTCCACCGCCTCCCGGGACGATGCGGTGGTGACGACGAGCAGCCGGTCCCCGGCGAGCAGCCGGGTGCTCGGCCCGGGCACGAACGCGCGGCCGTCCCGCACGATCATGGTGACCGCCGCGTCGCCGGGCAGCCGCAGCTCGAAGACCTCCACGCCGTCGAGCCGCGACCCGGGCGGCACCCCGACCTGGAGCAGTTCGGACTTGAGCTCCTCCAGCGGCGCCGCCTCCACGTCGAGCTCGTGCGCCTCGGCCGGATCGGCCACCTTGAGCAGCCGGGCGGCGAGCGGCAGCGTGGGCCCCTGCAGCAGGGTGAACACGATCACGATGACGAAGACCTCGTTGAAGATCGTTTTCGCCCCGGGCACCCCGGCCGCCCACGGGATCGTGGCGAGCACGATCGGCACCGCGCCGCGCAGCCCGGCCCACGACAAAAAGGCCTGCTCCCGCCAGGAGAGCGCGCCGATCCGGGCCAGCCGGGCGACCAGCGCCGAGGCCACCACCGAGGCCGGCCGCGCCACCAGGATCAGCGCGAACCCGGCGACCAGCCCGGGGACCAGCGCCCGGGGCAGCTCGTCCGGCCGGGCGAGCAGGCCGAGCATGACGAACAGCCCGATCTGGGCGAGCCACGCCGCCCCCTCGGCGAACCCGCGGGTGGCGGCCCGGTGCGGCAGGCCCGCGTTGCCGAGCACCACCGCGGCGAGGTAGACGCCGAGGAACCCGCTGCCGTGCGCGAGCACCGCCCCGCTGTACGCGCCCAGCGCGACCGCGAACACCGCGATCGGGTACAGGCCGGACGCCGGCAGCGCAACCCGGCGCAGCGCGAACGCGGCGAGGACCCCCACCCCGAGCCCGATCGCGGCGCCGATCGCGAGCTCCAGGACCACGTCGAGCACGACGAACCCGGCCCGCGCCGCCGACGTGCCCCCGGTGCTCAGCGCGGCCACGACGATCACCGCGGGCGCGTCGTTGAACCCGGACTCGGCCTCCAGCACCCCGGCGAGCCGGGCCGGCAGCGGCAGCCGGCGCAGCACCGAGAACACCGCGGCCGCGTCGGTCGAGGCGAGCACCGCGCCGAGCAGCAGCGCCGACCGCCAGTCCAGGCCGAGCGGGCCCACAGTGCACGCGGCGAGCACCACCACGCCCACGCCGACCCCGACCGTGGAGAGCA
>QGUZ01000417.1 GCA_003242605.1 Actinomycetota bacterium
CGCACGCCCACCACGTCGCGGTCGAGTTCGTCCACCCGGTCATCGTCGGCAAACGCGCGCTGCCCGCGGTCGCGCTCACCGGCCCCGACCCGGTCGGCCAGGCCCGCCTCGCGGTACGGCCCGGCGACGTGATCGTCGCCATCGCCGCCGCCGACGACCCGCGGGTACGGTCGATCATGCGCCGCGCCCCCGCCTGGGGCGCCACCACGCTGTGGATCGGCCACGGCCCCCGGCCCCCGGCCGGCGCCGCCGACCACGTGCTGTGGGTCGACGAGGACGACCCGCTCACCCCCGCCACCGGCCGGTTCGTGCTCCGCTACCACCTGCTGTGGGAGCTCACCCACGTCTGCTTCGAGCACCCCGGCCTGCTCACCCCCGACGCCGGCGGCGACTGCGCCGGCGGGGTGTGCGTCACCTGCTCCGACGAGGGCCGCCTCGCCGAGGTGATCGGCCCGGCCGGCGACCTCGGCGGCACCCTGGTGCGCACCGCCACCGGCGAGGAGACCGTCGACACCACCCTCGTCGGCCCGGTCGCCCCCGGCGACCTGCTGCTCGTGCACGCCGGCGCGGCGATCACCCGCCTCGACGACGAGGAGGCCACCCGATGACGACGCCGCACCCCGCCCCGCGTCCCGGCACCGCGCGGCGGGACGTCCACCGTGTACGGCCGAGCGGGAAAGGACCACGATGAGCTCGGACACCGGATTCCTCTATCCCTTCCTCGAGGCCGAGGAGCGCGACGCCGACCGGCTCCTCGCCGACCTCGCCGAGTCGGCCCGGGCGAAGGCCGCCGAGAGCGCCGCGCTGCGGCGCCGCACCCTCGCCGAGTGCGCCGGCCTGATCGAGACCGCCGCTGCCGAGATGGCCCGCCGGTTCGCCGCGGGCGGCCGCATGTACGTGTTCGGCAACGGCGGCAGCGCCACCGACGCGGCCACCCTCGCCGCCCTGTTCGCCCGGCCGCCCGCCGCCGAGGGGGTGCGGCCGCTGCCCGCCTGGTCGCTCGCCGCCGACGAGGCCGTGGTCACCGCCCTCGGCAACGACGTCGGCTTCGACCTGATCTTCTCCCGGCAGCTGATCGCCCGGGCCCGGGACGGCGACATCGCCGTGGCGCTGTCCACCAGCGGCAACTCCGCCGACCTGACCACGGCGCTCGCCGAGGCGCGCCGCCGCGGCCTGTACACGATCGGGTTCGCCGGGTACGACGGCGGCGCCTTCGCCGCCGAGGGCACGGTCGACGCCTGCTTCGTGGTGCGCTCCCAGAGCGTGCACCGCATCCAGGAGTCCCAGGCCCTGCTCGGCCACCGGCTGTGGGCCGCGGTGCAGCGCCACCTCGCCGCCCGGCACAACGGGGGAGGGCCGCGATGACCAGCGAAGGCAACGGAACGACGGTGAGGCAGGACGTGGACGACAAGCACGCCACGAGCACGACGGGCGCCGCGGCCGGCGGCACGAACGGCACGGCCCCGGCCGCCGCGAACGGGCGGCGCGGGCCGAGGTTCACCGAGGACCAGGTGCTGGAGCGCATCGACGCCTTCCGGCGCCGCCGCCCCCGGCTGCACGAGGAGGTGGTCACCCTCGCCCACGGCGCGGGCGGCAAGGCCTCGGCCGCGCTCGTCGACGCGGTGTTCCTCGAGGCCTTCACGGACACCGAGCTCGACCGGCGCGGCGACGGCGCCGTGCTCGAGCTGCCCACCGGCGAACGCCTCGCGTTCAGCACCGACGCGTTCGTGGTGCACCCGCTGCGCTTCCCCGGCGGTTCCATCGGCCACCTGGCGGTGCACGGCACCGTCAACGACCTGACCATGATGGGCGCCCGCCCGCAGTGGATCTCCGCGGCGTTCGTCATCGAGGAGGGCCTGCCCGTCACCGACCTGCAGCAGATCGCCGCCGACATGGCCGAGGCGGCCCGCGCCGCCGGGGTGCGCATCGTCACCGGCGACACCAAGGTGGTCGCCTCCGGCGCCGCCGACGGCCTGTTCATCACCACCGCCGGGGTCGGCGTCATCCCGGCCGGCCGTACCCTCGCCGCCGACCGGGTACGGCCCGGCGATCGCGTGCTGCTGTCCGGCACCATGGGCGACCACGGCATGGCCGTGCTGCTCGCCCGCGGCGACCTGGGCATCGAGAGCGACATCGTCTCCGACACCGCGCCGGTCAACCACCTCGCCGAGGCCCTGCTCGAGGCCGCCCCGAACACCCGGTGGCTGCGCGACCCCACCCGCGGCGGCGTCGGCACCGTGTGCAACGAGCTCGCCCGCGACACCGGCCTGGGGGTGGTGCTCGAGGAGTCCCGGCTGCCCATCGCCCCCGGCGTGGCGGGCGCCTGCGAGATGCTCGGCATCGACCCGCTCTACGTCGCCTGCGAGGGCCGCTTCCTCGCCGTCGTGCCCGCGGACGAGGCCGACGCCGCGCTCGCCGCGCTGCGCGATCACCCGCTCGGCGCCGGGGCCGCGATCATCGGCGAGATCACCGAGCAGCCCGCCGCCACGGTGGCGCTGCGCACCGACTTCGGCGGCACCCGCATCGTGGACATGCTCGTCGGCGATCCGCTGCCGCGCATCTGCTAGCCGTACGCGAACACAAGGGGGCGTCACATGTGTCTGGGCATTCCCGGCAAGGTCGTCGAGATCGTCGACCCCGGGCAGCACCTGGCCAAGGTCGAGGTGAGCGGCGTGCGCCGCACGATCAGCGTGCGGCTCCTCGCCGACCAGCAGCTCGGCCCCGGCGACTGGGTGCTGGTGCACGTCGGCTTCGCCATGGCCAAGATCGACGAGGAGGAGGCCGCGCTCACCCTCGACGCCATGCGCAAACTCGGCCAGGCCTACCAGGACGAGCTGGAGGCGTTCGACTCCACGGCGATCGTCTAGCGGCGACCCGCGGCCCGCCGCCACCGCACCCCCCGACACCGACCACCGCCCGGAGCCGATCCGCGGCGAACCCACGCACCAAAGGAGATGCCGATGCGCTTCGTGGACGAGTTCCGCGACCCCGCCGCCGCGCGCGCCCTGGTGGCCGCCATCGCCGAGCTTGCGGGATCGGACCACTTCAAGTTCATGGAGGTGTGCGGCGGCCACACCCACACCATCTACCGCCACGGCATCGAGCACCTGCTGCCCGAGAACGTCGAGCTGGTGCACGGCCCCGGCTGCCCGGTCTGCGTCATCCCGATGGGCCGGGTCGACGACGCGCTGTGGCTCGCCGAACAGCCGGACGTCATCTTCACCACGTTCGGCGACATGATGCGGGTGCCCGGCAGCCGCGGCAGCCTGCTGGAGGCCAAGGCCCGGGGCGCCGACGTCCGGTTCGTCTACTCACCGCTCGACGCGCTGCGCATCGCCGTCGACAACCCGGAAAAGCAGGTGGTGTTCTTCGCCGTCGGGTTCGAGACCACCGCCCCGTCCACCGCCGTCACCCTGGTGCGCGCCCGCGACCTCGGGGTGAAGAACTTCTCCGTCTTCTGCAACCACGTCACGATCGTCCCGCCGATCAAGGCGATCCTCGAGTCGCCCGACCTGCGCCTGTCCGGGTTCCTCGGCCCCGGCCACGTCTCCACCGTCGTCGGCACCCGCCCCTACGAGTTCGTGCCGAAGGTGTACGGCAAGCCGCTCGTGGTCGCCGGGTTCGAGCCGCTCGACATCCTCGCCGCCGTCGCCATGCTGCTGCGGCAGATCCGCGAGGGCCGGTGCGAGGTGGAGAACCAGTACGCGCGGGTGGTGCGCGAGGAGGGCAACCCGCAGGCGCTGCGGCTGATGGCCGAGACCTTCGCGCTGCGGCCCCACTTCGAGTGGCGCGGCCTGGGGTTCATCTCGCAGAGCGCGCTCAGGCTCGCCCCCGCGTTCGCCGAGTTCG
>QGUZ01000092.1 GCA_003242605.1 Actinomycetota bacterium
GGACTCGGGCCCCCCCACCTGGCCCCGGGGTTTCCCGGCCGGTGCCTCCCCCGTTCGGGCCCGGGGGGGGTGCCCGGGTGGCCGGGCGGCGGGGTCGGCGGGGTCGGCTGCGGCGGCGGCGCCTGCTCGTCACCGCGTGCACCGACGCCGGGGACCCGGACGCGGTGCGCGACCGGGTGCGCGAGGCGGCCGAGCGGGAGCTGGCCCGGCTCGACCCGCTGATCTCGCTGACCGTGCGGTCCCGGGTCCGCCCGGTGGCGGCCGGGCGGCGCGGCGCGGCGGGTGCGCCGTGAGCCGGGGCCGCGGGCTGGGCGAGCGGCTCGGGCTCGCCGCGACCGGCGTGGCGCTGCTCCTGCTCGGCGGGGGCGCGCTGCTGCGCGGGGCGGGCGTCTTCGGGCCGGAGGCGGCGGCGCGCCCGATGGTCGGCGGCGACCTGGTGGCGTTCGCCGGGCAGCGGCCGTGGTTCTGGCCGTCGCTCGCGGCGGGCGGGTTCCTGCTCACGGTCGCCGGGCTGTGGTGGCTGGTGAGCCGGCTGCGGCCGGACACCGTCCGGCGGCGCGTCCGGCTGCGGGCCGGGGCGGGGATCGTCGAGGTCGCGGGCGCGCGGGTGGCGCGGCCGGAGGCCGCCCGGGTGTGCGCGCATCCGCGGATCCGGCGGGCCCGCGCGGTGGTGCGCGGCCCGGCCCACCGGCCGTGGCTCGACCTGCGGCTGTCCGCCTGCGGCAGCGCCGGGCTGGGCGAGCTGCTCGCGCTCGTCGGCGAGCGCGCCGTGCCCGGGCTGCGCGCCGCGCTCGCGCTCGGCCGCCTGCCCGCGGTGGTGCGCCTGGGGTTGGCGCGGGAGCGGGGACCGGTGGTGCGGACGTGGGCCACGTCACACCGCGTCGCCGAGGGAAGCCGGAGCGCCCCGCCGATTCATACGGCACATTGAATGGTGTGCCGGGCCGAGAAGGGCGTGGACCCGGCGAGTAGCATGATCATCGCCGAGACGCCGCACAACCAAAATCGACATAACTCCTAAATCGGGGTATCAACACCAGGAGTCATCCGCAGGAGGCCCCCAGCAATGCAGGTCAAGAAGGTGCTGACGTACCTCGCCATCGCGTTCGTCATCTTCTTCCTCTACACCCGTCCCGCGGAGGCGGCCGAAGCGGTGCGCGGCGTGTTCGACGGTGTGGCGGACGGGGCGAATTCACTCGCGACGTTCGTGTCCCAGGTGTTCGCACGCTGACGCCCCGGCCCGGCGCTCACCTTGTCATCCGCCGGGCGACCGTGTTTCCCGGGCGGCGGCCGGCCACCACCGGCCACGGGCGGGCCGGGCCGATGCGTCCCTGCGTCGCTCGTCCGGCCTCATACCGCCACCCGTACGGCCCGCGGCGCCGTCGAGGGTGCCGGGCCGATGAGACGCGGCCGCGGAGTCGAGTCGCGCGGCCCGCCACCGAGACGTAAGGGGGTCTTCGCGTCCATAACGGCGCGCCACGGCGTCGGTCGCCGTACCCGCCGGGTCGGCGGCCGGTCCACACCCTCCGGCACGGACCGCCCGCCGGACGCCCGGAGGGGTCACTTGTGCGGCTTGAGGCAGAGCACGTAGCCGCTTCCGCCCTTCTTGCCCTCCCAGAAGGCGCGCTCGGCCTCCGGGTGACCGGAGCAGATGTTGCGGCTGATGTGGAACTCGACCTCGGTCTTGTCCTCCAGCCGCGCCACCACCTGGTACTCCGCCTCGGGCGCGGTGCACTCGACCACCGTGGGGGTGTCCCCCTCGACCTTCACGCAGTCACCGGCCTTCGCGGTCGACGGCGCGCCGGTGAGGTGATCCAGGAGGAAGCCGCCGCCGGCGATCACGGCGACGCCCACGACGGCGCCGATCAGCCGTGCCACCACTGACGTGCCCAGCGCGCGGAGCACGCCCTTGGCCCGCGAGCCGCCGGACGGCTGCGGGGCGGCGGGCTCCTGCGGCAGGCCCGCCCCGCCGGGGAACTGACCCGGCGGCGCCTGCACGCCGGGAGCGGGGCCCTGCGCGCCGTACCCGGGCGCGTCCTGGCCCGCGGGCCCGTATCCCGCCGGCCCGTATCCGGGCTGGGCGTATCCCGGCCCGCCGTATCCCGGCCCGCCGTATGCCTGCTGCCCGGGGCCCGCCTGGCCGTGGCCGGGCTGCCCGTAGCCGCCCTGGCCGTACGGGGCCGGCCCCTGCTGCGGATATCCCTGGCCGGGCTGCGGGCCGTATCCCGGCTGCGGCGGCGGAGGAGAAGAGGGATTCGACACTGCTACCAAACCCTAGGTAATCGCATACGTCACACGAACTCGACAAAACGTAGCTGATCACTCTGCCCCGCGCAGCAATATCGGACAAAGAGCTTTTTTCATCACTCCAGCAACAGGCGGCACGCAGCGCATTGCCCCACGAAAACAGGACTCGCGGGCGTTATCCGACTACACAGCACCCGACGACACAGCATCCGCGGATACACGGCATCCGGATATCCGGATGCACACCGCGGGCGGGGTCAACCGGCGTCCCGGGCCGCGGACCGGGCCTCGGCGGCCGAGCGGCGCCGGGCGTACCGGAGCACCGCGGCCCCCGCGAGGTAGCCGAGCAGCCCCACGGTGGGCATGCCCGCCGGGCCGTGGTCGCCCGGGCCGGCCACGGCGATGCCGAGCAGGCCGCCGATCACCCCGGCCACGCCGGCGAGCGTGGCCGCGGCCGCCGCGGGCCCGGACGCGGCGCCGGGCTCCGGCACCGGGCCGGACCGCCGCTCGATCCGGCCGAACAGCGCCACGAGGACCGCGAGGAACCCGGCGAGCACGGCGAGCCACGGCAGGCGCAGCGCCACCCAGGCGGCGGTGCCCGGCGCGGCGTGCGGCAGCAGCCCCGCCGCGTGGAGGGCGAGCGCGCCGAGCACCACCGCCGTCATGTGCCACAGGTACATCGTCATGATCACCGAGTTGACCGCGACCACCGCGGTCCACGGCCGCGGGCGGCGCAGCCAGCGGTTGCCCGCGCGGTGGCACAGCAGCGCCAGCCCGGTCTGCGTGACGGCGAGGGCGAGCAGCGCGAGCGTGGGCGGCGCGGTGTTCTGGATCTCCGTGCCCGCCGCCTGCACCATGCTCACCGGGTACGGCCCGGCCACGGTGAGCCCGGCCAGCGCGGCGAGGCCGAGCAGCGCCAGCGGCGCCGCCACGCCCGGCCGGTCGGGCAGCGCCCCCTCCCGCCAGGCGATGCCGAGCTGGTGCACGGCCAGCCAGGCGAACAGGTAGTTCGCCTCCCCCGGCCACGGCACCCCCGGCGCGAACCGGGCCAGGTCGCCCACGCCGACCAGCGCGGCGAGCACGACCGGCACGGCGAGGCCGAACCGGCGGTGCAGGCCGTACATGACCGGGGTGAACACCACCGCGGCGAGGTAGGCCACGAGGAACCACAGCGGGATGCCCGCGAGCCACACGCCCAGGCCCACCAGTTGCGGGCCGACGCCCGCGGCGCGGGCCGCGAGCGCGGCCGCGGCGAGCACCGCGAGCAGGGTCGTGGTGGGCCGCACCAGCCGGTCGGTGCGGCGCAGCGTCCACCCGGTCGCGTTCCCGCCCCGGCGCAGGTACGAGGTGAGCGAGGCGGTGTTGGCGTAGCCGCCCACCAGGAAGAACACCGGCATGACCTGGAACAGCCAGGTGAGCGGCCGGGTCCACGCGGCCACGTCGAGCACGCTCGTCCCGGACAGCCCGCCGCCCTCGTCGGTGACGTGGACGACGAGCCAGTGCCCGGCCACCACCGCGCTGATCGCGACGGCCCGCAGCAGGTCGACGTAGCGGTCGCGGTGCGCGGGGGTGGCCTCGGCCGCCCGCCGCATCTCCCCTCCCCCTCCGGCGCCCTCGGCCCGGCCCGCCGCGGCGTCAGCGGACGGTGATGCCCGCCGCGCGCAGGGCGCCCTTGATCTCGCCGATCGTCAGCTCGCCGAAGTGCAGCACGCTCGCGGCGAGCACCGCGTCGGCCCCGGCCTCGATCGCCGGGGCGAAGTGCTCGAGCGCGCCCGCGCCGCCGCTCGCGATCACCGGGACGCTCACCGCGGCGCGCACCGCCCGGATCATCTCCAGGTCGTAGCCGTCCTTGGTGCCGTCGCCGTCCATCGAGTTGAGCAGGATCTCGCCCACCCCGAGCTCCTCGCCGCGGCGGGCCCACTCGACCGCGTCGATGCCGGTGCCGCGCCGCCCGCCGTGCGTGGTCACCTCGAAGCCCGAGGGGGTGGGCGGGCCGTCGACCACCCGGCGGGCGTCCACCGACAGCACGATGCACTGCGCGCCGAACCGCTCGGAGGCCTCGCGGAGCAGCTCCGGCCGGGCGACCGCGGCGGTGTTGATGCTCACCTTGTCCGCGCCGGCCCGCAGCAGCCGGTCGACGTCCTCCACCGAGCGCACCCCGCCGCCCACGGTGAGCGGGATGAACACCTGCTCGGCGGTGCGGCGGACCACGTCGTACATGGTCTCCCGGCCGCCGGAGGAGGCGGTGATGTCGAGGAAGGTGAGCTCGTCGGCGCCCTCGGCGTCGTAGCGCCGGGCGAGCTCGACCGGGTCGCCCGCGTCCCGCAGGTTCTCGAAGTTGACGCCCTTCACCACCCGGCCGTTGTCCACGTCCAGGCAGGGGATCACACGTACCGCGACAGTCACCGCGCCCCTCGCAAACTCCGTGACGTACCCATCATGCCGCTGCGGGCCGCGCGGCCCGCGGTACGGGTCGCGCGCCGGCCCGGGTCACTTCCCGGCGGCCACCGCCAGGGCCTCCTGCAGGGTGAACGCCCCCGCGTACAGCGCCTTCCCGACGATCGCGCCCTCCACGCCCAGCGGCACCAGCTCGGCGATCGCCCGCAGGTCGTCGAGGGAGGACACGCCGCCGCTGGCGATCACCGGGGCGTCGGTGCGGGTGCACACCTGGCGCAGCAGGTCGAGGTTGGGGCCCTTGAGCGTGCCGTCCTTGGTCACGTCGGTGACCACGTAGCGGGAGCAGCCGTCGGCCTCCAGCCGCTCGAGCACCTCCCACAGGTCGCCGCCCTCGCGGGTCCAGCCGCGCGCGGCCAGCCGGGTGCCGCGCACGTCGAGGCCGATCGCGACCCGGTCCCCGTACTCCTTGATGACCCGGGAGCACCAGTCGGGGTTCTCCAGGGCGGCGGTGCCGATGTTCACCCGGCGGCAGCCGGTGGCGAGCGCGGCCTCCAGCGACTCGTCGTCGCGGATGCCGCCGGACAGCTCGACGTTGATGTCGAGCGTGCCCACCACGCGGGCGAGCAGCTCCCGGTTCGAGCCCCGGCCGAACGCGGCGTCGAGGTCGACGAGGTGGATCCACTCGGCGCCGGCCTCCTGCCAGGCGAGGGCGGCGGCGAGCGGGTCGCCGTACGACGTCTCGGTGCCCGCCTCCCCTTGGACGAGGCGGACGGCCTGCCCGTCGGCGACGTCAACGGCGGGCAACAGCACGAGCGACATGGTCGAGGACCTCCGGTCGAGCAGAAAGGGCGAGCAGGAAGGGGCGGGCCGGACCCGCGGGGCGTGCCGCGGCGGTCCCGGGCGGCCGGTCACAGGGTGCCGAGCCAGTTGCGCAGCAGCACCGCGCCGGCGTCGCCGGACTTCTCCGGATGGAACTGGGTGGCCGAGAGCGCGCCGTTCTCCACCGCGGCGACGAACGGCACGCCGTGCTCGGCCCAGGTGACGAGCGGCTCGGCGAAGCCGGGGCCGGCCTGCAGCTCCCACTTGCGCACGCCGTAGGAGTGCACGAAGTAGAAGCGGGTGTCCGGGTCGAGCCCGGCGAACAGCACCGAGCCCTCGGGGGCCTGCACGGTGTTCCATCCCATGTGCGGCAGCACCGGCGCGTCGAGGCGTTCCACCACGCCCGGCCACTCGCCGCAGCCCGCGGTCTCGATGCCGTGCTCGACGCCGCGCTCGAACAGGATCTGCATGCCGACGCAGATGCCGAGCACCGGGCGGCCGCCGGCGAGCCGCCGCTGGATGATGCGGTCCCCGTGCACCGCGCGCAGCCCGGCCATGCAGGCGGCGAACGCGCCGACCCCGGGCACCACCAGGCCGTCGGCGTTCATCGCCGCGTTCTCGTCGGCGGTCACCGTGACGTCGGCGCCCACCCGGGCGAGGGCCCGCTCGGCCGAGCGCAGGTTCCCGGACCCGTAGTCGAGGATGACGACCTTCTTCTTCACCACCACAGCACCCCCGCGGTGAGCGCGAGGGCCGCGCCGACGCCGAGCACCGCGGCGCCGAGCCTGAGGCCCTGCCTGACGAACGAGATCACACCGCCGACGAGGAACAGGCCGACGAACACCATGGCGATCGCCGTCCAGTTCTCGGTCACAGCACCCCCTTGGTGCTGGGCACCCCGGTGGCCCGCGGGTCGGGCTCGCAGGCCTCCCGCAGCGCCCGGGCGAGCGCCTTGAACTGGGCCTCCACGATGTGGTGGGCGTTGCGCCCGTACGGCACGTGCACGTGCAGGCAGACCGCGGCCTGGGCGACGAACGACTCGAGGATGTGCCGGGTCATCGTGGTGTCGTAGTCCGGGCCGATCATCGGCGCCATGCCCTCGGGCTCGGTGTGCACCAGGTACGGCCGGCCGGACAGGTCCACGGTGACCTGGGCGAGCGTCTCGTCGAGCGGGCAGGCCGCGTGCCCGAACCGCCGAATGCCGGACTTGTCGCCCAGCGCCTGCCGGAACGCGGCCCCGAGCGCGAGCGAGGTGTCCTCGATCGTGTGGTGGGAGTCGATGTGCAGGTCGCCCTCGGTCTTCACGGTGAGGTCGAACAGGCCGTGCCGGGCGAGCTGGGAGAGCATGTGGTCGAAGAAGCCGACCCCGGTGGACACCTCGTACCGCCCGGTGCCGTCGAGGTTCACCTCGACGAGCACCGATGTCTCCCCCGTCACGCGCTCGACGCGCCCGATCCTGCTCATGCGCCCTCCCGTCGTGCGCCGTCCCGCTCCAGCACCCGCGTCAGCGCCGCGCGGAACGCCGCCATCTCCTCCTCGGTGCCGATCGTCACCCGCAGCCACTGCGGCGGGCCGACCTCCCGGATGAGCACCCCCTGCTCGAGCAGCCCCTCCCACACCGCGCGCCGGTCGGCGAACCGGCCGAACAGCACGAAGTTCGCGTCGGAGTCGGCCACCTCGAGGCCCAGGGAGCGCAGCCACTCCACGGTCGCGTCCCGCTCGGCGCGCAGCGCGTCCACGGTGCCGAGCAGCTCCTTGGCGTGCGCGAGCGCCACCCGCGCGGCCGCCTGCGTCAACGTGGACAGATGGTACGGCAGGCGGACGAGCTGGAGCGCCTCGACCACCGCCGGGTGGGCGGCGAGGTACCCCAGGCGGGTGCCGGCCATGGCGAACGCCTTCGACATGGTCCGGGAGACGATGAGCCGCGGGTGCTCCGGCAGCAGGGTGAGCGCGCTCGGCGTGCCGGCCCGGGCGAACTCGAAGTACGCCTCGTCGACCACGACCACGCCGGGCGCGGCCTTCGCCACGCGCTCGACGGTCTCGAGCGGCAGCGCCGTGCCGGTCGGGTTGTTCGGCGAGGTGAGGAACACCACGTCCGGCCGGTGCTCCTCGATCGCGGCGACCGCCGCGTCCGGGTCGAGGCCGAAGTCCTCGTCGCGGGCGCCCGGGATCCACCGGGTGCCGGTGCCGACGGTGATGATCGGGTGCATCGAGTACGACGGCTCGAAGCCCATCGCGCTGCGGCCCGCGCCGCCGAACACCTGCAGGATCTGCTGGAGGATCTCGTTGGATCCGTTCGCCGCCCACACGTGCTCGGGCCCGAGCCCGTGGCCGAGGTAGCGGGCGAGGTCGGCGCGGAGCGCGAGCGCGTCCCGGTCCGGGTAGCGGTTGAGGCTCAGCGCCTCGCGCCGCACCGCCTCGGCGAGCTCCTCGGCGAGCTCCGGCGACGGCGGGTAGGGGTTCTCGTTGGTGTTGAGCCGCACCGGCACGTCGATCTGCGGCGCGCCGTACGGCGAGCGGCCCCGCAGGTCGTCGCGGATCGGCAGGTCGGCGAGGGTGATCGGGGCGAACCGCGGCGTGTCGGGCGTGTTCTCCGGCGCCGTCATGACGGGATCTCCCAGCCGAACCGGGCGCGGATCGCGGCCCCGTGCGCGGGCAGGTCCTCGGCGTCGGCGAGCGCGCACACGTGCGCGGCCGCGGCGGCGAGCGCCTCCCGGCTGTAGTCGACCACGTGGATGCCGCGCAGGAACGTCTGCACCGACAGGCCGCTGGAGTGGCAGGCGCAGCCGCCGGTGGGCAGCACGTGGTTCGACCCGGCGAGGTAGTCGCCGAGGGAGACCGGCGAGTACGGGCCGATGAAGATCGCCCCGGCGTTGCGGATCCGGGCGGCGACCGCGTGCGGGTCGGCGGTCTGGATCTCCAGGTGCTCGGCCGCGTAGGCGTTCACCACCTCGATCCCGTCGTCGATCGAGGACACGAGCACGATGCCGGACTGGCGGCCGGAGAGCGCCTCGGTGATGCGCTCGCGGTGCCGGGTGGCGTTGACCTGCTCGGGCAGCTCCTTCTCCACCGCCTCGGCGAGCTCGAGGGAGTCGGTGACGAGCACGGCCGCGGCGATCACGTCGTGCTCGGCCTGGCTGATCAGGTCGGCGGCGACGTGCACCGGGTCGGCGGAGTCGTCGGCGAGGATCGCGATCTCGGTCGGGCCGGCCTCGGAGTCGATGCCGATCACGCCCTTGAGCAGCCGCTTGGCCGCGGCGACGTAGATGTTGCCCGGGCCGGTGACCATCGTGGCGCGCGGGCACTCCTCGGTGCCGTAGGCGAACATCGCCACCGCCTGGGCGCCGCCCACGGCGTACACCTCGTCGACGCCGAGCAGCCCGCAGGCGGCGAGGATGAGCGGGTGCGGCAGCCCGCCGAACTCGGCCTGGGCGGGCGAGGTGACCGCGAGCGACGGCACGCCCGCCTCCTGCGCGGGCACGACGTTCATCACCACGCTGGAGGGGTACACGGCACGGCCGCCCGGAACGTACAGCCCGACCCGCTCCACCGGCACCCACCGCTCGGTGACGGTGCCGCCCGGCACCACCCGGGTGGTGACGTCGGTGCGCCGCTGGTCGCGGTGGACGAGGCGGGCGCGGCGGATCGACTCCTCCAGGGCCTCGCGCACCCGCGGGTCGAGGTCGGTCACCGCGTCCTCGATCGCCGCGGCGGGCACCCGGGTCGACTCCAGCTCGACGCCGTCGAAGCGGGCGGTCAGTTCCCGTACGGCCGCCACCCCGCGATGGCGGACATCCTCACAGACTGGCCGCACCTTCTCCAGCGCGGCCTCGACGTCGAGCTCGGCACGGGGCAGCACGTCACGCAGGTTCCCCGGAAGGGAACCACGCAGGTCGATACGGGAAATCACCCAACCAGTCTACGGACCCCGGCCGCCGGTGACCGGTTCGTCCGGCATGTGGGACGGCCGTGTCGAGGCGCCTGTGTCGCGACCGGGCGCCTTTACATCGTAGATCACGAGATGATCGCGCCGGGCCGCGCGCACCCGCTACGCTGGCCGCCGTGGGCAAGGCGAAGGGCAAAGGCGCGCAGGGCACCCCGGCCACGGTCGCGCTGACCAAGGCGAAGGTCGACTTCACCCTCCACCCCTACGAGCACGACCCGAACGCGCAGGCCTACGGCGAGGAGGCGGCCGACGCGCTCGGCGTGCCGTACGAGCGGATCTTCAAGACGCTCGTCGCCGAGACCGAGAACGGCCTCGCGGTCGCGGTGGTTCCGGTCGCCGGGCGGCTCGACCTCAAGGCGTTCGCGGCCGCGCTCGGCGGCAAGCGGGCGGCGCTCGCCGACGCCGCCAAGGTCGAGCGGGTCACCGGGTACGTGGTCGGCGGGATCAGCCCGCTCGGGCAGCGCAAGAAGCTGCCGACCGTGGTCGACGAGTCCGCGCTCGGCTTCCCGACCATCTACTTCTCCGCGGGCCGCCGCGGCCTGCAGATCGAGTGCGCCCCGGCCGAGCTGATCCGGCTCACCGACGCGATCACCGCCCCGATCAGCAAGCCGCGCTGACCCCGCCACCGGCCGCCCCGCTCGGCAAGTCCGGCCGACTCCCGGGCGCGGCATGGTCGATCCTTGCCAAGGCAGCCCGCCGTACCGCGTTGGAACAATCGTGCGGTGCAGGAAGTCGGCGCAGGTCGGCCGGGCACGCCGGTCCGCGGGCCGGCCGCGCCCCGAAGGCCGGAGGAGGCAGGGCTGGCACCATGAGCCACGGCGAAGAGGATCTCGGCACCGCCCCCGGCGCGCGCGACGGCGTGCCGCCCGGCGAGGAGCTGTGCGAGCTCACCGCCACCGAGATGGTCGCGCTGCTGCGCAAGGGGGAGATCGGATCCGCCGAGCTCGTCGAGGCGCACCTGCGCCGCATCGAGCGGGTGAACGGCGAGGTCAACGCGATCGTCACGCTCGTCCCCGAGCGGGCCCTCCAGGAGGCGCGCGCGGCCGACGAGGACCGGGCGCGCGGCGGCTGGCGCGGGCCGCTGCACGGGCTCCCGGTGGCGCACAAGGACCTGATCGACACCGCGGGCATCCGCACCACGTACGGCTCGCGCGTGTACGCCGACCACGTGCCCGGGCAGGACTCGCCGCTGGTGCGGCGGATGCGCGCGGCCGGGGCGATCACGATCGGGAAGACGAACACCCCCGAGTTCGGCACCGGCTCGCACACGGTGAACGCGGTGTTCGGCGCCACCCGCAACCCCTACGACCTCTCCCGCAGCGCGGGCGGCAGCAGCGGCGGGGCGGCCGCCGCGCTCGCCACCGGCATGGTGCCGCTCGCCGACGGCACCGACGTGGGCGGCTCGCTGCGCAACCCGGCGTCGTTCTGCAACGTGTTCGGGCTGCGCCCGACGCCGGGCCGCACCCCGCCGCCGTCGCACGACGCCGCCTGGTTCACCCTCGAGGTGTCCGGCCCGATGGCCCGCACCGCGCAGGACGCGGCGCTGCTGATGAGCGCGATCGCCGGGTTCGACCCTGGCTCGCCGTACTCGGTGCGGGAGGGCGGCGAGGTCTTCGCCGCGCCGCTGGACACCGACCTGACCGGGGTGCGGATCGCGTTCAGCCCGGACCTCGGCGGGCTGCCGGTCGACCCGGACACCGCCGCGGTGACCGCCCGGGCGCCGGAGGTGCTCGCCGGGCTCGGCGCCACGGTGGAGCAGGTCGACCTCGACCTGTCCGACGCCGAGGAGGCGTTCCGCACCTGGCGCGCCTGGTGGTACGCGCTGCGCTTCGGCGAGCTGCTGGAGAAGCACCGCGACGAGCTGCAGCCGAACGTGGTGTGGAACGTCGAGGCGGGCCTGCGGCTCTCCGGGGCGGACCTCGCCCGCGCCGAGCGGGCGCGCACCCGGCTGTTCGCCCGCATGGCCGCGTTCTTCGAGACCTACGACTTCCTCGTCGCCCCGGTGAGCCAGGTGCCGCCGTTCCCGGTCGAGCAGCCGTACGTCACCGAGATCGCCGGGCAGCGGATGCCGGACTACCTCGCCTGGATGCGCTCGGCGTACTGGATCAGCGTGCTGCACGCCCCGGCCGCGTCGGTGCCGTGCGGGTTCACTCCGCAGGGCCTGCCCGTCGGCGTGCAGATCGTCGGCCGTCCCTGGGCGGACCTTGACGTGCTCCGCCTCGCCCACGCGTTCGAGCGTGCCGCCCCACAGACCGCCAGGCCGCCCGTCCTCGCCGGCTGAGCCGGCGCGGCTCGGGCACCACCAGCCCGTCCGACAGGTCGGCGATGCCGTGGCCGCGGACGGCGCGGCGGTACTCCGACCCCAGGTAGGCGGAGACCGCCTCGAGCAGGCCGAACACGGCGACGGCGAACAGCGGCCAGGCGAGCAGCACGCCCTGCGCGGTCACCTCCAGCCGGCCGCCCTCCTGGAACCCGCCGGCCTCCGCGGCGCGCAGCACCGTGGTCCCGGCGGAGGAGCCGATCCGTTCCGCGATGAGCGAGGCGGCGACCCCGCCCGCGGCGAGCCCGAGCAGCACCGCGGGCCGCCGGGCGAAGGCGTAGGCGAGGATCCCGCAGACCAGCCCGGCCCCCGCGGTGATCACGGCGAACAGGCCGTCCGCGGCGATCAGCGTCTGGGTGCCCGGGTCGGCGAGCCGCGGCCCGTCGGCCCCCACCACGTACCGGGTCGGGGGCGCGACCGCCGACCAGATGAGCCCGGCGCCGACCCCCAGCAGCGCGAGGATGGTCGCGGTGACGAGCACGTCCCGCACATGCCGCATCGCCTCACCTTTTCGGCCCGTCCCACCGGCTCCTTCCGCGGGGCGGAAGGCGTCCTGCGCCCGTCGCCCGCCGATGGTACCTACCCGGCCGCGGCGCGGGCGCACTCCGCGCCGTATCGGCATCGTCACCCGCCCACGCCGCCGGATCCCGGGCCGGAATGGCGGTTCCTGCCCGCACCGGTACGGGACCGGCCCGCGACACCG
The DNA here is from genome assembly GCA_003242605.1 of Actinomycetota bacterium. Taxonomy (GTDB): domain Bacteria; phylum Actinomycetota; class Actinomycetes; order Streptosporangiales; family Streptosporangiaceae; genus Thermopolyspora. The sequence goes on from QGUZ01000092.1 coordinate 12,430, forward strand.
CTACTCTAGGCCGGTGAGCGAACAGGTTTGGAGAATCGAGCCGTCGGGACCGCTGCGCGGCGACGTCGAAGTACGGGGATCGAAGAACGCCGTTTCCAAGCACATGGTCGCCGCCATGCTCGGGGAAGGTCCCAGCACCCTGCACAACACGCCCGAGGTGGGCGAGGTCGGCATCACCGCCGCGATGCTCCGGGCCGTTGGGATCCACGTCGAGGTCAAGGGGATGGAGATCACCGTGGAACGCGGCGGCGAGATCCGTCCCCACGTCCCTGAGGCGTTCACCGGGCTCAACCGCATCCCCATCCTGATGCTCGGCCCGCTCCTGCACCTCGCGGGCGAGGCCTTCGTGCCGTTCGTCGGCGGCGACCCGATCGGGCGCCGGCCGGTGAACTACCACGTCGACGCGCTCCGCGCGATGGGCGCGGAGGTCGAGGTGGGCGAGACGGGCATCTCGGCGAAGGCGAAGCGGCTGCACGGCGCCCGGATCGAGCTCCCCTACCCGAGCGTCGGCGCCACCGAGACGATCCTGCTGTCGAGCGTGCTCGCCGAGGGCAAGACGGTGATCAAGGGGGCGGCCACCGAGCCGGAGGTGGTGGAGCTCGCCCTGTTCCTGCAGCGCATGGGCGCGCGGATCGAGCTCAGCCCGGACCGGCGCATCGTGATCGAGGGCGTCGACCGGCTGCGCGGCGCGTCGATGTGGCTCGCCGGCGACCGCATCGAGGCGTTCTCCTACCTGGTGGCCGGCCTCGTCACCGGTGGGGAGGTCCGGGTGCACGGCTGCCCGCAGGACCGGCTCGTCACCGCGATCACCACGCTCGCCCGGATGGGCGCCCAGTTCGAGATCACCGACGAGTGGCTGTGCGCCACCGCGCCGAACGGGCTGCGCGCCGCGGCGGTGCAGACCGACACCCACCCCGGGTTCATGACCGACTGGCAGACCCCGCTGATGGTGCTGTTCACCCAGGCCGAGGGCATGTCGGTGCTGCACGAGACGGTGTTCGAGAACCGCCTGGTGTACGTGCCCGCGCTGCAGAAGATGGGCTGCGAGATCGAGGTGTTCGACCAGTGCCTCGGCGGCCCCGCCTGCCGCTACCACGACACCAACGCCAAGCACTCGGCGGTGGTGCGCGGCGTGTCGAAGCTGCGCGGCGCCGACGTGACCCTGCCGGACATCCGGGCCGGGTTCTCCGCCGTGCTCGCCGCCGCGGTCGCCGAGGGGACCTCGACGCTGCGCGGCGTCAACCACATCGAGCGCGGCTACCACCGCGTGTACGACCAGTTCACCTCGCTCGGCCTGAAGATCACCCGGCTCACCGAGGAGGAGGCCCCGCCCCCGCCCTCCTCGTGACGGCGTGGCGGCGGCCCACCGGACGGCCCGGTGGCGCCGCGCCCGGACGGCACAGGGGCCCGCGCCGCGGCGGCGCGGGCCCCTTTTTCCCGCTTCGCGGCCGGGTACGGCCGGCCGTACCGTCAGGCGCCCAGGCAGGCCGGGCCGAGCAGCTGCTTGAGGTCGCCCATGAGCGCCGGGGAGGGCGCCACCCGGAGCCGGTCGTCGAGCCGCACCACCGTGGTCTTCGACCCGCGGTGCACCTGCAGATGCACCTCGGTGGTGCCGGGGTGGGTGGTGAGCACCTCCTTGAGCTGGGTGACGAGCGGCAGCGTGCAGCGGCTCTCGGCGATGCTCACCACGAGCGGCCCGCCGTTCTCCTGGCTGAGGTCGGGCTGGGTGACCTCCATCGCGATGAGCTTGGCGACCTCCTCGCGCTTGTCCAGCCGCCCCTTGACGAACACGATCGCGTCCTCGGCGAGGATGGTCGAGCAGAGCTGGTAGGTCGAGGGGAAGATCATCACCTCGATCGAGCCCTCGAGGTCCTCCAGCGTGGCGAGCACCCAGGTGTCGCCCTTCTTGGTGATCTTGCGCTGCAGCCCGGTGAGGATGCCGCCGACGGTGACGATCTGCCCGTCGGGGCGCTCCTCGGCCTGCAGCGCGGCGATCGAGCAGTCCGCCCCGGCGGACAGGATGTGCTCGACGCCGAGCAGCGGGTGGTCCGAGACGTACAGGCCGAGCATCTCCCGCTCGAACTGGAGCAGCGTGGTCTTGTCCCACTCCCCCGGCGGGATCTGCACGTCGAAGGTGCTGTCCTCCACCCCCTCGACCGCGCCGAACAGCGAGTCCTGGCCGATCGCCTCGTTCTTCTTGATCTCGATCACCGCGTCGACGGCCTGCTCGTGCACCATGACCAGGCCCTTGCGCTGGTGCCCGAGCGAGTCGAACGCGCCCGCCTTGATCAGCGACTCGATCACCCGCTTGTTGCACACCGCCGCGGGCACCTTGCGCAGGAAGTCGGCGAAGTCGGTGAACCGGCCCTTCTCGGTGCGCGCCTGGATGATCGCGTCCACCACGTTCGCGCCGACGTTGCGGATCGCCGACAGGCCGAACCGGATGTCGCCGCCGCGCGGGGTGAAGTCCGCGTCGGAGTCGTTGACGTCCGGCGGGAGCACCTTGATGCCCATGCGGCGGCACTCGTTGAGGTAGAGCGCGCTCTTGTCCTTGTCGTCCTTGACGCTGGTGAGCAGCGCCGCCATGTACTCGGCGGGGTAGTTCGCCTTCAGGTAGGCGGTCCAGTACGACACCAGGCCGTACCCGGCGGTGTGCGCCTTGTTGAACGCGTAGTCGGAGAACGGCACGAGGATGTCCCACAGCGCCTTGATCGCCTCGTCGGAGTAGCCGTTCTCCCGCATGCCGCGCTCGAAGAACTCGTACTGCTTGTCGAGCTCGGCCTTCTTCTTCTTGCCCATCGCCCGGCGCAGCAGGTCCGCGCCGCCGAGCGAGTACCCGGCGACCCGCTGCGCGATCGCCATGACCTGCTCCTGGTAGACGATGAGGCCGTAGGTGGTGGACAGGATGTCCCGCAGCGGCTCCTCGAGCTCGGGGTGGATCGGGACGATCTCCTGCTGGCCGTTCTTGCGCAGCGCGTAGTTGGTGTGCGAGTTCGCGCCCATCGGGCCGGGCCGGTAGAGGGCGAGCGCCGCGGAGATGTCCTCGAAGTTGTCCGGCCGCATCAGGCGGAGCAGCGACCGCATGCCGCCGCCGTCGAGCTGGAAGATGCCGAGGGTGTCGCCCCGGGCGAGCAGCTCGTAGGTCTTGGTGTCGTCGAGCGGCAGCTTGAGCAGGTCGATCTTCTCACCTGTGTTCGCCTCGATCATCTTCAGGCAGTCGTCGATGATCGTGAGGTTCCGCAGGCCGAGGAAGTCCATCTTCAGCAGGCCGAGCGTCTCGCAGGTCGGGTAGTCGAACTGCGTGATGATCGCCCCGTCCGAGTCCCGGCGCATGATCGGGATGTGGTCGGTGAGCGGCTCGGCCGACATGATCACGCCCGCGGCGTGCACGCCGGTCTGCCGGATCAGGCCCTCCAGGCCCCGGGCGAGGTCGATGGTGGCCCGGACGGCCTCGTCCTCCTCGTACATCTTGCGCAGCTCGCCCGCCTCGGCGTAGCGGGGGTGCGACTCGTCGAAGATGCCGGCGAGCGGGATGTCCTTGCCCATCACCGCGGGCGGGAACGCCTTGGAGATGCGGTCGCCGAGCGCGTACGGGTAGCCGAGCACGCGGCCCGCGTCCTTGATCGCAGCCTTCGCCTTGATGGTGCCGAAGGTGCAGATCATCGCGACCTTGTCGGCGCCCCACTTCTCGGTCACGTAGCGGATGACGTCGGCGCGCCTACGCTCGTCGAAGTCGATGTCGATGTCGGGCATCGACACGCGCTCGGGGTTGAGGAACCGCTCGAAGATCAGGCCGTGCGGGATCGGGTCGAGGTCGGTGATGCCGAGCGCGTACGCCACGAGCGAGCCGGCCGCCGAGCCACGGCCCGGGCCGACCCGGATGCCGTTGTTCTTCGCCCAGTTGATGAAGTCGGCCACCACGAGGAAGTAGCTCGGGAAGCCCATCTGGACGATGACGTTGATCTCGTTCTCGACCCAGGCCCGGTGCTCCTCGTCGATCCCGTCCGGGAAGCGGCGCTCCATGCCCTTCCACACCTGCTGGCGGAAGTACTCCTCCTCGGTCATCCCGTCCGGGATGGGGAAGGTGGGCATGAGGTTCTTGTGGGCGAACATCCCGCTCGGGTCGACCTTCTCGGCGATGAGCAGGGTGTTGCGGCAGCCCTCGGCCCACAGCTCGGAGGAGTCGAGCGCCCGCATCTCCTCGGCGGACTTGATGTAGTAGCCGGTCCCGTCGAACCGGAACCGGTCCGGGTCGGAGAGCTGCTTGCCGGTCTGGATGCACAGCAGCGCGTCGTGGCTGGCGGCGTCGGACTCGTAGGTGTAGTGCGAGTCGTTGGTGACGACCGGCGGGATGCCGAGCTCCTTGCCGATCCGGACGAGCCCGTCGCGGACCCGGCGCTCGATG
>QGUZ01000002.1 GCA_003242605.1 Actinomycetota bacterium
TCGACCGAGTTGGTGAGGTAGAACCGCCGCTCGGTTTCGACGACATAGGTGAACAGGCCCACGACGTCGCGGTACTCCCGGTAGAGCTGCAGCTCCATCTCGGTCTCGTACTTCTCGAGATCCTCTGCGCTCATTCCGGTCCTCCTGTTCCGTGCTTCTGGGTCGCATGCACCTGATCTCGCGCGGTCAGTGCCCGATATCGCGCCGCATCGCGCCCAGATCGGCATGCCCGATCAGGCAACGCCGGCCCCCAGTTCATTGTCCCGTATCCTCTCTCCCCGGCCGGACCGCGCCACCGTCACGAACGAGAAGCGGTGGTGCGGGCTCGGTCCGTGCCTGGCGAGCGCCGCCCGGTGTGCGGGGGTGACGTACCCCTTGTGGTCGGCGAAGCCGTACTCCGGGAAGGACTCGTGCAAGGCGGTCATGATGCCGTCCCTGGTCACCTTCGCCACGATGGACGCGGCCGCCACACAGGCCGCTACCTGGTCCCCCTTCCAGATCGCCAGGGACGGCGCCGGAAGCCCCGGCACCGCGAAGCCGTCGACGAGTACATACCCGGGCTCGCAGCTCAGCCCGGCGACGGCGCGGCGCATCCCGGTGACGTTGCACCGGTGCAGCCCGCGGGCGTCGATCTCGACCGGCGGGATGACCACGACGTGCACGGCCCGCGCCGTCGCCATGATGCGCTCGTACAGCTCCTGCCGCCGCGCGGGTGTGATCAGCTTGGAGTCGGTGAGCCCGTCGATCTCCCGCCCCAGGATGACCGCGGCGACCACCAGCGGTCCGGCGCAGGCGCCCCGCCCCGCCTCGTCGACCCCGGCGATCGGGGACAGCCCTCGCCGGGCGAGCGCGCGCTCGTAGCCGTAGATCCCCGAATCCCGCCGGACGACGCTCGGCCGCGGGCGATAGGCAACAGTCATGACAGTACGCAGCGTATGTCGCCCGGCGTCACGGCGGCCATACAGTATCGGCCCGGGCATCGGCCGAGGCATCGGCCCCGGCGCCGGCCACGCTGATGACCACGCCGATGACCACGTCGAATGCGCGGACACCGGCCGCCGCGGCGGCCGCCGTACCGGCCGGACATCGAGCGGCCGAACCCTCCCTGCGGCGGTGCGCGTCAACGGGACGCCGACGCCCCGGAGGGCGAGGGGACCTTCTCGAAGACCTTCGGGGTCTCCAGCAGCTTCATCCGGGACGGCGGCCAGTACACCGCCCAGGCGCGGCCCAGGACCGCCTCCTCGGAGATCGTGCCGGAGTACTTGTCGTTGATGAAGGCCCGCGAGTCACGCGACGCGACCCGGTGGTCCCCCATGACCCACAGCCGCCCCTTCGGCACCTTCACCTCGAAGGACTCGCCCGAGGCGTAGTCGCCGGGGTAGAGGTAGTCCTCGTCGAGCGGCACGCCGTTGACCGAGAGCCGGTGCTTCTTGTCACAGCACTTCACGGTGTCGCCGCCGACCGCGATCACCCGCTTGATCCACTCCTGGCCGTCCCAGCCCTTGAACACCACGACGTCGCCGCGCTGGGGCGAGCCGGACAGCCGGTTGATCACCACCCGGTCGTTCTCGAGCAGGGTGTTCTCCATCGACTCCGACGGGATCCAGAACGTGCCGATGACAAACGCGCGCAGCAGCAGCGCCACCGCGACACCGCCGGCGATGAGCAGCAGCGACTCCGCCCAGCCGCTCTTGCGCCTCTTCGCCGGCCGCTCGGCGGCGTCCTTCCCGCCGTTCTTCCCGGTGGTCTGCGCGCCGTTCTGCCCGGCGTTCTTCTCGCCCTTGGCCTCGCCGTCGTTCGTCACGCCGTTCCGCTCGGCCGCGGCGTCCGCCGGCACGGCCGGCTCCCCGCCGGGCGCCGCGGACGCGTTCTCGGGCGCGCCGCCCATCTCGTTGCCGGTACGGCTCATGCCGGCTCCCCCACCGGACGGGTGAGACGGCGCCGCAGCGCCATGATCGGGAGCGCGCCGATGCAGCCGAGGATGAGCGGCGCCTGGCCGGTCACGGCACCGGCGGCCTTCAGCGCGGCCTGGTTGAAGGTGTCCGGGATCGGCAGGGTGCCGATGCGGGAGAACGGCCACACGATCACGAACGCCCGCCCGATCACCCGGTCCTCCGGGATCGTTCCGCCACCCGGGTCACCCTGGTGCGCGCGCGAGTCGAGGGACACCGAGCGATGGTCGCCCATCACCCACAGCCGGCCCTCGGGCACCGTGATCTCGAAGGGCCGCTCGGAGGGCATGTCCCCCGGGTACAGGTAGGAGCTCTCGTCGAGGGGCACCCCGTTGACCGTGATCCGCCCCTCCTTGTCGCAGCACTTGACCGTGTCGCCGGGGATGCCGATGACGCGCTTGATGTAGTCCTTCTCCCCCGGCACGAACCCGAACGCGGTGCCGAGCCACCGGGCGACCGCCGCCACCGGGTTCGACGGCTCCTCGATCTCGACCTCCGGATCCCAGGAGTCCACGCCGGAGAACACCACGATGTCACCGCGCTCGATGTCGCGGAAGTGGTAGACGAGCTTGTTGACCAAGACCCGGTCGTTGGTGAGGAGGGTGTTCTCCATCGACTCGGACGGGATGTAGAAGGCCTGGACGACGAACGTCTTGATCGCGAGCGCCAGTGCGAGCGCGACCACCACCAGCACCGGCAGTTCCCGCCAGAAGGAGCCTTTCCTCTCGTCCTTCTCTTTTCCGCCCTTCTCTTTCCCGCCCCGTGCGGCGGGCGGCTGAGTGTCTTCCGCGACCACGTCCACCTCGTCCCCGGCAGGGCGGCGGGCCGGTGCCCCGTACCCCTGGTCCTCGCTAGCCATCGGTGACGAGCCTAGATGATATGGGCCCCGCCACGAGCGTCCGACTCGGCACGATCACACGAGAAATGGCCCGCACCACAGCGGGCGCGGGCCATTTCATTGCGATCGAGGCTAATTGGCCGCCGGGGCCGCCTCGCGCCGCTCCCGGATGCGGGCCGCCTTACCGCGCAGATCCCGCATGTAGTAGAGCTTGGCGCGGCGGACACGGCCACGGCTCACCACGACGATCTTCTCGATGACCGGGCTGTGTACCGGGAACGTGCGCTCGACGCCCACGCCGTAGCTCACCTTGCGCACGGTGAAGGTCTCCCGGAGGCCACCGCCCTGCCGGCGCAGCACGAAGCCCTTGAAGACCTGGATGCGGGACCGGTTCCCCTCGACGACGCGGACGTGCACCTCGAGGGTGTCACCCGGACGGAAGTCCGGGATGTCGGTGCGCATCAGGGACTTCTCGATCTCCTGGATCGCGGTGTGCATGACAGCGGTTCCTCATCAAACGCGAGCGCGCGGAGGTCCACCCGGTCACGCCGACGCGCGACGGCGAGGGGGACACACGCACTGGGCTGGATACGTCTTCCAGGCCGGGACGGTGTCGACCCGGCCGACCGCGCCAACCGTGCCCGATCGCGAGGTCGAAGACAGTTGGCAACAGCGATTCAGTCTGCCACAGGTTCGCATCCGGCGCGAAACAAAGCGGCCGGACGGGCGGTTTATACCGGTTCACCGCAGGCCCGGGTACGGCCCGGCCGCGGCGCCCGCCGACGCCGCCGGAGGGGGCCGTCAGGCCACGTCGGGCCGCTCCTCGCCCGCGGGCGGTTCCTCCTCCTCGCCGGCCCGCTCGCCGCGGACCGCCCGCCAGGCCTCCTCGAGCACCTCCCGGTCGCGCCGGTCGAGCGTGTCCGGGTCGAGCCGCGCCGCGAGGTCCGGCCGCCGCTCCACGGTACGGCGCAGCGCCTGGTCGCGCCGCCAGCGCGCGATCGCCGCGTGGTGCCCGGACAGCAGGATCGGCGGCACCTCGTGCCCGCGCCACACCGGCGGCTTGGTGTAGACGGGGCCCTCGAGCAGGTTCTCCATAGCCCCCGGCGCGAACGAGTCGTCGGCCACCGAGCAGGCGTTGCCGAGCACGCCGGGCAGCAGCCGGGCCACGGCCTCGACGATCACGAGCACCGCCGCCTCGCCCCCGGCGAGCACGTAGTCCCCGATGCTCACCTCGTCGGCGCGCAGCCGCTCGCGGTACTCCTCGACGACCCGGGCGTCGATGCCCTCGTACCGGGCGGGGGCGAACAGCAGCCACGGCTCCCGGGCGTACTCGAGCGCGACCTTCTGCGTGAAGGGCCGCCCGCTCGGAGTGGGCACCACGAGCCGCGGCATCGCGCCCTCGGTCTCGGCGGAGGCGATCACCGCGTCGATCGCCTCGGCCCACGGCTCGGGCTTCATCACCATGCCGGGCCCGCCGCCGTACGGCGTGTCGTCCACGGTGCGGTGCACGTCGTGGGTCCAGTCCCGCAGCTGGTGCAGCCGGATGTCGAGGATGCCGCGGCTGCGCGCCTTGCCGATGAGCGACACGTCGAGCGGCGCGAAGTACTCGGGGAAGATCGAGATGATGTCGACGCGCATCACTCCGCCTCATCCGGGTTGAGCAGCCCGCGCGGCGGATCGATCACGAGCCGCCCGGCCTCCAGGTCCACCTCGGGCACGATCGCCTTGACGAACGGGATGAGCACCTCGCGGCCCGCGTGGCGGACGACGAGCAGGTCCTGGCCGTGGTGCAGCACGTCGGTCACCTCGCCGACCTCCTCGCCGCCGACCGTGACCACCTTCAGGCCGATGAGCTGGTGGTCGTAGAACTCGTCGGGATCCTCCGGCGGCGGGACGTCGGCCGAGTCGATGAGGAGCAGCGTGTTGCGCAGCCGCTCGGCCGCGTTCCGGTCGGTCACTCCCTGGAACCGCAGCAGCAGCACGCCGGAGTGCCAGCGCCTCCCCGCCACCGTGAGCGGCCCGGCCGACGCCGGCTCGGTGGCGAACCGCGCCCCGGGCGCGAAGCGCCGCTCCGGATCGTCGGTGCGGACCTCCACCGTGACCTCGCCGCGGATGCCGTGGGGGCGCCCGATCCGACCGACGACGAGTTGCACGTGACGATCCCCTTCTTCCCCGGCCCTTCTTCCCGGCCCTTCTTCACACGTCCTGTGCCCCCACAGCGCGTCAGGGGACCGCCACACGCCACACGGGCGGGGCAGGTCCCCTGACGAAGGAGGGCTCGCACCTGTACGGCACGGCGACACCGCGGACGGCACCACGGGCACCCGGACCTGGGCACGCTCGTCCCAGCCCCGGTGCGGACCGGCCGCGCGACCGGCGGCCGGTGACGGTCCGGCGCGGTGCGCCCGGGCTCAGCGGCCCTCGTTCAGGTCGAGCAGGTCGACCCGAACGTACTTGCCGCCGGCCAGCGCGTTCACCACCGTGCGCAGGGCCTTCGCGGTACGGCCGTTGCGCCCGATGACCTTGCCGAGATCCTCCGGATGGACGCGGACCTCCAGCACCCGTCCGGAGCGGATCCGGCGCGCGCGGACCCGGACGTCGTCGGGATTCTCGACGATGCCCTTGACCAGGTGCTCGAGGGCCTCCTCGAGCACCTCAGGCTCCGCCTTCCGACTTCTGCTCGGCCGGGGCGGACTCCGCGGCGTTCTCGGCCGTCTCCTTCTTCTTTGACTTGCGCGGCGGCGTGGGGGCGGGCGCACCGGTGTCCCCGGCGAGCGCCTCCTTCGCCGCGGCCTCGTAGATCGCGTGACGATCCGGCTTCGGCTCGGCGACCTGGACCTTGGACTGCACGTCCTTCTCGCCCTTGAACCGCTGCCAGTCTCCGGTGAGCTTGAGGATCTTCAGCACCGGCTCGGTCGGCTGGGCCCCGACCCCCAACCAGTACTGCACCCGCTCGGAGTTCACCTCGATGCGCGAGGGGTTCTCCTTCGGGTGGTAGAGGCCGAGCTCCTCGATCGCGCGGCCGTCCCGCTTGGTCCGGCTGTCGGCCACGACGATGCGGTACTGCGGATTGCGGATCATGCCGAGCCGCTTAAGCTTGATCTTGACTGCCACGGGTGTGGTCAACTCCTGGACTTCGAGACGTGATTGAGCGCCGTCACATCGAGTGGGGCACGACGAAAGGACGCTCCAGGGACAGGCGCGACCGGCGGAGATGAGAGGGCAACCGTCCGGCCACGGTGTTCCAACATGTCATTCTGCCAGAACCGCAGAGTGTTCCGCGACGTGACCGCCGGAGCGTCGCATGCCGAAGGCCGCTCCGGGCGTCCCCCGGCACGGTGCCCGATACCGTGGATCACTACGGTAGCCCACCACGCCGCCGAACCGGCACCGAGGCCGGGGCCCGGCGGCGGGAGGCGGCGCGCCGCCGCCCCGCCGGGTCGTCACTTCGGGCGTACGCCGAGGAGCTCGAGGGCGGTGATCGCGATCATCGCCACGATGATGGCCGCCCAGATGAGCCGCATCCGGCGGTCGAACCGCGCGCCCTTGTCCTCGTCCTCGTGCTCGGCGGTCATGCGGTGTCCCTCCCGCTGCCGCGATCACCCCGCGGCCGTCACTTCTTTCCGGGGAACTTGAGCTTCGACGGGTCGAACCCGGGCGGCAGGGTGAGCCCGGGCGGCAGCTTGCCGCCGCCGAGCCCGCCCAGGCCGGGCGGCAGCGGCGGGGTGTCCGGGGACGGCCGGGAGCCCGCCTTGCCGAGGGCGGCCTTGCGCGGGTCGCCGCTCACCCGGCGCCCCTTCTTCGCCTTCTTCGACTTGGCCTTGCGCCCGCCCGGCATGCCCGGGATACCGAGGCCGCTCGCCATGCGCTTCATCATCTTCTGCGCCTCGAAGAAGCGCGTGACGAGGTTGTTCACCTCGGTGACGGTCACCCCGGAGCCGCGCGCGATGCGCTCCCGGCGCGAGCCGTTGATGATCTTCGGGTCGCGCCGCTCGGCCGGCGTCATCGAGCGGATGATGGCGGCGATGCGGTCCAGGTCGCGATCATCGATCTTGTTGAGCTGGTCGCGCATCTGCCCCATGCCGGGCATCATGCCGAGCAGGTTCTTGATCGGCCCGAGCCGGCGGACCATCATCATCTGCTCGAGGAAGTCGTCGAGCGTGAAGTCCTCACCCGAGACGAGCTTGCCCGCCATCTTGGCGGCCTCCTGCTCGTCGAAGGTGCGCTGCGCCTGCTCGATCAGGGTGAGGATGTCACCCATGTCGAGGATGCGCGACGCCATCCGGTCCGGGTGGAAGAGGTCGAAGTCCTCGAGCTTCTCGCCGGTGGAGGCGAACATGATCGGCCGGCCGGTGACGTGACGCACCGAGAGCGCGGCGCCGCCGCGCGCGTCGCCGTCGAGCTTGGTGAGCACGACCGCGTCGAAGCCGACCCCGTCCATGAAGGCCTGGGCGGTGGTGACCGCGTCCTGGCCGATCATGGCGTCGACGACGAAGAGGATCTCGTCGGGCTGGACGGCGTCGCGGATGTCCGCCGCCTGCTGCATCATCTCCTGGTCGATGCCGAGCCGGCCGGCGGTGTCGATGATCACCATGTCGTGGTGCTTCTGCCGGGCGTACTCGATCGACCGGCGGGCCACGTCGACCGGGTCGCCGACGCCGTTGCCCGGCTCGGGGGCGAAGATCGCCACCTCGGCCCGTTCCGCGAGCACGGAGAGCTGCTGGACCGCGTTGGGCCGCTGCAGGTCGCAGGCGACGAGCAGCGGGGCGTGGCCCTGCATGCGCAGCCAGCGGGCGAGCTTGCCCGCGAGCGTGGTCTTACCGGAACCCTGCAGACCCGCCAGCATGATCACGGTGGGCGGCGTCTTGGCGTACCGCAGGCGGCGGGTCTCCCCGCCCAGCACCTCGATCAGCTCGTCGTGAACGATCTTCACGACCTGCTGGGCCGGGTTGAGCGCCTGGGAGACCTCGGCTCCGCGCGCACGCTCCTTGACCCGGGCGACGAACTCCCGCACCACCGGGAGCGCGACGTCCGCCTCGAGCAGGGCGATCCGGATCTCCCGACAGGTCGCATCGATATCGGCGTCGGAGAGCCTGCCCTTCGACCGAAGGGAGGAGAATACCGATGTCAGCCGGTCGGATAGGGTCTCAAACACGTGTTGGCCAGCCTCTGCGCGAATGGTCCGTGCTTAACTGCGTCGTCTGCGACTAGCCCCCAGCCTATCCGCTCCCGCCTCCCCGCGAGGGCGCGGCCGCGACCGGCGGCGGCGCATCGTGGTCGCGGCGCCCTACCGGCCGAGCCGTACCGATCGCGCCTGCCGGCCGGAACCGGGCGTCCCGCACCGGCCGGTGCCGTGCGCCGGGCCCCGAAACGCCGAAACGGCGGCGCCGGTCGGCGCCGCCCCCGGCGCGCGGAGGCCGCCCGATCCGTGCCCGTCTCGGGCGGCTCCGCGTCCGTACGGCCGTACCGCGGCGGGCCGGGGGCGACCCGGCCCTCCGGCTCGCTCAGCGGCCCAGGCCGCCGCCCGGTACGGCCATGCGCATGGCGAGCGCGTGCTCGACCAGGGTGATGAGGGTCTCCTTGACCGACTCGCGGACGCGCGCGTCGCAGCGAGTGATCGGAATGTGCGGGGAGATGGTGAGCGCCTCGCGCACCTCCTCTTCGCTGTGCGTGAAGTGCCCGTCCCAGCCGTTGATCGCGATGATGAACGGGAGCTGGGCCTCCTCGAAGTAGTCCACAGCGGGAAAACTGTCGGCGAGGCGGCGGGTGTCGACCAGCACCACGGCCCCGATGGCGCCGCGCACCAGGTCGTCCCACATGAACCAGAACCGGTGCTGACCGGGCGTGCCGAACAGGTAGAGGATCAGGTCCTGGTCGAGCGACACCCGCCCGAAGTCCATCGCGACCGTGGTGGTCGTCTTGTTCGGGGTCAGGGCCGTGTCGTCGATGCCCACCGAGGCGTCGGTCATGACCGCCTCGGTGGTGAGCGGCATGATCTCCGAGACGGCGCCGACGAAGGTCGTCTTGCCCACGCCGAACCCGCCGGCGACGACGATCTTCGTCGAGGTGAGCACGCCGCCGCCACCACCGCCTCGGCTAGAGCCTGCGAAGTCCACTGAGCACCCTCTCCAGCAGGTTCAGATCCGGCTTGCCGGCGTCAAGCTGCGGCTGATACACGTGCACAAGTCCCTCGGCCGCCATGTCCGCGACCAGAACCCGCGCGACGCCCAGTGGTATGCGGAGCATCGCCGAGATCTCAGCCACCGACCGCACCTGACGGCACAACGAGGAGATCGCCTGGTACTCGGGCGTCATCCCCGAAAGGTCGACCTGCGGCACCGTGGCCGACGACACCAACGCTTCCAAGGCCAGATTGGTTCGCGGCGCCGTACGGCCCTTGGTCATCGCATACGGCCGTACCGGCGACGGCGGCTCGTGCGGACCCGGACCTCCGTACTGCTGATTTCCCCACTGATCCATACTCATCACCCGGGTTGCGTGGCCTGTAATTCGGCACGGACGGCCGGCGTAAGAACCTGACCGGCTCGCTCCACCAGCAATGTCATCTGATAGGCGACCAAGCCCATGTCACAGTCGGGCGCGGCGAGCACCGCCAGGCAGGAGCCGTCGCTGATCGACATGATGAGGAGCAGGCCGCGCTCCATCTCCACGACGGTCTGGGTGACGAGCCCGCCCTCGAAGACCCTCGACGCCCCCTGGGTCAGGCTGATCAGACCCGCGGCGACCGCCGCGAGCTGGTCGGCCCGGTCCTTCGGAAAGCCCTCCGAGAACGCCAGCGGAAGACCGTCCGAGGAGACCACCACGGCGTGCGCCACGCCCGGGACGTTTCTGACGAAGTCGGTGACCAGCCAGTTGACGCCGCGAGCGGCCTGGCTCAGCTCCCTCACGCGTCCTCCTTGCCTTCATCGAATCGCCGGAAGGCGCTCGGGTAGGCCTCGTCCTCGCTCAGCTCGCCGCGGGCCACGGCCCGGCCTTGCCGGATGCCCTGCTGGAAGCTCGCCAGCCTGCTGCGCGCCCGGTCCGGGGAGAGCAGCGGCCGCTGCGGACCGGACTGCCGCCCGGCGTCGGAGGTCGGGACCGAACCCGGCACCAGGTTGGCCTTCGGAATCCGCTTCGGCAGACCGGACGCCGTCTTGCCCTCGCGCACCGGGTCGCGGACCACCTGGGCCGCCTGCCAGCCGGCGTCGGCGGACGAGGCACGCCACCCGCCGGACGGGTCGTTCTCGTCCGAGGAGTTCGCCGGGGCCCGCCGGAACCACGCGGACTCGACCGCCGCGAAGATCGGCAGGTACTCCTCCTTCTGCTGCTCCATCGGCGACGACTCGGACACCGACGGCATGGGGCCGGTGCTCGACGCGTCGGGGTCGGGGAAGTCGAACCGGCGCGAGCGCATGCGGCCGATCGCCGGGGGCGGGCTGCTGAAGCTGGGCTGCTGGCCGGGACGGTGCGTCTGCTGCTGCTGCCCGCTGCCGCCGAACACGGGGCCGGACGGGGTGTCGAAGCCCTGCTGGCCGCTCGACCCGCCCGACGTGGCGCCGGCGGGCTTGGTGAAGGCCGAGCCGAACGCCGACTCGCCGCCGCCGTCGGTCTGCTGCTGCTGCGGGCCGGTGAAGACCGGGCCGGACGGCGTGTCGAAGGTCTGCACACCGCTCGGCAGCTCCTGCGACGTGGACGACGAGGATCCGGAGCCGCCGAAGCCCTGGCCGAAGCCGCCGCTGAAGTTCTGCGGCCCGGAGGCGCCCGAGGGCTGAGCGCCGGACGAGGCGCCGGCGAACCCTTCGACCGCGCCGAAGCTCTGGGTGCTCTCGAGGCTCCGCGCGGAGTCCGAGCCCTGGGAGGAGCCGGAGCCGAGGCCGGCGCCCTGCAGCGCGCCCGGCCGCGAGGGCTCCTCCAGCGCCGGGGTGGCCGTGCCGAACCTGCCGGAGTCACCGGCGGAGAACCGGCCGGAGTCGCCGGAGGCGTCCCAGCCGGAGCCGCCGCCGACCTGGGCGGAGGCCATGCCCGCGGCGAAGGCGCCGGACTGGCCGAACGGCATCGCGGGCTGGGTGACGCCGACGAGCGTCTCGGGCAGCAGCACCATCGCGGTGAGGCCACCGCCGTCGTGCGGCCGGAGCTGGACCCGGATGCCGTGGCGCAGGGCGAGACGGCCGACCACGAACAGGCCCATGCGGCGGGACACCGACACGTCGACGACGGGCGGGTTCGACAGCCGCCAGTTCGCCTGGGCGAGCTCCTCGGCGGTCATGCCGATGCCGTGGTCGGTGATGCCGATCATGACGCCGCCGCCGTCGATGCGGTTCGCGGTGACGGTGACCTTGGTGTCCCGCGAGGAGAAGGAGATCGCGTTCTCGATCAGCTCGGCGAGCAGGTGGATGACGTCGTTGACGGCCTGGCCGGCGACGGCGACGCCGGGCAGCACCTGCACGTCGACCCGCTCGTAGTTCTCGACCTCGGAGAGCGAGGCGCGCACCACGTCCACCAGCGGCACCGGCTGGCTCCACCGGCGGGCCGGCTCCTGGCCGGCGAGAACCAGGAGGTTCTCGGAGTTACGCCGCATTCGGGTGGCGAGGTGGTCGAGCTTGAACAGGTTGGCGAGTCGCTGCTCGTCCTGCTCGCCCTGCTCGAGGCTGTCGATCAGGCTGATCTGGCGCTCGACCAGCGTCTGCGTACGGCGCGAGAGGTTGACGAACATCGCGCTGATGTTGCTGCGCAGCGCGGCCTCGTCGCCCGCCAGGCGGACCGCCTCGCGGTGGACCTCGTCGAACGCCCGCGCCACCTCGCCGATCTCGTCGCTGGAGGCCACGCTGATCGGCTTGACCTCGGCGGCGATGTTCGCGGGGGCGGCGTCGGCCTCCCGCAGCCGGGCGACCATGGCGGGCAGCCGGTTGCCCGCGATGTCGAGGGCCTCGGCCCGCAGCCGGCGCAGCGGGCGCACCAGCGAGCGCGCCACGACCGAGGTGACGATGAGGACGAGGATCAACAGGCCCGCGACGAGGATCACGTTGAGGGCCGCGAAGCCCTGGTCGGCGCCCTGCAGTTCGTCACTCTTGGTGATGATCTGCTTGATGAGCTCGTTCTCGACCCGGTGCATCCGGTCGACCGTGTCGGTCATGGCGTCGTACCAGAGCTCGGCGTCGCGCGCCGTGTTGGCCGACTCCAGCCGGCGCAGCGGCCGTCCCGAGTCGGTGAGGAACTTCGCCCGCTCCTTCAGACCCTCGGCGCGGTCGACCTTCTGACCGGTGACGGTGTCGGCGTAGAGCTGGCTCTGCGCGAGGGTGGCGAACTGGCCGAACGCGATGAGCTGGCTGTCCTGGCCGGCGTCCGCGGAGTTGAACGCGTCCAGCTCCATCGGCGTGAACCGCGGCACGGGCCGCCGGGCGAGCGCCGCGGCGAGCAGGCCGCGCTGCCGGGAGGTCTCCTCCTTCGCCCGGGCGAGGGCGCCGAGTGCGGAGGCGGTGGCGCTGAGCTCTTCGTTCGTGCTGCCCTGCCGGATCTCCTCGTAGAGCTGCAGCATGTCGCTGATGACCAGCGAGTACCGGTCCATCGCCGGCAGCGGCGGCAGCTTCGTCCCGATCGCGGTGTTGCGCAGGGTGCCGAGGTCGTTGAGCCGGTTGAGCAGCGCCTGCAGACGCTGGCGGCCGGAGGCGCTGAGGGCGTCACGGGCCGGACCGGCCTTCGCCCGCACCTGGGTGACCGCGCCGTCCACGGCGTCCTGCTGGTTGCGGATGGCCACCAGGCTCGGGCCCTGTGGGCGGCCGGCGGCGATATACGCGACCGTCTTGTCCCGCTCGTCCTGGAACTCATGCGCCAGCGTGGCGAGGCTGTTGACCAGCTCCGCCACGTTGTTGACCCGCTCGTACTGGGCGGCGCTGCTGATCGACGTGGTGACCCGAAGCGCGCCGAGCAGAACGGCGACGGTGGTGGGGATGAGGATCAGCGCGATGAGTCGCGTCCGGACCCGCCAGTTGCGCAGGGCGAGAGGACTCCCGGTCGACGGAGCCGCCTGATTCGGGGCTTCCTGCTCAGGCGGGCTGGTGCCCTCGTTTATTGCTGTCCTCACTGGTTGCGACCTCTCGACGGCTCGCCCTCGTGGGAGGTGGTTGTCCTGTGCGCCTGATAGCTGCGTCAAGTCACGGGCAATTTGAGCATAACGAGACTACACCGACCAATAGGACCGCGGGTTTCAAACGGTCCAAATTGCAAAGTGCGTCGGTAACAGAACGGCAACCGCCCGACGTGGCGGCAATGCGCACAATCGTGACGGATGTCTTACTCTCCGAAGCGTGGACCGGTCCACGGCCCGACAAACGGCTCAACCAGGGACATATAACAAGGTGTGCCGGGGCCGGCGGCGTCCTCCGCCGCGGTCGGCGGCCCCCTCGATACCCGGGGCGGGCGCGGGGTGCTATAAGCTGCCCTCTTCAAAGCCACCGCCTGCACGGCGGCCGTCGCAGCGTGCGTGTACGGCGTGCCCCGCGCCGCGCGAGCGCGCGGCGGCCTGGCGTCAGGAACGCCGACGGCCCTCACCGCCCGCGGAGGCGCTGTGAGGCTTTCATATATCGCCCCGCCGCCGGATCGCGCCCGGACCGCGCGGCGGGTGGATCACCGGTCGCGCCATGCCGAGGCCGCCCCGGGTCCGGCGTGAGTGACCGGGCCGGATCGGGCACCGGTGCGGACGCGCGCCGCCGCACCGGTCGAACGCGCCGATCGAACACGACGTACGGCACGTCCGCCCGTCGTCCGCGGCGGTGTCCCGGGTGGGCGAGGCGGTCGTGCGCGCCGTGCCGTACCGCCCCCTTCGCGCGGTGCTGGCCGCGACCGGGTGACAGCCGAATACGAGAGCTAAGGGCCTGGCGGGCCCGCGACCGCGTCCGGCCCCGGATCGGGGTGGCCGCAGGAGGGCGGAGCGCGGTGTGCGATCGCGGCGTCCGTGGTGACGGCGCCGGTGATCGCGGTGTCCGGCGGCCCGCGGCGGAGGTGACGACGCCGCCGGTGTGCGCCGGACGCTCCCGGCGGTCCGCCGAATCCGAAGGATGTGCGGATCCGAGCGTTCCACCGGTCGGCGTGCGGTTCGCCCGCCCCGTGCGCGGCGCGGGCGAGGGATCGTCACGGGCGGCGGGCGCCTTGGCGCGGCATGGCGGCCGCCGGCCCCGTGCGGTGCGCGGTGAGGCACCGGATTCGCCGCGGCGCCGCGATCGCAAGGATCGGGCGGCGGCCGGGTGTGGCCGGGATGTCGGTGAAACGATCACGCCGCCGGCGCGCATGGTTCGCGTCGGTGTCGCGGTGCCCGCGATGCGAAAGGCCCTGGGTGGCGAGCCGGTGCGTCGCGCGGCACGGGCGCGCGTTCCGAGGCGGCGTCCCGGTTCCGTCGCTCTCGTGGCCCGGCAAGGTCACCGGGAAGCGGGCCGGACGGCGACCGGACGCCCCACCCGCGATCCCCGACCCGACCCGCCCGCGGATCGCGGCGTGACCAGGGCACGGCGGGCATGGAGACGGCGTGCGGGCCCGCCGGTCGCCAGGGCCGGCCGGATCGCGCCGGCCCGCACGGCACGCGAGGCGGCCACCGGCTCGGGCACGCCCCCCCCGGCCGTACCCCTGCCGCTCCGGTGCGGCCCAGCGCCCCCAGCCGGGCGCCGCGGTGCGCATGGCGGGCGCGTGCGCGACCAGGGTGATGAGGGTCTCCTTGACCGCCTGGCGGGCGCGGGCGTCGGTGCGGACGATCGGGACCGCCGGGGTCAGCGCGAGCGCCTCGCGCACCTCCTCCTCGCTGTGCGGGAACTGGCCGTCCCACCCGTTGATCGCGACGATGAACGGGAGGCGCGCCTCCTCGAAGTAGTCGATCGCCGGGAAGCTGTCGGCGAGGCGGCGGGTGTCGACCAGCACCACCGCGCCGATCGCGCCGCGCACCAGGTCGTCCCACATGAACCAGAACCGGTGCTGACCGGGCGTGCCGAACAGGTAGAGGATCAGGTCCCGGTCGAGCGACACCCGGCCGAAGTCCATCGCGACCGTGGTGGTCGTCTTGTGCGGAGTCAGGCCGATGTCATCGATCCCGACCGAGGCGTCGGTCATCACCGCCTCGGTGGTGAGCGGCATGATCTCCGAAACGGCGCCGACGAAGGTCGTCTTTCCCACGCCGAATCCGCCGGCGACGACGATCTTCGTCGAGGTCAGCGCTCCTGATGTGCCTGACCTAGAGCCTGCGAAGTCCACTGAGCACCCTCTCCAGCAAGTTCACATCGGGCTTGCCGGCATCGAGATGTTGCTGATGCACGTGCACCAAGCCCTCGGCCGCCATATCGGCGATCAGGATCCGTGCCACCCCGAGCGGGATGCGCAACAGGGCGGAGACCTCCGCCACCGAACGCACCTGCCGGCACAGCGACATGATCGCCTGATACTCCGGCGTAAACGACGACACATCCTGATGCACCGTCATCGCGGTGGACACCAGGGCCTCCAACGCCAGGTTCATGCGCGGGGACGTGCGGCCGCCGGTCACCGTGTACGGCCGGACCAGCGAACTGGACTCCATGGGCGTTCCCGGATTCGGGGCGGCCCCGGCGGAGTACCCGGCACCTGCGTCCTGCGGCGCGTAGGGCGATCCACCGCTCAGCGGGCCGCCCGCACCGCCCCAACCGTGTTCGGCCACGGCGTCCTCCTAACGACGGCGTCGTTCCCCGATGTCCTGCTCATGCGGGCATCACCGCGGCTGCGACGCCTGCAGCTCCGCGCGCACCGCGGGGGTGAGGACCTGACCGGCACGGTCCACGAGCAGCGTCATCTGGTAGGCGACCAGACCCATGTCGCAGTCGGAGGCGGCGAGCACCGCCAGGCAGGAGCCGTCGCTGATCGACATGATCAGGAGCAGCCCGCGCTGCATCTCCACGACGGTCTGGGTGACCATGCCGCCCTCGAAGACCCGGGACGCGCCCTGGGTCAGGCTGATCAGACCCGCGGCGACGGCCGCGAGCTGGTCGGCCCGATCCTTCGGGAAGCCCTCCGAGTACGCCAGCGGCAGGCCGTCGGACGAGACGACCACCGCGTGCGCCACTCCGGGCGTGTTGTTCACGAAATCCGTGATCAGCCAGTTGATGCCGCGTGCGGCCTGGCTCATCTCCCTCACGGGTCCTCCTTGTAACCATCGACACCGGGCATGCCGCCCGGATGGGCCTGTTCCTGGTTGCGCAGCCCGCGGGCCGCAGCGCGACCCTGCCGGACCCCCTGCTGGAATCCGGCGAGCCGGTCGCGCACGCCCTCGGGTGACAGGGCCGGCGCCGGGTACCGCCGGGATGTGGCGTCCGTGCCCACCGATCCGGGGACGAGGTTCGCCCTCGGCACGCGCTTGGGCAGCCCGGCGTCGGTCACGCCGTCCGCCACCGGGTTGCCGATCGCCTGCGCCGCGCGCCAGCCGGCGTCGGCGGGTGACGACCACCCTCCGGCGCGGCGGGCGGCGCGTCCGCCCTCCTCCCCTTGAACCACGACGATCTCCTCCTCCGCTGATGCGCCGCCCGCCGGGGCGGGACGGCCGGCACGCCTGAACCACTCGGACTCGACCGAGGCGAAGATCGGGAGATACTCCGCACCGCCGGCCGGGGTGGCTCGCTCGGCCGCCGGCGGGACACCGGTCCCGGCGCCCGCGGGCGACCGCGGTTTCCACGGGTCCCAGGGCTCCTGCCGCCGCTGGGGGTCCCGGAGGTCTTCGTCCCTGGCGAGGGCCGCCGCCGGGAATGCGGCGCGCCCGGCGCCGCTCGCGGTGTCGCCGCCGGTGGCGCTCCCGGGCGGGGGCAGGCTGCCCGGCCAGGGGGTGTCGACGGGGGCCGCCGTATGGACGTCGGGCCCGGACGGCCGGCCTCCGTCGCCGTGGGCGTCCGCCCGCGGAACGGTCCCGCCGTGGGCGCCCGTTCCGTACGGTGCGCCGAAGAGGCCGGCGCCCGGCGGGTTTCCGGCGGGGAGCGCCACACCGGACGCGGGTCCGGCCGAGAGCCCCATGCCGGACGCAGGTCCGGCCGAGAGCCCCATGCCGGACGCAGGTCCGGCCGAGAGCAGGGCGTCGGGCAGCAGCACCATCGCGCCGACGCCGCCCTCCTCGCGCCGCCGGAGCCGCACCTGGATGCCGTGCCGCCGGGCCAGGCGGCCGGCGGCGGCGAGGCCGAGGTGCCGCGGCACGGCGCCGTCCGCCTCAGGGGCGGCGGCGAGCGCGGCGTTCGCCGCGGCGAGCTCCTCGTCGGTCATCCCGGGGCCGTGGTCGCTCACCGACAGCAGCACGCCGCCGCTCTCCCCCGCGCTGGAGGTCACGATGACCGGGGTCGCGCCCGCGGCGAGGGCGCTTTCGGCCAGCTCGGCGAGGAGGTGGGTCACGTCCCGGACGGCCTCGCCCGCCACGACGGGGTCGTGCCGCACGTGCACGATCACGCGCTCGCCGTCGGCCACCTGGGCGAGCGCGGCGCGCACCACCTGGGTCAGCGGGGCCGGGCGGCCGGTCGGGGCCGGCGGCTCCTGGCCGGTGGCGAGCAGCAGGTTCTCGCCGGTGCGCCGCATGCGGTCGGCGAGGCGGCCGAGCCGTACCAGGGCGCCGAGCCGCCGCTCGTCGTACTCGCCCCGCTCCAGCTCGGCGAGGAGCAGGCGCTGGTGCTCGGCCGTCTCCGCGGCGCGGCGGGACAGGTCGCCGAGCAGCGCGGCGACGTCGCCGCGGAGCCGCTCCTGCTCGGCGGCGAGCCGTGCCGTCTCCCGGTGCAGCTCGTCGAAGGCCCGCGCGAGCTCGCCGATCTCGCCGCCGTCCGCCGAGTCCGGGGACGCGGGCTCGGGCGCGGCGGTGCCCGGCCGGTCGCCGGTGGCCCCCACGGCCGCGGCGTGCAGCCGCCGCAGCGGGCGGGCGAGGGAGGCGGCGACGAGGCCGGTGATCAGCAGCGCCAGCGCGAGCAGCAGCGCGCAGCCGCCGCCGGCGACGAGGGCGCGGGTGCGCGCCCGGTCGCGCAGGTCGGCGGCCCGGCCGGCGAGGTCGCCGGCGAGGTCGCGTTCCACCGTGCGGAGCTGCTCGAGCACGGCGGTGGCGTTCTCGTACCAGTGGCGGGCGTCGTCGCCGCCGTCGGGGGCGATCTCGTCCAGGTCGCGGCCGTCCGCGCTGACCAGGCCGCGGATCCGGTCGGTCTCGGCCACCCGCTCGCCACCGACCGCCCGGTGGTACCGGGCCAGGGTGGCGGCGCTCGCCTCGCTCTGGAACAGGGCCGTCTCGGCCAGCTCCCGCTCCCGGGCGACGAGGAACGCCGACTTCGCCTCGGCGTCGAACCGGTCCGCCGCCACGGCGACGAGGAGGCCGCCGATCTGCCGGGAGAGCTCCTCCTTGGCGCGGCTCAGCGCACCGAGCGCGACGGCGTCCCCGCCGAGGTCGGCGTCGCCGTACCGGCCGAGCTCGTCGGCGAGCGCGAGGAACGCGTCGACCACGGGGCGGTAGCCGTCGAGGGCGATGCGCGGCTCAGCGCCGTCGCGGAAGGCCTCGGCCCGCAGGGTCTCGATGCCCGCCAGGCGTTCCCGCACCGCCTTCGCCTTGCGGCCGAGCCGCGGGTCACCGCCGGCCTCGAGGGGCGCGAGCAGGGCCGTGACCCGCCGTGCCGCGGCGTCCACCCGGGCGCGCTGCTCCGCGACGCGCTCCCGCCGGGCGGAGGTGGGGTCGGCGAGGTACCAGGCGGTGAGGGTGCGCTCGGCACCGGTCTCGTGCGCGAGCGTGCCGAGCCGTTCGGTGAGAGCGGCGATCTCGGCGAGCCGCCGCTGGTCGGCCCACGCGGTGACCGCGCCGACCGGCTGCACCACGGCGACGAGCACCGCCACCACCGTGGGCAGCAGGATCAGGGTGGCCAGCCGGGTACCGACCCGCCTGCCGCGCAGGCGACGACGACCGCCGGTGCCCGCACCGCGCGGCACCCGCGAGGCATCGCTCGCGGAGCCGCGGCCACCCTGGGGGTCGGTCTTCCTCACTGGCTGTCGCACCCTCTCGCCGGGCCCGACGCACGCCCGGCCGTGTCGCTTGCGCGGTCACTCGCGAGACGTACGGGACGTCCGTGACGTGATGCAGGCGAGGGTAATTGGAACACACCCCCGCCAGATCGGCCAACCGAGCTTGGCGCCGACAACGACACCAAAGCGGGCATACTGCCAAATTTCACATCGGCACCCTACATGTTGGGCCGACCCAGCCGCCCCATGCATGACCTACTCGTAACCGGGCGCTTGCCGGACGGCGATCCTGCGGCGATCCGGCCGCTTGCCAGGTCAGCCCTCGGCCACCCGTACGGCGAGCCGGGCGTACTTGGCCGCGTCCTCGCCCAGGTCCACCAGCGGCTCGTGGCGCAGCAGGTCGGCCGGGCTCATGCGGAGCTGCGGCCGGTCGGCGCCCCGCGCCAGGGCCCGCTCCATCGCGGGCCGGTTCGGCACCTTGTAGCCGGTGTGCAGCGGCACCCGGGCGTGCACCTCCGGGGTGAGCACGTGGTCGATGAACGCGTGCGCGGCCTCCGGGTCGCGGGACCCGCGCGGGATCACCATCGTCTCGGTCCACAGGTCGCCGCCCTCCCGCGGCACCGCGAACCGGATGCGCGGCTCGCCGGTCGGGCACGCCCCGTCCCGGGTCTGGGCGAGCACCGCCTCGCCGCGCAGCAGGCGCTCGCCCGCGGTGAGGTCGTCGTAGGCGAGCAGGGTGCGCTTCGCCGCGAGCAGCCTGCGGGCGGCCGCGGCGAGCCCCGCCTCGTCGGCCGTGTTGATCGAGTAGCCGAGCGCCTTGAGCGCCGGGAGGGCGAGCGCGCGGTCGCCGGTCATCATCGTCACCCGGCCGCGCGCCCACCGCGGCGGGTCGAGCAGGTCGGTCCAGCTCGTGGGCGGGCGCCGCACCAGATCCGCGCGGTAGCAGATGCCGGTCGTCCCCCAGGCGTACGGGACCGAGAAGCGGTTGCCCCGGTCGTGGGGCAGCCGGGCGGCCTCGGGGTGCAGGTTGGCGAGGTTCGGGATCAGCTCGGGGCGCAGCGGCTCCAGCAGCCCGGCCCGGCCGAGCGCCTGGGCGTGGTGGCCGGGGACGACGGCCACGTCGACGCCGTCCGCGCCCGCGTCGCCGGCGGTGGCCGTCGCGGCGGCGGCGCGGGCGATCCGGGCGGCCACGTCCGCGCCGCGGTCGTGGCCGCGCAGCCGTAGCTCGACGCCGAGCGCGGCGGAGGCGGTGCGCGCCAGGTCCGGCGGCGTGAGGCCGTGCCGGATGGCCACCGACAGCCGCCGGGCGCGCTCCGGCTCACCGGCGCCTGGGCGGTCCACCCCCGGTACGGCGCCGCCGCGGCCCGGGACGCACGCGGTGAGGACGAGGGCGAGACCGGCCGCGGCGCAGGCCGCGGCCCGGGCGCGGTCGTGCCGCGCGCTCGGCGGGGCGGGAGGACGCACGTATATATGGCGTACCCGATCTCGCCGGGGCGCGCGCCCGGTTTCCGGCGCCACCCCGCCGGGCGGGGCGGACGGTCAGTACCGGGTGCGCACCGCGAGCGCGTGCTCCACCAGCGCGATCAGGGTCGCCTTCACGGCCTCGCGGTTGCGGGCGTCGGTGCGCACGATGGGCACGTACGGGGCGAGGGTGAGCGCCTCGCGCACCTCCTCCTCGCCGTGCGGGAACTGGCCGTCCCAGCCGTTGATCGCGACGATGAACGGGAGCCGCGCCTCCTCGAAGTAGTCGATCGCCGGGAAGCAGTCGGCGAGGCGGCGGGTGTCGACCAGCACCACGGCCCCGATGGCGCCGCGCACCAGGTCGTCCCACATGAACCAGAACCGGTGCTGACCGGGCGTGCCGAACAGGTAGAGGATCAGGTCCCGGTCGAGCGACACCCGCCCGAAGTCCATCGCGACCGTGGTGGTCGTCTTGTTCGGCGTCAGCGCCAGGTCGTCGATCCCGACGCTGGCGTCGGTCATCACCGCCTCGGTCGTCAGCGGGAGGATTTCCGACACCGCGCCGACGAACGTCGTCTTGCCCACGCCGAAGCCCCCGGCCACGACGATCTTCGTCGAGGTGAGGGCGGGTGCTGCGCCCTGCCGGCCGTAAGGGCCGGAGCCTCCGAAGTCCACTGCATACCCTTTCGAGCAGAACGAGCGACGGCCGCCCGCCGACCGGACGGAACCCGGGGCGGCGCGGAGTTCCATGACGGGATCCGGCGCTGCGGTCGGCGCGGGATCCGCGACGGAGATCTCAGCCACAGAGCGCACCGGACGACACCGCCCGCCGGCCCGCCCCGGCGGCCCGGCATGGGCCCGCGCGGGTCCGTGGTCGGCGCGGACGGATCATCGGTGACGACGGCCGCGGACGAGACGAGCGTCTCCACCGCATGATCGTATCGCGGGCCGGATCGGCGGCCGGTAACGACGAGGCAACCGATCGGCGACGCCCCGGCGCCGCCGGGCCCGCCCACCGGGTGGCGGCGGACCGTCATCCGGTCCGGCTCACCGGGTCCGCGCCGCGCGCAGCTCCGCGCGCAGGGCGGGGGTGAGCGCCTTGCCCGCCCGGTCGCTCAGCAGCGTCATGTTGTAGGCGACCAGCCCCAGATCGCAGCTGCGGGACGCGAGCACGGCGAGGCAGGACCCGTCGGCGATCGCGGTGAGCAGCAGCAGGCCGGCCTCCATCTCCACGACGGTCTGCCGGACCGGCCCGCCGTCGAACACCTGGGCCGCGCCGCCGGTGAGGGCCTGCAGGCCGGCGGCGACCGCGGCGAGCTGGTCGGCCCGGTCGGCGGGGAACCCGTCCGAGCCCGCGAGCGGCAGCCCGTCCGAGGAGACCACGATCGCGTGGGCGACCCCGGGCGTCTCCCGGACGAACTCGGTGACGAGCCAGTCGAACCGGCGGGCCGCCGTGCTCAGTCCGGTCATCGATCCCCTCCCGCGGATGCCGGCCGCCGGGCATCGGGGGGATGCGCCGGTACGGCGAGCCACCGCCGCCCGGCCGGTACGGCCGGCGCCGGGTGCGAAGGCCTGGCGGTCATCTGTCTCACCTCGGATCTTGAGGACGCGTGGTCCGGGCCGGCGCGCGGGCGGCGCGGCGGGCACGCCGAAACCCCGGCGGGCCGGCGCACGGGCCACCGATGCTAGGCGGGAAACCCGCTCCCGGACCGGCCTATTACCAACGGGCATGAAACGGGCGGATCCGCCGGGGCCGGGCGCGCCGCGTCAGCGCAGCGCGGCGAGCACCCGCTCCCGCACCAGCGCCCGCTGGGCCTCGTCGGTGATCGGCCGCCCCGCCCGGTCCACCACATAGAAGACGTCGACCGCCTCGGCGCCGAGGGTCTCCACCCGGGCCGCCCGCACGTCGAGGGCGCACTCGCCGAACGCCCGGCCGATCCGCCACAGCAGCCCCGGCCGGTCGTGCGCGCGCACCTCGATCACGGTGGCGGTGCTGGACGCGTCGTCGACGATGGTCACCCGCGGCGGCGCCACCGGCACCCGGGGCGGGCGCAGCGACCGGGTCCGGCGGGCGAGCCGCTGCTCGATGTCGAGCCGCCCGGCGAGCACGAGCCGCAGGTCGGCCTCGAGCGTCGCCGGGTCCGGCGGCGAGCCGTACTCGGGCACCACGGAGAACTCGATCACCGCGGTGGATCCGGCCGAGGCGGCCGACGCGGAGCGCACCACGAGCCGGTGCGCGGCGAGCACCCCGGCCGCGCGCCACAGCAGCCCGGGCCGGTCCGGCGCGACCACGGTGACCGACCCGCCGACCACGCGCACCGCGCCGCCGCCGTGCCGGGCGAGCGCCGCCTGCTCCGGGGAGAGCGTGGGCGCGGGCGGCGGCGGGGTGCCGGAGAGCACCGAGCGGACCCGGCGCACCAGGTCGGCGACGAGCCCGGCCTTCCACGAGTTCCACGCGGCCGGCCCGGTGGCGTGTCCGTCGGCGACGGCGAGCGCGGCGAGCAGCTCGAGCACCTCGCGGGAGCCGACCGCCTCGGCGACCCGCTGGATCGTCACCGGGTCGTCGAGGTCGCGGCGGGTCGCGGTCTCCGGCAGCAGCAGGTGGTGGCGGACCACGGTGGCGAGCACGTCGACGTCGGCGGGCGGCAGCCCCATGCGGGCGCCGATGTCCCGGGCGACGATCTCGCCGGTGACCGAGTGGTCGCCCGGCCAGCCCTTGCCGATGTCGTGCAGCAGCGCCGCGATGAGCAGCAGGTCGGGCCGGGAGACCTCGCGGGTGAACGACGCCGCGCCCGCCGCGGTCTCGATCAGGTGCCGGTCCACGGTGTAGCGGTGCACCGGATTGCGCTGCGGGCGGTGCCGTACCCGCTCCCAGTCGGGGATGAGCCGGACGATGATGCCGGCCTGGTCGAGCTCCTCCCACACCGGCACCGCGGCGCGCCCGGCGCCGAGCAGCGCGACGAGCGCGTCCCGGGCCTCGGTGGGCCACGGCACCGGCATCGGCGGCGACTGCGCGGCGAGCGTGGCGACCGCGGCAGGGCTGAGCGGCAGCCCGGCCTCGGCGGCCGCGGCGGCGGCCCGCAGCACGAGCACCGGGTCGTGGCGCGGGTTGACCCCGCGGGCGAGCACGACCTCGCCGCCGTGCTCCACCACGCCGTCGGCGAGCGGGCGGCGCCCGCGCGGGGCGGGACCGTTGAGCAGCCGGTCCACGGTGCGCCAGGTGCCGTCGAGGGCGTGCGCGATGGTACGGCCGGCCTCGGCGACCCGGCGCATCAGCGCCTCGGCGTCGAGCAGGCCGAGCGCGGCGGCGACCGCGTCCTGCTCCTGGAGCACCAGCCGGTCGCTGCCGCGCGCGGTGACCAGGTGAAGCGCGTGCCGGATGTCGAGGAGCAGCTCGTAGGCCTCGCGCACCCGCGGCCCGGGCGCGGAGGCGACCCACGCGGCGGCGACCGCCTGCATCGCCTGCACGTCGCGCAGCCCGCCGCGGGAGTCCATCAGGTCGGGTTCGAGGAGGAACGCCAGCTCGCCGCCGGCCTCGGCGCGCTTGTCCGCGGCCTCGCGCAGCTCGGCGAGCCGGTTGCGGGCGTCGGCCCGCCACTCGGCGAGCACCACCTCGCGCACCGCGCGGGTGAGCTCGGGGTCCCCGGCGATGTGCCGGGCCTGGATGAGGCCGAGCACCGCCTTGAGGTCCTCGCGGGCCACCTTGGCGGCCTCGTCCGGGGTGCGCACCGAGTGGTCGAGGCCCACCCCCGAGTCCCAGATCGGATACCAGATGCGATCGGCGATGCGGCCGATGTCGTCCCGCCCGTCGTGGAGCAGGACGAGGTCGAGGTCGCTGCCCGGGGCGAGCTCGCCCCGCCCCAGGCTGCCGACGGCGACGAGCGCGACGCCGCCGCCCGCGTGGGCGGCCGCGCCGCGCTCGTCGAAGCGGTCCGGCGCGCCCCTGCCGGGCGCCACGCCCCGGCCCTCCCGACCGTACGGCCGCGCGGTCGCGGCGCGGAACAGGTCGGTGAGCCAGCGGTCGATGTCCGCGGTCCGTTCCTTGCGGGCCGCGGCGTACGAGCGTGCGCGCGACAAGGGCTCGCCTCTCCTCATCCGGCTACAGGGCCTCCGGTCCGCGTTCGCCGGTCCGCACGCGGACCACCGTGTCGACCGGCACCGACCAGACCTTGCCGTCGCCGATCTTGCCGGTGTGGGCGGCCTTGACGATGGCGTCGAGGACCTCCTCGTGGTCGTCCTCCTCGACGAGGACCTCGACCCGGACCTTGGGCACCAGGTCCACCTGGTACTCGGCGCCGCGGTAGACCTCGGTGTGGCCGCGCTGCCGGCCGTACCCGCTCGCCTCGCTCACCGTCATGCCCTTGACGCCGGCCTGCTCCAGCGCCGCCTTGACGTCGTCGAGCTTGAACGGCTTGATGATCGCGGTGATGAGCCTCATGCGTCCACCTTCTTCTCACTCGGCTGCGCGGCCGGCAGGGTGACCGGGCCGTTGCTGGCGGCCACGCCCGAGGCGTGGATGGTGCCGAGGTCGTAGCCGGTCTCGGCGTGGGTGGTGATGTCGATGCCGGTGATCTCGGCGTCCTCGGGGATCCGGAAGCCCATCACCTTGTCGATGATCTTGGCCAGGATCCAGGCGACCACGAACGAGTAGATCATGACCACGACCGGCCCGAGGACCTGGAGGCCGAGCTGGCTCACGCCGCCGCCGTAGAACAGGCCCGGGTTCTGGCCGTCACCGGGGTAGGCGGCGACGAAGCCGAGGGCGACCGAGCCGATCAGGCCGCCGACCAGGTGCACGCCCACGACGTCGAGGGAGTCGTCGTAGCCGAGCTTGTACTTCAGGCCGACCGCGTAGGCGCAGAGCACACCGGCGAGCAGGCCGATGATCGCGGCGCCGAGCGTGTCCACGAAGGCACACGAGGGGGTGATGGCGACCAGGCCCGCGACGGCGCCGGAGGCGACGCCGAGGCTGGTGGAGTGGCCGTCCCGCAGCTTCTCCACGACGATCCAGCCGCCCGCGGCGATCGCGGTCGCGATCTGGGTGTTCATGAAGGCGAGCGCGGTGGTCATGTCGACGCCGAGCTCGGAGCCGGCGTTGAAGCCGAACCAGCCGAACCACAGCAGGGCCGCGCCGAGCAGCACGAGCGGCAGGTTGTGCGGACGCATCCGCTCCTTGGGCCAGCCGTGCCGCCTGCCCACCACGAGCGCGAGCGCGAGCGCGGCCGCACCGGCGTTGATGTGGACCACCGTGCCGCCGGCGAAGTCCATGATGCCGAGGCTGCCCAGCCAGCCGCCGCCCCAGACCCAGTGGGCGACGGGGAAGTAGACGAGCGTCGCCCACAGCGCGGCGAACGCCACCCAGGCGCCGAACTTGGCCCGGTCGGCGATCGCACCGCTGATCAGCGCGACGGTGATGATGGCGAAGGTGAGCTGGAACGCGCTGAACACGAGGTACGGAATGCCCGTGCCGTCGTCAGCGGTGGCGGTCTCGTGCAGCCCCGCAAGGCCGATGTTGTCCAGCCCGCCGATGATGGTGTTGAGGGCGGAGTTACCCGACTCGTCGAACGCGAGCGAGTAACCGTAGAGCACCCACAGGACGGTCACGACGATGATGCTGACGAACGACATCATCATCATGTTCAGGACGCCCTTCGCCCTCGTCATCCCCCCGTAGAAGAGCGAAAGGCCCGGCGTCATCAGCAGCACGAGCGCGGCTGCCATGATCACCCAGGCGGTACTGCCGGTATCGATCTCCATCCGATCCGACCCTCCTCACGTGTGGCATATGGCCGGCTATCGCGGTACCAGTGCTCTTCGCGCAGGGCGACGTTGACCGGCTGACGCACTGATAGGACCGGGCCGAACGCCGCACCCCGCCGGTACGCGACCCGCTGCCGGACGCCGTTTGCCGGACGCCGCTCGACCCGTCCGGCGACAGCGTGTTCTTCCGCCGTTTCAGCTCGTGACCTGATGTGTTTCGCAGGTGTGAAACTCACCGCACCCGTGTTTCATTTGGGTTTCCGGCGGCACGGGCCGCACCGCCGGAGTCTCCCGGCGGTGAGATCCGGCGACGGGATGCGGATCGAGCGGATGGGGAGGGCCGGACAGAGCGGGTCGGTTAAGGAGGGTCGGACGGAGGTTCGGACAGGGTGGGCCGGATGGTGAGGATCGGAGGGCCGGGCCGGACGCCGGGGCGGTGACCGGCTCGCTGGTCGGTGCGGGGCCGGTCCGGCGGGGCCGGGCGCATCCGGCGCCCGGCCGGGCTCCGCGGCGGCCGCTCAGGCGGCGGCGAGCTTGCGCAGCCGCGCGAGGGCGTCGCGCTCGATGCGGCGGGCCCGGTCGCGGCCGATGCCGTACCGTTCGCCCACCTCGGTGAGCGTGTGCTCGCGGCCGTCGACGAGGCCGTACCGCCAGCGCAGCATCTCCCGGGTGCGGCCCTCCAGGCCGGTGAGCCACTCCTCCAGCCGCTCCCGCTCGATCGTGGAGATCGCCTGCTGCTCGGGGTCGGCCCACGAGTCGTCCGCGATCATGTCGCCGAGCTCGGTCTCGTCCTCGTCCCCCACGCCGAGCTGCAGCGAGATCGGGTCGGACGCCCACCGGCGCAGCTCCTGCACCCGCTCCAGCGGCAGGTCGAGCTCCTCGGCGAGGTCCTCGTCGGTCGGCTCGATGTCGAGCTCGGCGAGCATGTCCCGGCGCACCCGCATCAGCCGGGTCATCTGCTCGCCGGCGTGGGTGGGCAGCCGCACCGGCCGGGCCTGCTCGTGGATCGCCCGGCCCACCGCCTGCCGGATCCACCAGGTGGCGTAGGTGGAGAATTTGTAGCCGCGCCGGTAATCGAATTTCTCCACGGCCCGCACCAGGCCGAGATTTCCCTCCTGGATGAGGTCGATGAGCGGCATCCCCCGTCCGGAGTACTTGCGCGCGACGGCCACCACCAGGCGCAGGTTCGCCTGGATGAACTCGTCCTTGGCGCGGCGGCCCGATATGGCGATGCGTTCCAGCTCCTCGTCGGTCGCGTCCGACGTGAGGGTACGGCTCTCGCCCGCCGGCGGCGCCGGCCCGTCGAGCAGCTGCTCCGCGTAGAGCCCGGCCTCGATGCGCTTGGCGAGCTCGACCTCCTCCTCGGCGGTGAGCAGCGGGACCCGCCCGATTTCGGCGAGGTAGGTCCCCAGCAGGTCCCGGTCCCCAGCCAGGTTGTCCTGCACGCGATTCCCCGTAGCCATGCGTTGGCACCTCTTCCGCCGCGCCTTTGTCACTTGCCCCGACAACGTCCGGCCCGCGGCAAAGATTCCCGGGAGAAATACGACCGGAGAACGGTTCTGGAATCCTCCCGGAGGAGGATGCGCGCCTTCCGGGCCGCGCTCCGCGGGGCGGCGCGGTCATTAACGGCCGGTTTCCGGGAAATCAACGGCTCGTTAACCGCTCAGGCCACGCGGGTCCCGGCCCGCCACACCTGGGCCACGAGCGGCACCCCGGGCCGGTAGGCGAGGTGCACATGCGAGGGCGCCTCCAGCACCACCAGGTCGGCGCGGGCCCCCGGCCGCAGCGTGCCGACGTCGTCGCGGCGCAGCGCGGCCGCCCCGCCGCGGGTGGCGGCCCGCACCGCCTCCAGCGGCGTCATCCGCATCTCGCGGACCGCGAGCGCGATGCAGAACGGCATCGACGAGGTGTACGACGAGCCCGGGTTGCAGTCGGTGGCGAGCGCCACGGTGACCCCGGCGTCGAGCAGGCGGCGGGCGTCCGGGTACGGCGAGCGGGTGCCGAACTCCGCCCCGGGGAGGAGGGTGGCGACCACGCCGGAGTCGGCGAGCGCGGCCACGTCGGCGTCGGACAGGTGGGTGCAGTGGTCGGCCGAGGCGGCGCCGAGCTCGCAGGCGAGCCGTACCCCCGGCCCTTCGGCGAACTGCCCGGCGTGCACCCGGGCGCCGAGCCCGGCCCGCAGTCCCGCGGCGAGCACGGCCCGGGCCTGGTCGCCGTCGAACGCGCCGGGCAGGCCGGGCTCGCAGAACACGTCCACCCACCGGGCGTACGGCGCGCACGCCTCGAGCATCGGCCCGGCCACCAGCGCGACGTAGGCGTCCGCGTCGGCGCCCTCCGGCACCACGTGGGCGCCGAGGAACGTGGTCTCCGGGGTGAACGCGCGGGCGATCCGCAGGCAGCGGCGCTCGTCCGCGACGGTGAGCCCGTACCCGCTCTTGATCTCGAAGGTGGTGGTGCCCTGGGCGAGCAGCTCGGCGGCGCGCCGCCCGGCCTGCTCGGCGAGGCGGGCGTCGGATGCCGCCCGGGTGGCCGCGACCGTGCTGCGGATGCCGCCCGCCCGGTACGGCTCGCCCGCCATGCGGGCGGCGAACTCGGCGGCCCGGTCCCCGGCGAACACCAGGTGGGTGTGGCTGTCGACGAACCCGGGGAGCACGGCGCGGCCGTCGGCGTCGACGCGGCGGTCCGCGGCCGGGGCGTCGGCCGCCCGGCCGACCCACGCCACCCGCTCCCCCTCGATGACGAGCGCGGCGTCGGCGAGCTCCTCGCGCTCCGGGTCGGCGAACAGCAGCAGGCCGATCCGGTCGATCAGCACCGACCCGCTCACCGCCCGGCCTCCGCCGTGCGGTCGATCGCCGCGATCGCCTCGCGCAGCAGCGCGCCCGCGTCGCCGAGCACGTGCTCGCCGTCGGCCACGATGCGGCGGCCGCCGGAGACGACCGAGTGCACGTCGGCCGCGGTGGCCGCGTACACCACGGTGGCGGCCGCAGTCCGCGGGGTGGCGCCCGAGGTGCGCGGGGTGTCGAGCCGCACCGACACCAGATCCGCCCGCGCCCCGGCGAGCAGCAGCCCGGCCCCGGGGAAGCCGAGCGACGCGTTGCCGGCCACGGTGAGCATGCCGATCAGGTCGGCGACGCCCCAGTGCCCACGGTGGCCGGTGGTGGCCCGCTCGCCGTACTCGGCCTCCCGCGCCTCCTGGAACAGGTCGATCACCGCGTGGCTGTCCGAGCCGAGGGTGATCGGGCAGCCCGCGTCGGCGAGGCGGCGGCCCGGCCCGATGCCGTCGGCGAGGTCCCGCTCGGTGGTGGGGCACAGGCACACGTGTGCGGTGCAGCCGCCGAGCAGCGCGATGTCCACGTCGGACAGGTGGGTGGCGTGCACCGCGGTGGCGCGCGGGCCGAGCACCCCGCGGTCGTAGAGCACCTGGGCCGGGGTGGCGCAGTAGGCCTCCACGCAGGCCTCGACCTCGGCGCGCTGCTCGGCGAGGTGCACGTGGATCGGCGCCGCGTGCCGGTTCGCGAACTCGGCGACCACCGGCATCTGCTCGGCGGGCACGGCGCGCACCGAGTGCACGGCCGCGCCGATCACCACGTCCGGGGCGTCGGCGTAGGCGGCGGCGAGCTCCTCGGCCCGGGCCGCCCACCGGTCGGCGTCGCCGTCGCCGAACCGCAGCTGCGGGCCGACGAGCCGGATGCCGATGCCGCCGGTGAGGTAGCAGGTGTCGAGCAGCGCGATGCGCAGCCCCGCGTCCCGGGCGGCCTGGATGAGCGCGTGGCCCATGATGTTCGGGTCCTGGTACGGCACGCCGTCCGGGCCGTGGTGCAGGTAGTGGAACTCGCCCACGCAGGTGATCCCGGCCAGCGCCATCTCGGCGTACACGGCGCGGGCGAGCGCGAGGTAGGCGTCGGGGTCGAGCACGGCGGCGAGCTCGTACATGCGCTCCCGCCAGCCCCAGAAGTCCCCGGCCTCGTCGGCGGCGGGCGCGCCGGGGCCGGGCTGGACCCGGCCGCGCAGCGCGCGGTGGAACGCGTGCGAGTGCACGTTGGCGAGCCCGGGCAGGGTGAGCCCGGCGAGCCGTACCGCGTCCGGCGGTGCGGGGACGCCCGGCACGACGTCGGCGATGCGGTCGCCCTCGACGTGCACGAGCACGCCCTCGGCCACCTCGCCCTGCGGCAGCCAGGCGAGCTCGCACCAGTACCGCTGCGCGCCGTCCGGCGTGGGGACGCTCATGTCGCCGCTCACCTCCACATCACCTCACCCCGCTCCTCCCCCGCCGGTCGCCGGTCACGCCCCCGTCCGCCGCGTGCCCCCTCCCGTGCAGAGGTCCTCCAGCACCGCGGCGAGCGCGACCACGCCGAGCTCGCAGTCGGCGGGCTCGGCGTGCTCCTCCGGCGAGTGGGACACCCCGGTGGGGTTGCGCACGAACAGCATCGCGCTGGGGATCCCGGCCGCGGCGAGGATGCCCGCGTCGTGCCCGGCCCCGGTGGGCAGCACCGGTACGGCACGGCCGCCGCGGGCGGCCCCGTTCCCGGCCGCCTTCCCGCCGCCCCGGCCCGGCCGCCTGCCGTTCTCCCCGGTGGCGGCCCCGTCCGCCCGGCCGGCCTCGGCGAGGGCCTGCCCGGCCACCCAGGCGACCCGGTCGCGCAGCGCCACGTCGAAGGCGACGAGCGGGATCCACGACTCGCAGGTCACCTCGTGGCCGTCGGCGAGCTCGGCGACGAGGCGGCGCACCGCGGCCTCGTCCGCGCCCCGCGCGTCGAGCCAGGCGGTGACCCGGCCCGGGATCGCGTTGGCGTTGCCGGGCTCGACCCGCACCTTGCCGAAGGTGGCGACCACGCCGTGCTGCCGGGCGGCCTCGCGGGCGGCGAGCACGGCGGCGGCGAACGGCAGCATCGCGTCCTTGCGGTCGTTGAGCGCGGTGGTGCCCGCGTGGTCGGTGCGGCCGTGGAACTCGAACCGCCACCGGCCGTGCGGCCAGATCGCGCTCGCCACCCCGACCGGCGCGCCGAGCGGGGCGAGCCCGCGCCCCTGCTCGATGTGCAGCTCGACGAACACCCCGATCCGGCGCATCGCCTCGCGGTCGCGGCCGAGCGCGTACGGGTCGCGCCCGGCGCGGGCGAGCACGTCGGTGAGGGTGTCCCCGGCGTCGTCGGCGAGCGCCCGGGCCCGGCGCGGGTCGAGCAGGCCGGTGAGCAGCCGGGAGCCCACGCACGGCACCCCGAACCGGGCGCCCTCCTCGTCGGCGAAGCACACGATCCCGATCGGCCGGACGGGTGAAAAGCCGCGGTCCCGCAGCAGGTCGAGCGCGGCGAACGCGGAGGCGACGCCGAGCGGCCCGTCGAACGCGCCGCCGTCGCGCACCGAGTCGAGGTGGCTGCCGGTCACCACGCCGGGGCGCTCGTCCGGGTCGCCCCACCAGGCCCACAGGTTGCCGTTGCGGTCCTCGTAGCGGTCGAGCCCGCGCCGGTCGGCCTCCTGGGCGAACCACTCGCGCAGCTCCTGCTCCGCGGGTGACCAGGCGTCGCGCCGGTAGCCGCCGGTCCGCCCGTCCCGGCCGATCCCCTCCAGGGCACGCCACATGCCCTGGAGGCCATGGCTCTCCGCGCTCATCACCATGCCCGTCCCCCTCGGGTCGTCCGTCTGCGGTGCCACCCGTCGCCGCCGCGGTCCCGTGCCTCTCCGCCGCGCCGTGCGGCGGGCTGGACACGCGGGCGGCCCGAGTGGCCTTTCCCCGATCCCGGCGTCTCCACGCATCGCGGGCGCCGTCCCGGCCGAGGTGCGGCCCGCACGCGGCGGGTGAGGCCGCCGTGGGGGATTGCGCGCGAATCGGCCGGGGATCCGGCCCGCGTCCGGTCAGGCCTCGCGCATCGGGATGCGTACGGCGTGCCGCTCCGCCACCTCGATGGCCCGATCGTAACCCGCGTCGGCGTGCCGGATGATGCCCGTCGCCGGGTCGTTCGTCAGCACCCGGGCGATCTTCTCGGCGGCGAGCGGGGTGCCGTCGGCGACGACCACCTGCCCGGCGTGGATGGAGCGGCCGATGCCGACCCCGCCGCCGTGGTGGATCGACACCCAGGAGGCGCCCGAGGCCACGTTCACCATCGCGTTGAGCAGCGGCCAGTCCGCGATCGCGTCCGAGCCGTCGGCCATGCCCTCGGTCTCCCGGTACGGCGAGGCGACCGAGCCGCAGTCGAGGTGGTCGCGGCCGATCACGATCGGCGCGGCGAGCTCGCCGCGGGCGACCATGTCGTTGAACCGCTCGCCGGCCCGCTCCCGCTCGCCGTACCCGAGCCAGCAGATGCGGGCGGGCAGGCCCTGGAAGGCGACCTTCTCCCCGGCGAGCCGGATCCACCGGGCGAGCGACCGGTTCTCCGGGAACAGCTCGAGCACGGCCCGGTCGGTGCGGGCGATGTCGGCCGGGTCGCCGGACAGCGCCACCCAGCGGAACGGGCCCTTGCCCTCGCAGAACAGCGGCCGGATGTAGGCGGGCACGAAGCCGGGGAAGTCGAAGGCCCGCTCGTACCCGGCGAGCCGGGCCTCGGCCCGGATCGAGTTGCCGTAGTCGAACACCTCGGCCCCGGCGTCGGCGAAGCCGACCATCGCCGCCACGTGCCGGGCGATCGACTCGCGGGCGCGGCGGACGAACCCGGCCGGGTCCTTCTCCCGCTCGGCGGCCATGTCGCGGAACTCGACGCCGAGCGGCAGGTAGGTGAGCGGGTCGTGGGCGCTGGTCTGGTCGGTCACCACGTCGATCTCGGCGCCGCGGCGCAGCAGCTCGGGCACGACGTGCGCGGCGTTGCCCTCGACCCCGATCGACAGCGGGCGGCGCTCGTCGCGGGCGGCGTGGGCGAGCCGCAGCGCCTCGTCCAGGTTCTCCGCCCGGATGTCGAGGTAGCCGTGGCGCAGCCGGCGCTCGATGCTGCGCGGGTCGCAGTCGACGCAGATCGCCACCCCGCCGTTCATGGTGATCGCGAGCGGCTGGGCGCCGCCCATGCCGCCGAGGCCCGCGGTGAGGGTGATCGTCCCGGCGAGCGAGCCCTCGTCGGGGCGGATGCGCGCGGCGACCGCGGCGAAGGTCTCGTAGGTGCCCTGCAGGATGCCCTGGGTGCCGATGTAGATCCAGGATCCCGCGGTCATCTGGCCGTACATGGTGAGCCCGGCCCGCTCCAGCCTGCGGAACTCCTCCCAGTTCGCCCACTCGGGCACGAGGTTGGCGTTGGCGATGAGCACGCGCGGCGCCCACTCGTGGGTGCGCAGCACGCCGACCGGCCTGCCCGACTGCACCAGCAGCGTCTCGTCGTTCTCCAGGTCGGCCAGCACCCGCAGGATCGCCTCGAGGCAGGCCCGGTCGCGCGCCGCCTTGCCGGTGCCGCCGTACACCACGAGCTGCTCGGGGTGTTCGGCCACCTCCGGGTCGAGGTTGTTCTGCAGCATCCGGAGGGCGGCCTCCTGCGGCCAGCCCTTGGCGGTGCGTACGGGCCCGCGGGGAGCCCGGAGTGGGGCACTCTGGGGGGCGGCACCCTGGGGAGCGCCGCCGGGAGCAGTGGAGGACGCCATTGTCCGCCCCTTTCTCTCGTCGCCCGCGGCCGCCGCGCCGCGGGATCGCCGGGCGCGCGCCCTCGGACGGTGGTACGGCCGTCCGCCCGTGCCGGAGCCGGGGATCGGATCGGGCGGGGCGCGATCGGGGGTGGGGCATCCCGGCGGCCCGGCCACAGGGATGCCCCGATATCGCGCCGCCAGTCCCGGAACGCCCCGCACGAGCGATTTCCGGGTACCGGATCTCTAGCGAAGGAGAGGCTCCGCCTTGGCGGAGGTTCCCGTTTTCCCCGGCCGTCAATCCCACCGGCGGCAGGTGCCCGAACCATCCCGCTTCGCTCCGCCGCCCGGATCAGGCTTCGCCGCACCCTCGGATGACGTTCACCGGTATGCCCGGTAAAT
Source organism: Actinomycetota bacterium (assembly GCA_003242605.1). Classification (GTDB taxonomy): domain Bacteria; phylum Actinomycetota; class Actinomycetes; order Streptosporangiales; family Streptosporangiaceae; genus Thermopolyspora. The sequence continues at coordinate 33,922 of QGUZ01000002.1, forward strand.
CGCGACATTACGGCGGACCGAAACCGGCATGTCCTTTTTTGGTCACATACCCGGGGACTCTCGCACGCCCGTAGATCCGGGCCGCCGCAGGCGGTAGATCACCCGGTCGGCCGGAGGCCGGTACGCGCGCCGGCGCGCCGGGCGGCGGCCCGCGGCGGCGCCGGCGACCGGCGCGGGGCGCGCCGCACCTGCCCGGGGACGGCGCTTTCGCGTTTCGGTCGATACACGCGAAAGTTTGTCCACGTCCGAATGGACGGGACGCTTTTCCCTTTTTTACTCGCACACGTAATGTTACGATCCGGTTTTGGACCCAGGATTTCGGACATCGGATCACGACATCGAGCACGATCACCCGACTGCACGTTTTCCAGCGACGGCCCCGACCACGGGCACACCGGGGGTGCACCGATGATCGACCCGTACCAGGCGGTCGGCTTGATTCCCACGATGCGGGGCATCCGGCACCGCGACGAGATCGGCCGCAACATCGACCACATCGCCCACCTGATCAAGGCCGCGTCCTGGCTGACCGGCCTCGACCTGCCGGTCAAGCTGATCGCGATCCCGGAGGGCGCGCTGCAGGGCTTCAACGACGAGGTGCTCGACCTCGACCACGAGGAGTTCGCCCGCGAGTGCGCGATCTCGATCCCCGGCCCGGAGACCGACCGGCTCGGCGAGCTCGCCCGCCAGTGGGACGCCTACCTGATCGCCCAGGCGAAGGCCCGCCACCCGGAGTTCCCCAACCGGTTCTTCAACGTCGGCTTCATCATCGACCCGGACGGCGAGATCATCCTCAAGCACTACAAGACCGTGCCGCTGCTGCCGGTCGAGCACTCGGTCACCCCGCACGACGTGTGGGACCGCTGGGTCGAGCTGTACGGCGAGACCATCGACGCGTTCTACCCGGTCGCCGACACCCCGATCGGCCGCATCGGCATCCTCATGGCGAACGAGGCCTCCTACCCGGAGAACGCGCGCGGCCTCGCCATGAACGGCGCCGAGATCCTCTACCGCGGGCCGTACCCGCACCCGCACGTCGGCAACGGCATGTACACCATCCAGAACCAGGCGCGGGCGCTCGACAACAACTGCTACCTGATCGCCTGCAACGTCGGGACGTACTACCTCAACGCCGAGTCCGACACCCCCATCGACACCTTCGGCGGCCACTCCATGATCGTCGACTACAAGGGGAACATCATCGGCCGCCACGACTACAGCGGTGGCTCCTCCTGGGTGGCCGGAACGATCGACATCGAGGCCCTGCGCCGGTTCCGCGCGAGCGCGCAGTGGGACAACTGGATGAAGGATCTCAAGACCGAGCAGTACCGGCTCATCTACGAGAAGCCGATCTACCCCAAGAACCTCTACCTGCACCGCAAGCCGTACACCCACGCGGAGTACCGCAAGGAGGTCATCGAGCGGCAGATCGAGCTGATGCACGAGCGCGGCATCTGGGCGCGCCCGGACGAGGGCTGACCCCGGGCCGCGCGCGCCGCCCTCCGCCGATGGCCCTCAGCCGATCCGCCGCACCGACTCCCGGATCACCACCTCGCCCGGCACCGCCACCACGCGCCGCCGGTACGGCTCGGCCGCGCCCGCCGGCCGCAGCGCGAGGTCGAGGGCGCGCTCGCCCATCCGCTCGAGCGGCGGCCGCACCACGGTGAGGGACGACACCTCCGGCGGGACCGGTCCGTCGCCGAACGCGGCGACGGACATCGCCTCCGGCACCGGAACACCGCGGTCGCGCAGCGCGGCGAGCGCGCCCGCCGCCAGCGCGGCGCTCACCGCGACCAGGCAGGTCGCGTCGGCGCCCGCGGCGAGCAGCCGCTCGGCCGCGGCCCGGCCGCCCTCCCGGTCGCCGGAGGCGTGCAGTATCCGCGGGGCGGGCAGCCCGGCCCCGGCCAGGCCCGCGATGAACCCGGCCACCCGCTCGCGCGCCTCGGCGTGCTCGGACGGCCCGGCGAGCACGGCGAAGCGGCGGTGGCCGAGGGCGGCGAGCGCCTGCGCCAGCCGGGCCGCGGCCTCGCGATCGTCCGGCACCACGAGGTCGGCGGGCAGGTCGTCCGCCTCGCCCGCCGGCGCCGCCCGCCCGACCCGCACCGCCCGGCCGCCGGTCGCGTGGTAACGCTCCAATTCGGCGCGCAACCGGGCCGCCCCGTGCGCGTCCGCGGTCTCGATCCCGGCGAGCACGATCGCGCGGGCCCGCTGCGCGCGCAGGGTCGCGAGGTGGGCGAGCTCGCGCTCGGGGTCCCGCCGGCCCGCGCCGACCAGCACCGCGAGGCCGTCGCGCTCGGCGGCGCGCAGCACGCCGTCGGCGAGCGCGGCGAACTGCGGGTCGGACAGCCCGGGCACGAGCAGGCCGACGAGGTCGCTCGCGCCGTGCGCGAGGCTGCGCGCGACGAGGTTGGGGGTGTAGCCGAGCTGCCGGGCGGCGCGCTCCACCCGCTCGCGCAGCTCGCTGCCGACCCGGCGGGCGCTGCCCGGGCCGAGCACCCGGGACGCGGTGGCGAGCGAGACGCCCGCGAGGCGCGCCACGTCGTCGAGGGTGACCGCCCGGCGCGCGTTCCGGATCGTGCGGGCCCGCGCGCCGCGCCCGGCGCGGGACGCCCGGCGGCGCCCGCCACCGTCGAGGGCCGCGCGGCGCCGGTCGTGTCCCGGTGCCCGGCCGCCCGGGCGCGCCTCGGCCGTTCCGACGCCGGGGCCGGGATCCGCGCCCGATCGCCCGTCCGGCGGGTGGGAGGCGGGGACGTCCGTCCCGGTCCCCGTCCCGCCGGCCGGCGCGCCGGGCGCCGCCGCGGGTAATCCGCCGGTCGCCGACTCCTCGTGCTCGTCCGATGACCGGTCGTGCCGGTTGCCGGCCACGCGGTCACCCACGATGTTCCGCCCCATGACCACGTTCGTGCGCCTTCCGCCGCATTGTGGTTGTCGAGTCAAGTATCTCCCGGCCGCGGGGAATCGTCAGCGGAGGTACCGGGGTGGCCGGCGGCGGCGCAGCGCCCGCGGCGGGACGAAGCGCCGCCCGCGGGCGGGGAGGCGGGGCCGGCGCGCCCGCCGGTACCGCCGCCGCCGGTCCGCGGACCCGGCGATCGACGGCAGGTCGTGGCGGCCGGAGAGGAACTCCTGGAATGCGATCTTGGCGCGGATGACGGGGCGCCGCCAGCGGATCTCCCGCCGCATCGCCTTCTCCATCTTCGCCGGGTTGGGGCGGCGCGCCCCCGGGCCGAAGAACCAGCGGGCCCACGGCGAGCCCGGGCGGGCGAGCCGGATCGCGCCCACCACGAGCAGCACCGGCACGAACAGCCCGGCGAGCCCGGTCCAGATCTTGCCCTTGAGCAGCGTGACGACCGCGAGCAGGAGGTTGATCACGAGCACCGCGACGGCGAACCCGCCGTGCACCGGCAGGCCGCCGATGCTCTCCCAGCTCAGCGGGCGCAGGCCGAGCAGCAGCAGCCCGGTCACCGCGACCGCGATGAAGACCGCGTCGACCGAGGTGCGCCCCTCCTCCGACCAGTACACGTCGCGGAGGTGGAGGATGAGCGCGAATTCGTCGAGCACGAGCGCGGAGCCGACCCCGAAGACCGCCGCGGCGAACGCGTACCACCCGGTCGAGCCGGCCGAGACGATCAGCCCGGTCACCCCGCCGACGAGCATGAGCACCACGCCGAACACGACGTGGTGGATGTGCAAATCGCCGATGCTGACGTTGCGGAACCAGCCCACGCCGGCGCGGATCAGCCGCACGTGCACCCGGGTGACGACGAACGCGAGGATGAGCGCGACGAAGAAACAGAACAGCGGTAGCCGCCGCTGCTCGACGATCGTCTCCTCGAACCACGTCAGCACGTTCGGTCACCCCCCGACGGTCGACCCCGTCCCCATCCCACCATCACCTGGGCGATGGCCCGGACCGCGGGCGGGCCGCGGGAGACCCGGCGCGCGCCGGCCCGGCACCGCCGTACCGGGCGGGGCGGGGCCGGGCGGACCGGCCGGAACGCCGATCCACCGCCCCCTCTGGCGAAACCGCCCCATCCTGATACGCTGGCGCTGACACCGAGGATTCCGCGCGGGAGAGTGCCCCGGCAGCCGGTCGGGGCCGCCGAAGGAGCAATCCCCTCCCCGAGAACCTCTCAGGCCAACGAACCGCGTGGAAGTGGTGCCCTCTGGAAAGCAGGCCGGCACGGTCTCGCCGAAGGTGAAAGTCCGGCAAAGCCCGGGCGAAGCTCTCAGGCACAGATGACAGAGGGGGAGGATGCCCGACGATACTGCCCGCATCCGACCCAGCTGAGGTGCCGCAGCATGTCCCGAACCACACCGCTCCACGGCGTGCACGAGAGCCTCGGTGCGACCATGGTCGACTTCGCCGGTTGGCGCATGCCGCTCCGATACGGGAGTGAGTCCGCCGAGCACCGCGCCGTGCGCGGCGCGGCCGGGCTGTTCGACCTGTCCCACATGGGGGAGATCTTCGTCACCGGGCCCGCGGCGGCCGCGGCCCTCGACCACGCCCTGGTGAGCCGGGTGTCCCGGCTCGCGCCGGGCCGCGCCCGCTACACCATGCTCTGCGCGGCCGACGGGGGCGTGCTCGACGACCTGATCGTGTACCGGCTGTCCGCCGAGGAGTTCCTCGTCGTCGCCAACGCGGCGAACGCCGAGCGGGTGGCCGCCGAGCTCGCCGCGCGGGCGGAGGGGTACGACGCGGCCGTGGCCGACCGGTCCGCGGCGCATGCGCTGCTCGCCGTGCAGGGCCCGCGGTCCGCTGAGGTGCTCGCCGCCGCCGGGGTGGCCGGGGACGGCCTCGGCGATTTGCGGTACTACGCGGCACGGCCGGCGAAGGTGGCCGGGGTGGAGGCGCTCGTCGCGCGCACCGGCTACACCGGTGAGGACGGGTTCGAGCTGTTCATCGCCGCGGACGACGCCGAGCGGCTGTGGCGGGCGCTGGCCGCGGCGGGCGAGCCGTACGGCCTGCGTCCCGCCGGGCTGGCGGCGCGCGACACGCTGCGGCTCGAGGCGGGGATGCCGCTGTACGGCAACGAGCTGACCACGGAGGTCACCCCGTTCGACGCGGGCCTGGGCCGGGTGGTGGACTTCGGCGACCCCGGCGAGCCGCGGGAGTTCGTCGGCCGCGCGGCGCTGGAGGCCGCCCGGGACGCCGCCGACGGCCCGCGGCGCCGCCTCGTCGGCCTCGTGGCGCGGGGGCGGCGGGTCCCCCGGCACGGCTACCCGGTGGTGACCGCCGCCGACGGCGCCGTCGTCGGCGAGGTGACGAGTGGGGCGCCCTCCCCCACGCTCGGCAAGCCGATCGCGATGGCGTACCTGACCGGGCGGGCGATCGGGCGGATGATCGGTAACGTGGCGGACGAGCGGATCGAGGGCCTCGCGGTGGACATCCGCGGCAGGCACGAGCCGGTCGACGTGGTCGATCTGCCCTTCTACAGGAGGAACAGGTGAGCAGCAGCATCCCTGAGGAGCTCGGGTACAGCAAGGAGCACGAGTGGGTGGCCGGGCTCGACGACGGCCGGGTGGTGACGATCGGCATCACCGCGTACGCGACCGAGCAGCTCGGTGACGTGGTGTACGTGCAGCTCCCCGAGGTGGGTTCCACGGTCCAGGCCGGCGACCCCGTGGGCGAGGTGGAGTCGACCAAGTCGGTGAGCGACGTCTACTGCCCGGTGAGCGGCGAGGTCGTGGAGATCAACCAGGCGGTCGTCGACGACCCCTCGCTGATCAACTCCGACCCGTACGGCGAGGGGTGGCTGTTCAAGGTGCGCACCACCGGCGAGGCCGAGGAGCTGCTCAGCGCCGAGGAGTACGCGGCCCTGACGGCCGGCGATTCCTGAGATCGCCGCCTGCTGATGTCGTGGCCTGCCTCGCGTGGGTGGGCCACGAGGTCGGCCCGGCCTCCGGCCCGGCGGAACCGCCCCGTCGTCGAGGACCTGCCCGGGCGAGGCGTCGTGCGCGCCCGTGTCCGGGCCGAAGGAGCGCCGGCCCGAGGGTGGGTGCGCTGCCACGGCCGTGTCGGCGCCCGGCGCGGCCGGCCGCGTCCCGGGACGGTTTTCGGTGTCCGCGGTCTCACACCGGCATCGGCCCCGTCGAACTTACCCATCGGTGACGTCATCGGGCTTGCTCACCGCCGCCTCCGATGCGCTGCGGGCCGCGGCCACGGCTTCTCCGGGCGCCGGACTCGTGTTCACCCACCGAATGCGCTCGATGCTCGCCAGCACGACATTTGCCCCATAAATACACAATCTCCGCGATAGACCATTCAATTCTCACTTCTGAGCAATTTTCACATCACAACCAAAGCGATAGAAGATAGTCGCACCGTCGCTCGCCCGCACTGGAAATTCTTTACCAATGCGCGCCAATCCCATCTCGGCTCGCCCACGCGATGCGGAACGGTGGCGACGGCGCGGGCGATGACCGGCCGGCGTCACCGCAGCTCACGGGGCGTTCACGTGTCCACGCGGGACATCACAACGACTCGACACGTCGATTCTCTGGCCGTTGCGCCGTCACTCCTATATTCTGGGGCGCGTCGTTCCCGGGCGACGTATTCCGTCTCGACGTGGAGGCAGGTCAGCCATGGCCGAGTGGCCGCTCACCCTCGACGTCGACGGGCTCAGGGCGGCCGGGTGGCGACCTACGCCATTCCGACAATTCATCCTAAAAATCCACAGTAGGTGCGACCTCGCCTGCACGTACTGTTACGTGTACAAAATGGCGGATTCGGGCTGGCAAGGCCGTCCGAAGACCATGTCGCCGCAGATCGCGGACGCGACGGTCAACCGGATCGCGGAGCACGTGGACGCGCACCGCCTGCCGGAGATCGAGGTGATCCTGCACGGCGGCGAACCGCTGCTCGCCGGACCCGGCGTGATCCGCCGCATCGTCACCGGGGTGCGCTCCGCGGTCGGCGACCGCACCCGCGTCGCGGCCACGCTGCAGACCAACGGCGTCCTGCTCGACTCGCGCTACCTGGAGCTCTTCGGCGAGCTCGAGGTGCGCGTGGGGGTGAGCCTCGACGGCGACGAGGAGGCGCACGACCGCAACCGCCGCCGGGCCGACGGCCGGGGCAGCCACCGCCACGTCGTCGAGGCGCTCCGGTTGCTCACCAAGCCGGAGTTCCGCCGGGTGTTCGGCGGGCTGCTGTGCACGATCGACCTCGGGAACGATCCGATCCGCGTCTACGAGGCGCTGCTCGAGTTCGATCCGCCCGCCATCGACTTCCTGCTTCCCCACGGCAACTGGACCACCCCGCCGCCCGGGCGCGATCCGGACGGCGACGCCACGCCGTACGCGGACTGGCTGATCACGATCTTCGACCGCTGGTACCACGCGGACCACGACGTCCCTCGCGTGAGGCTTTTCGAGGAGATCCTGCACCTGCTGCTCGGCGGCGCGTCAGCGACCGAGCTGGTCGGGCTCTCCCCGGCCGCCATGATCGTCGTGGAGACGGACGGCGCCATCGAGCAGTCCGACCTGCTCAAGTCCGTCTACGACGGCGCCGCGGCCACCGGTCTGCACGTGCTGCGCGACTCGTTCGACGACGCGCTGCGGCTGCCCGCGATCGCGGCCCGCCAGCTCGGCCGGGCGGCCCTCGCCGGGCGATGCCGCGCCTGCCCGATCTCCGCGGTCTGCGGGGGCGGGCTGTACGTGCACCGCTACCGGGCGGGGAGCGGGTTCGCCAACCCCTCCGTCTACTGCCCGGACCTGTTCCGCCTCATCACCCACATCAGGAGCCGCGTCGCGGCCGACCTCGCCGCCGCGGCCCGGGACCGATCACCGAGGAGCGCCGATGAACCTGCGTGAGCACCGCATTCCGGTCCAGGTGTTCGACGAACTCGCCGACGGGGGCGGCGGATCGTCCGCCGTCGCCCGGCTCGCCGCGGCGCAGCACAGCAAACACGTGCTCCTCGTGCGCGGCGTGGTCGAGGCGGCGAAGGCGGCGGGCCACCCCGACGCGGGCGCCGCGCGCCGCGCCTACGACCTGCTCGCCGCGATCCAGATGCGGGACGGCGACGCCGTGGACGCGGTGCTCCGCCACCCTTCGGTCGGGGCCTGGGCGCGGGACACCATCAAGGCGATCCAGGAGAAGCGTCCCGGAGCCACCCCGCTCGGGCTCGCCGGCCTCGCCGCGGCCGCGGCGATCCGGGCGGGCACCGAGTGCGAGGTCGACGTGCCGGCGGACGAGGGCGTGGTGACCCTCCCCTCCCTCGGCCAGGCGGTGCTCGCGCCCACGGTGACCGAGGCGACCGTGCACTGCACCGCCGACGGCGCCGAGGTCTCCGGCGGCGGGATGATCGTGGCCATCCCCGCCGACCCGCGGCAGGACGGCCCGGGGTGGCGCGGGTTACGCACGGTCTCCGCCGAGTCGGACGGCGTGCCGCTGCGCCTCGTCATCGACGACCTCGACCCCTACCGCATGCCCGGAACCGCGAACATGGGCGGCCGGCTGAGCGGCGGCGACGCCGAGACCTGGCAGGAACGGCTGCAGGCGGCGTGGCGGCTGCTCGTCCGGCACCACCGCACCGTCGCCGACGAGGTGCGCACGGCGATCAGCGTGCTCACCCCGCTGCGCGAGCCGCCGACCGGCGGCCAGTCGAGCGCCACCTCGCGGGAGACCTTCGGCTGCGTGGCGCTGTCCACGCCGCCCGATCCGGCCACCTTCGCGGTCACCCTCACCCACGAGACGCAGCACGCCAAGCTCTCCGCCCTGCTCGACATCGTCCCGCTCACCGAGGGCGACGACGGCTCCCGCCACTACGCCCCCTGGCGCGAGGACCCGCGCCCCATCCCCGGGCTGCTCCAGGGCGCCTACGCCTACCTCGGGGTGACCGACTTCTGGCGCCGGCAGCGCCGGCTCGAGACCGGCCGGGCCGAGCTCGAGGCGAGCGCGGAGTTCTGCCGCTGGCGCGAGGCGGCGTACCTGGTGACCCGCACGCTCATGCGCAGCGGGCGGCTGACCCCGGAGGGCGAGGCGTTCACCGCCCGCATGGCCCGGCGGCTCGAGTCCTGGGCGGACGAGCCGGTCTCCCCCGCCGCCCGCGAGCTGGCCCGGAGGCGCGCCGAACGGCACCGGGCGCGCTGGCGCGAGCGCAACGGCATGGACCCGGACGCGACATGAGACCGTCCCGCCCGTGGCGCTTACACGGCGGGCGGGTCGAAGTCGAAGTCGAGCCGCCGCCACCGCTGGGCCACGTCCGTGTCCGGGTGCCCGTGGCCCAGCACCCGCTCGTACCGGGCGATGGTGTCCGCGAGCAGCTCCTCGGCGCGCTGCTCCTCGCCCGCCGCGCGCAGGTCGATGGCGAGGTTGGCGGCGCCGGCGAGGGTGAGCGGGTGGTCGACGCCCAGCACCTCCCGCAGCGTCTCCAGCGTCTCCTCGCCCAGCCGCCGGGCCGCGGCGACGTCGCCGAGCTCGGCGAGGTCACTGGCGAGGTTGATCGCGCAGGTGAGCGAGTAGTGGTGCGCCCGGCCGAGCCTGCCGTCGAACCCCCGCAGGCTCTCCTCGTCGAGCTCGCGGGCCGCGGCCAGGTCGCCGCTCACCCGGAGCAGCAGGGCGAGGTTCATGTCGCAGCCGAAGGTGAACGGGTGGCTCCGGCCGTACGTCCGGGCGAACCGCTCGGCGGAGTCGCGCAGCAGGTCGAGCGCCTGCTCGACCTCGCCCCTGGTGCGCTGGGCGTTCGCCAGGCACAGCGCCGCGGCGAGGGTGTCGGGATGGTCGCGGCCGAACCGGCGCTCCACCCGCGAGTAGGTCTGCCGGGCGAGCTCGTACGCCTCGTCGATCCGCCCGGCCCGGCGCTTGGCGATGGACAGGTCCTTCGCGGTGCGCAGCGTCCAGGGGTGGTCGGCGCCGAGCTCCTGGATGCCGAACTCGTAGGCGTCCTCGCCGATGTCGCACGCCTCGAAGTAGTCGCCGCGGAGCCGTACCACGCGGGCGAGGCCGTTCCACGCGATGAGCACCGCCTGCTTGTCGAGCAGCGACTGGCGGCGCTGCAGGTTGTAGGCCTCCTGCTGCAGCTCGTGGGCCCTGGTGTAGTCGCCGAGGAGCATGTAGTCGACCGCGAGGTTGTTCATCGCCCGGGCGGTCCGGCGGTGGTCCGGGCCGAACACCTCCTGGTGGCGGCGCAGCGAGTCGATGTCGTGCCGCAGGGCGTCGTTGAAATCGCCGCGCTGCCGCAGGTCGCCGCCGAAGCTGTTGGACAGCAGCAGCGTCTCCTCGTGCTCCTCGCCCAGCACCCGGCGCATCCGCTCGAGCGTGGCGCGGTTCAGCTCGAACGAGCGCCGGTAGTCGCCGAGCTCGCGCAGCACCGTGCCGAGGTGCCGCTGTCCCTTGAGCACGTGCAGGTCGTCCTCTCCGCTGTCGCCGCGCCACCGGTCGAGCAGCCGCTGCACGATGTCGACGGCCGACTGGTACTGTCCGGCCGAGTAGAGGTAGCGCACGATGTTCAGCGCGAACTCCCGGACGCGCGTGTCCTGGCACTCGGCGACGTCGGCGGGGGTCAGGTGGGCGAGCAGCTCGGCGTAGCGCGGCCAGTTGGCGTTGTCCTCGGTGCGCAGCGGGGCCGCGGCCGCCGCCAGCAGCAGGTGCACCTGGTGCCGGAAGGACTGCCGCTCCTCCTCGCTGAGGTCGGCACGCAGCAGCGCCTGGATCAGCCGGTGCACCTGGAGGGTCCGGCTCTCGGAGTCGATGCGCACCAGCGCGAACCGGCCGAGCTCGCGGATCGCCTTGCTGAGCAGGATCGGGTCGGCCAGCAGGCCGGCCATGCGCGACCCCTCGACGTACTGCTCCGGCAGCATGCCGAAGACGTCCCGGGGGATCGGCTCCGGTCCGAAGAACGCGCAGCAGCGCAGCAGTTCCAGCGCCTCGGGGAGCCGCTGCGCGATCTGGGCCACCGACAGCGACCACGCGGCGGTCACCGAGAGCGGGTAGTCGGCCGCCTTGTTCGCGTCGAGCAGCTGGGTGGCCCGCTCCTTCAGCAGCCGCAGGTACTCGTCGACCGACATGCCGGTCTCCGCCTGCAGCGCGCCGGCCTGCTCGAGCGCGAGGGGGAGGTCGCCGAGCTCCTCGGCGAGCCGGTCGGCGTCCTCCTCGGTGAAGGTGCGGGGCGCCCGCTTGCGCAGGAACTCGATGCTCTCGGCCCGGGTGAACACGTCGACCGCCACGGTGTCGACCACGCCCTCCCAGGTGTGGTTGCGGGAGGTGATCAGCACATGGCCCGGCCCGTGCGGCAGCACGTCCTGGATGTCCTCCGGGCGGTCCGCGTTGTCGAAGATGAGCAGCCACTTCTCGTACGGCCGGCCGCGGCGCAGCGCGTCGAGCACGGCGGTGACCGCGTCCTCGGTACCGGTCATGGTGGCGCTGGGCAGCCCGAGGTGCGGGGCGAGGGCGGCGAGCGCGGAGCGCACCAGGATCGGCTGGTCCGCCGGGATCCACCAGACCAGCTCGTATTCGTGCCCGTATCGGTAGGCGTACTCGATCGCGAGCTGGGTCTTGCCGACACCGCCGAATCCGTGCAGCGCGTGCGGAACCACGGCCGTGACGTCGGAGCCGATCGCGCGGTGCAGTCTCTCGAGAAGCTCCTCGCGACCGGTGAAGTTTTTGTTTCGCTGGGGAATCCTGCCCCAGACCTGGGGTTGACGCCCGGGCAGACGGGGAGAACTCAAAGAGTCCGACACAGCCATCTGACCGCCTCCCTCGTGAAATGCCGAGGCCAGCCTAAATCGCCGCGCCGCCGCGAGGACATGAACGATGAGCCAGAATCATGTGCCGAGACCGCATGACGGCGCTATGAGGGCGCGGTATGGTACCGCCCGGATCGCGTTATGCGAATCTCACCGCCGCCCTCCGCCCCATGATGACACGGGATCCCCCCGGTCCGCAGCCGCAACCGGGCGATCTCGTGCCAAGGCTCATCTCGGCGGACCTATCCCGGTGAATGTTTCGCTTGATCGGTCTGAGAGTTTGTGATCGGCCTGAGAGTTAAGGTGGTGTAATGTCTGGCGAGACCGTCGGTGAAGGCCTGCTTGATGTCACCGGACTGAGCCTTCGTGACCTGGATCGTATCGATCGTCCGGTTCTCCGCCGCGCTATCCAGCGCATTGTCGACAATAAGGACACCGGCCCGGTGGCGGGCTTCAGCTCGTCCCTGGACGACGACGAGATGCCCCAAACGGGGGAATTTCGGTCACCCGACCTTTTCAAATCTTGACGCGGCGCTGGTCCTTATGGGAAATAGAAGCTTCAAGACAGCTCATTTCCCAACCATCAGGACAGCGCAGTGGACGATGCGGACTGGCAGCGCTTGGTCGACCAGCTCCGCAGGGGTGACTGCACGCCGTTCCTCGGCGCCGGCGCGTGCAGTGGCAGGCTGCCCACCGGCGGCGAGCTGAGCGCTATCTACGCGGAGCGGTACGGTTACCCGTTCACCGACCGGCACAACTTGGCGCGGGTAATGCAGTACGCGGAGGCCGAGGTCCTGGACCCCGTGGACCTCAAGGTCGACGTGTGCCGCATGCTGCGCGCAAGGGGGAGCAACGCGCCGCCCGATCCCGACGACGTCCACACCCTGCTCGCCGGCTTCCCGCTTCCGGTCTTCCTCACCACGAACTACGACGACTTCCTGGTCAAGGCCTTGAGAGAACAGGGCAAGGACCCGCAGCCGGAGGTCTCCCCGTGGTGGCAGACCGGAACGGGCGGCATCCCCCTGATCCCGGAGCCGACGGTCGACAAGCCCGTCGTCTACCACCTGCACGGGAGATGGGAGGAGCCGCGGTCCCTCGTCCTCACCGAGTCGGACTACCTGACCTACCTGGTGAACATGGTGGACACGTCGGCGGCGAACGGGCGGCTTCCCCTGCCGACGGCGATCCTCGAGGCGATGACGATGCGCCCGCTGCTGTTCATCGGCTACAGCCTGCAGGACTGGACGTTCCGGGTGCTGTTCCACGGGCTCGCCCGGGACATCCCGCACCGGAACAAGCGCCGCCACGTGAGCGTGCAGCTCATGCCGGAGGTGAACGGCACGGCGAGGGACGCGGAGGAGAAGGCGCGCCGCTACCTCACGCACTACCTCGACGGATGGAACATCTCGATCTTCCTGGGTACCGCCGCGGAGTTCTGCGCCGAGCTGCGGCGGAGGATGGAGGCCTCGTGACCACGGTGCCGATCACGACGATCCCGAAGGAGCGCACCGGCGGCCCCTACGTCGGGCTACGGCCGTTCACCTCCGCCGAGCGCGAGCTGTTCTTCGGGCGGGACCGGGAGGCCCGGGACGTCGCCACGATCTGGCAGGCGACCGGGCTCACCGTGCTGTTCGGGGCGTCCGGCGTGGGCAAGACGTCCCTGCTGAACGCCGGCGTGGTGCCGCGCATCGACCCGGAGCGGGCCGACCTGCTGCCGGTCGCCCGGCCCGCGCCGCGCCCCGGGACCCCGCCGCCGGGGGCGAACCGGTACGTGCTGGAGCTGCTGTCCGCCTGGGCCCCGGACCGGCCCCCGGCGACGCTGGCGCGGATGACGATCTCGGAGTTCCTCCGTACGCGGCCGGTACGGCGCGACCGGTACGGCGATCCGATCCCGGTGCTCGCCGCGATCGACCAGGCGGAGGAGCTGTTCAGCAGCCCGGTGCAGTGGAAGGCGGAGCGCATCGCCTGCCTGGAGCAGCTCGCCGAGGCGGCGCGCGAGCACGACGGGCTGCACCTGCTGCTCTCGCTGCGCGAGGAGTACCTGGCGGCCGTGCTCCCCTACGAGCGGCGGCTCGGGCCCGGGTCGCGGGCGCGGTTCCACCTGCAGCCGTTCGCCCGGGAGGCCGCGCTCGAGGCGGTCACCGGGCCGCTCCGGCACACCGACCGGAGCTTCGGCCCGGGCGCGGCCGAGGTGCTCGTCGACGACCTGTGCACGGTGACGTTCGTCAACGACGAGGGCCGCCGGACGCGGCTCGTCGTCGACGAGGTCGAGCCGGTCCAGCTCCAGGTGGTCTGCTCGGCGCTGTGGGACGCGCTGCCGCCCGAGGTGACCACGATCACGATCGACCACGTGCGCGCGTACGCCGACGTCGACCGGTTCCTCGTCGGGTTCTGCCGCCGGGCGCTGCAGGAGGTGGCGACCGAGCACGGCATCACGGTCGGCGAGCTCCGGCACTGGCTGAGCAGCCACTTCGTCACCGAGCACGGCACGCGGAGCGTGGTGAACGAGGGCCTGCACGAGACCGCGGGCATGCCGAACACGGTCGCCCGCGCCCTGGAGGACCGCCACGTGCTGCGGGCGGAGTACCGCATCAACAGCCGTTGGTACGAGCTGCAGCACGACCGCCTCATCTCCGCGATCAGGCGTCCGGAGTCCCCCGAGGCGAGCCTGGATCAGGCGCGCCGGGCGCTCAAGGAGGGCCGGTGGGACGTGGCCCGCGAGCTCGCCGATGCCGCCGCGCGGATGGCCGAGATCGACGACACCTGGGTACAGGCCGAGGTCCAGGCGATCCTCGGCGAGGTGGACGCCGCGCTCGGCGACGTCAAGTCGGCGGAGCGGCGCTACGACGAGGCGATCGCGACGTTCGTGCTGCGCCAGCAGTTCGACAAGGTCGCCGAGGTGCTCACCGCGAAGGGACGGCTCCGGCTCGCCCAGGGCGAGTACGCCGCGGCGGTGGAACTGCTCAAGAGCGCGCTCACCTGGGCGTCGGGCGACGTGTCCGTCCAGCACGCGCTCGGGCAGGCGCTGTGGCTCTCGGGCCAGCCGCACGCGGCCCTCGCCTGCCTCAACGGCGCGGTCGAGCGGGCCGACGAGCCGGACGCCGACGCGCTGGCGCTGCGCGGGGAGATCCTCGCCGACCTGGGGCGGGCGCGGGACGCGCTGCGCGACCTGACCCGGGTCCATTCCCGGCTGCGGCCCGAGACCTTGGCCGCGCGGGCGCTGGCGTTCGCGCTCACCGGACGGCTCGACGCGGCCGAGCAGGAGGCGCTCCACGCGGTCGACTCGATCGACCAGTCCGGCGGCCCCGCCGGGCCGGTGGGCGGGCCGGACGGCCGCGGGCCCGCGCTGCTCCGGGCGGCGCGCACCCACGCGCTGCTCGGCGACCCGGCGCTCGCGGCCGACCTCGCCAGGAAGGCGCTCGAGATGCCCGGCCTGCCCCCGCACCTGCGCCGGCAGGCCGAGGAGCTGGTCACCCGGAGGGCGTGAGCGGCGAGCGGGCGGCCTCCCAGATGTGGTCGAACTGCTCCACCCAGTACGCGTACCAGCGCTCGCTGGTGTCCCGGGTCAGCTCCAGGTGCATCCGCGCCGGGGTGGCGGTGTTGTGAAAGCCGTGGATTTCGACGATCGCGCGGCCGTGTGACGTCTCGGGGTCGAGCAGCACCAGGCTGAACCCCGGATTGTAGGGCAGCAGGCGATATTCGAAGCTCCCGTTCGTCGTCCACCGGCTCATGAGCTCGAGGCGTTCCAGCGTGCTTTCCAGCGAGGCGGGGAGCCGCTGCACGGGGAATTCCACCGAGTCGTCGAGCTGCCGCGCGGCCAGCCGCAGCGCGTCCTTCTCCTCCGGGTCGAGCACGACCACCCGAACCGACCCGTTCCTGCGGGCGAGCACGGTCCGGCGCAGCACGTCACAGGTCTCGGCGGAGAGCAGATTCACCGCCGAGGGCGCGTATACGCGGACGTCCCGCGCATTGGCGAACGTCTCCGACAGCGGGCGCTGTTCGAAAACCGACCGGTCGTGGAGCAGGTCGGGCGCGGGCTCGGTGGCGGTCTCCGGCAGGGTCGCCCGGTACAGCAGTACGCCCAGCGCGGCGAGCACGGCGGCCCACCGGAGATCGTCGTCGAGCTTATCGTCGAAAAAACCGAGAACCGCGAAAACGACGATGATGACGGTGAGGACGTATGCGTCGATGTTGCGCCCGTTTCGAAGATCGCGAAAAATGCGCCGGAACACATGAACCATGACCGTCCCCCGTCGCCGTATCGATTTGCGGGTGCATTCCATTCTCGATCGGCGCCGGGGCGAGCACCACCGCGCATCTCGTTTCTCGTTTCCCGGTATTCCCGTGCGTTTCTGATCGTCGGCCGGGGCGAGCGCGCCGCGGCGACGGTCTATCCTGAGTGGCCTCGTGAGCCGGTTCGGGAGGTCTGCAGGTGTCGACGGAGACGCGACCGGGACGGGCGGGCCTGCGCGGGTGGCTGCGGGCGCACGGGGTGTTCCTCGTGGCGCTCGCCGCGGGGGCCGGGCTGCGGGCGCTCGCCGTCCTCGGGTACCGGCCCGCGCTGTGGTTCTGGGCCGACTCGTTCGCCTACCTCGGGGCGGCGATCTACCCCCGCCCGCTGGAGAGCCGTCCGTCGGGCTACTCGCTGCTGCTGTGGCTGATGCGGCCGCTGTCGAGCATCGAGGCGGTCGTGATCGTGCAGCACCTGCTCGGGCTCGGGCTCGGGGTCTGCGTGTACGCGGTGCTGCGGCGGCGCACCCGGCTGCCGGGATGGGCGGCCACCCTCGCCGCGCTGCCGGTGCTGCTCGACGCCCACCAGGTGCAGCTCGAGCACCTGATCATGGCGGACCTGCTGTTCACCGTCCTGGTCACGGCAGCGGTGGCGCTGCTGCTGTGGCGGGAGCGCCCGTCGTGGCGGTTCCCGGTGGTCGCGGCGCTGCTGCTCGCGGCGGCGACGGTCACCCGGACGATCGGGCTGCCGCTGCTCGCGCTCGTGCTCGGCTGGCTGCTCCTCGCCCGGGCGCGGTGGACCCACCTGGTGGCCGCGGTGGCCGCCGCGGCCCTCGTCGTCGGCGGGTACGCGGCGTGGTTCCGCGCCGAGTACGGCGAGTTCGCGCTCTCCCGCGGCAACGCGTTCCTGTACGCGCGCACGCTGACGTTCGCCGACTGCGCCGTGATCGAGCTCGACCGGGACACCCGGCGGCTGTGCCCGGACGAGCCGGTCGCCGAGCGGGAGCCACCCCCGCGCTACATCTGGAGCGGCGACTCCCCGCTCAACCGGGCCGGGCTCGACTCCCGCACCCGCAACGAGCTCGCCGGGCGGTTCGCCATGCAGGCGATCCGGGCGCAGCCGGTCGACTTCCTCGTCACCGGCCTGACCGACTTCGCGCACATCTTCACCTGGGAGCGGCGCGTCTACCCGTCGCCGGGCTGGCAGAGCGCCTACACGTTCCCCGAGTCGGTCCGGCCGTTCCCCGACCGGGTCGCCTCGTCGGGGCGTACCGCCACCGAGCTGACCACCCTCTACCAGGGCGAGAGCGGGCAGACCACGGTGGCCGAGCCGTGGGCGGGCCTGCTGCGCGCCTACCAGACCCAGGGCTTTCTGCGCGGGCCGCTGCTCGCCGCGATCCTGCTGCTCGGCGCGGCCGGGGTGGTCGTGCCGCGCCGCCGCGCGCGCCGTGCCCCGGGCGTGACCGGGCCGACCGTGCTGCTGCCCTGGGCGGCCGCGATGGCGCTGCTGCTGGGGCCGCCGCTGATCGCGGCGTTCGACCACCGCTACGTGCTGCCCGCCGTACCGCTGGCGTGCCTCGCCGGCGGGCTCGCCGCGGCCCGGCTATGGGCGGGTGAACGGCGGGCCGGCCGGGCGGCGCCGTACGTGCAGCCGGATGAGGATCTCGGCGTCGGGCACGCCCGCCGCGGCGCGTACCCGTGACAGGGTGCGCTGGTCGAGGCGGCCGAGCAGGGCGCCGAGGTCGGTCCGCGGGTCGCAGGTGATGCCCACCCGCAGCCGCCGGTCGCCGACGAGCCGCACCCGCACCGCGCCGACCCCGGTGATGCCCTGCAGGGCGACGCCGAGCGTGGCGATGCCCGCCCCGCAGCGCACCCCGCGCCGCCCCCACCCGGCCGCGAGCACGAGCCAGCGGGTCGCGGCGAGCGCGAGCAGGAAGCACAGCACGGCCGCCACGGGGACCACCCACGGGTGGGCGTAGAGGAACATCTCGGCCCGCGGGTCGACGATCGGGACGGCCGGGTACCGCTCCCGCAGCCAGAGCGCGGCCCCGCCGGCCCCGAGCAACACGAGCCCGGCGAGGGCGAGGCCGACCCGGTTCCCCAGGTGCGACCGCACGGTCAGCCTCTCCCCGCCTGCATCCGCAGCACCACCTCGCGGCCGGCCTCCGCGCCCACCCGCACGAGCGTGTCGCCGACGGCCGCCGCCACCCGGGGCAGCAGCTCGCCGGTACGGCCGGCCGGGGTGCGCACGACCACCTCGACCCGGTCGGCGCGCACCGCGACCCGCGCCGCGGCGACCCCGTCCACCTCGTGCACCGCCGCGGTGAGCGCGCGGCGCAGGCCGGAGCGGGTCAGGCCGATGGCGAGCAGCGGGTCGCGGGTGCGCAGCGGGATGAGCCGGGGGCGGCCGGGCGTGAGCGCGTGCACGACGAGCACGACCCCGCCGAGGACGAGCAGGCAGGCGAGCACGCCGACGACCGGATCGCCCCACGTGCGCGCGCCGAGCGCGCCGACCCGGTCGAGCGGTCCCCACCGCGGCCGCCCGCCGAGCATGAGCCAGATCAGCTCGGCCGTCGCAGCCCATCCGGCGACCGAGACGAGCAGCGCGACGACGATCCCGGCGGGGGTGCGGCCCGGCCGCAGCGCGCGCCTGGACGTGCGCGCGCCGGGCTCGTCCCCGGATGCGGGCGGGTCACCGCGCAAGGGCTCCGGCGCGGCGCCGCGGAGCCGGGTACGCGCCGCCTCCGACCCCCACAGCGGTTCCCGATCCCACCGGCCCGAGGACTCCCGCATGGCCGCCCCCGCCTGCCGCCTCGTGCTGCCCGGACTCGTCACACCAGCACAGGTACACGCCCGCGGCCGGGTCGCGCAGCGCCTTGCCCCACCCCTTGCCGTTTCCGGGACCGCGCCCGGCGGAGACTTTGCGCTCCGGCCGCACGCGCGCAAAGAGAATGCGAGATCACCTCATGTAATTTCGGGGCGCCGCTTTTATGCTGCGGACATGACAGCGCCTTCCGACCTGCCCACCGGCCTGCCCGCGGGCCCGTCGGCGCCCGCCGGGGCGGGCGGCGAGCCCTCGGCCGGGCTGCGCCGCCGCTACGACCGGGCCACCGCCGATCTGGAGCCGCCGCTGGCGATCGTCGCCCTGGACGCGCTCCGCGCCCACCCCGCCGCCCTGGGACGGCGGGCCCGCGGCAAGCCGATCCGGGTGGCGAGCAAGTCGGTCCGGTGCCGCGCGGTGCTGGAACGCGTGCTCGCCATGGACGGCTTCTCCGGGATCCTCGCGTTCACCCTGCCGGAGGCGCTCTGGCTCGCCGGGCACGGCTTCACCGACATCGTCGTGGCCTACCCGACGGCCGACCGGCGGGCGATCGCGCGGCTCGCGGCCGACCCGGACGCCGCCCGCGAGATCACGCTCATGGTCGACGACCTCGCCCACCTCGACCTCATCGAGTCCGCCGTGCGGGACGTGCGGCCCCGCCACGAGCTGCGGCTCTGCCTCGACGTCGACGCGGGCTACCGCGCCTTCGGCGGCCTGCTGCGCGCCGGGGCGCTGCGCTCCCCGGTGCGCGAGCCCGCGCAGGCGGCCGAGCTCGCCCGGGCGATCGCCGCCCGGCCGGGCATGCGCCTGGTCGGGCTCATGGCGTACGAGGCGCAGATCGCGGGCGTCGGCGACCGGGTCGGCGGGCCGTACGGGCACGTGCTGCGCTGGGTGCAGCGGCGTTCCCAGCGCGAGCTGGCACTCCGCCGCGCCGCGGTGGTGCGGGCGGTACGGCGGCACGCCGAGCTGGAGTTCGTCAACGGGGGCGGCACCGGCAGCGTGGAGAAGACCACGCAGGAGGAGGCGGTCACCGAGATCGCCGCCGGGTCCGGGCTGTTCCACCCGCGGTTGTTCGACTTCTACCGCTCGTTCCGCGGGCGCCCGGCCGCGCTGTTCGCGCTGCCGGTGGTGCGGCGGCCGGGCGGCGATGTGGTGACCGTGCTCGGCGGCGGCTACGTCGCGTCCGGGCCGCCGGGGGCCGACCGGCTGCCCCAGCCGTACCTGCCGGCCGGGCTGCGCTACAGCCGGAACGAGGGGGCGGGCGAGGTGCAGACCCCGCTGCTCGGCCGGGCCGCCCGAAAGCTGCGGGTGGGCGACCGGGTGTGGTTCCGCCACGCCAAGGCGGGCGAGCTGTGCGAGCGGTTCGACGTGCTCCACCTGGTCGAGGGCGACCGCCGGGTGGGCGAGGCCCCGACCTACCGCGGCGAGGGACAGGCCTTCCTCTGATCCCCGCCCCGCGCGCCCGCGGGCGGGGATCAGCCGCGGCGGCGGCGACGGCGGCGCAGCAGGACCACGGTCGCGCCGAGCGCCAGCACCACCCCGACGCCGATGAGCACCGGGCCGAGGTCCGGAGGCGGCTGCCGCCGGTCGTCCTCGGCGCCGTCCACCGGCCGGTACGCGTCCCCGGCGATCAGATCCCCCACGGTGGCCAGCAGCTGCTCGGCGTTCGCCTTCACCCGGGCGACGCTCCGCTCCGCGACCCGCCGCGGGCTCACCCGGTCCGCGATCGCGTCGATCGTGCGGGCGAGCTCGGCCCGCGTGCGCTCGATCTCCCGCTCCAGTGCCGCGGGATCGGAGTCCGCCATGACGATCCCCTTCTCCGTGTTCCTCTGCGGCGCGCGGTCCCCCGCGCGTCGTCGCTCTGCGCGTCCTGCCCTCGCCCGCGGTCGCGCCGCGCGGCGCCGCCGGCGGCCTGACGGGGAGTGACTCCCCCGCGACGCCGACGTGATCAGTCTTCCAGGTCCGGGCACCTCATGGCACATCGGCCATGCCGCTAGTCTGGTGTCGGACCCGGCCGGCGGAACGCAGGAGGCACCTCGTGACCGACATCAGGCTCGCGCCCGGCGATGTGGCGCCGGACTTCACCCTTCCCGACGCTCAGGGGGGCGAGGTATCCCTGCGGTCGTTTCGCGGCAAGCGGGTCATCCTCTACTTCTACCCCGCCGCGATGACACCCGGCTGCACCAAGCAGGCGTGCGACTTCCGGGACAACCTCGCCGAGCTCACCGACGCCGGGTACGTGGTGCTCGGCGTGTCGAAGGACACCCCGGAGCGGCTGGCGAGGTTCGCCGAGCGCGACCGGCTCACCTTCCCGCTGCTGTCGGACCCGGACCTGGTGGTGCACAAGGCCTACGGGGCCTACGGCACGAAGACCATGTACGGCAAGACCACGGTCGGCGTGCTGCGCTCCACCTTCGTGATCAACGCCGACGGCACCATCGACCGGGCGATGTACAACGTGAAGGCCACCGGTCACGTCGCGCGCCTGAAGAAGGAACTGGGCCTGGCCGGGTGAGCCCGGCCCGCGCGCTCCGCGGCCGCCCCGCGCCCGGTAATTCCCAGGTGTCCTAGCGCCGACCCGGACTGTAAGATCGAGGGGACCTGGCCCGTGCCGACGGCCCCCGTGTGGGCCTGTGTGGGACCAGGGCGACGACCGGCGTCGCGGCCGGGGAGCACCCGTGGTTCGTGCCGCGGCCGTCATCGGCGGCCGGGCGGCGACACACCCAGACGGCTGAGGCCGGCGAGCAGGGGCCGTAGCCCAACGGCAGAGGCACAGTCTTTAGGTGGCTGTAAGTGTGGGTTCGAATCCCACCGGCCCCACTTACGCACAGTGTGCGAAGTTTGTCCGAAACGCCACGACACGTCCCCGGGCGGCGAGCCTCTCACCCACTCCCCCAGTCCTCTCGCGGCCTCGCATCCCGACCGGCAGGCCGCCGCCGGCCGCACGGCGGGCGCCCGCCGTAGTCCCGGGAGCGCGACGCCGGGATGACCCGCGCCGCCGCGTGCTACCCAGGTCGTACCCCGGAATCGGTCTTCCGGCGTAATTCCCCTGGTCGGCGGCGTGCATAGGGTTGGACCGTGTTCGGGCGACTGCGTCGGTGGGCGCGGCGGCACCGGAGGGCGGCGAACGCGCTGTGGCCGGCACCGCTGGTCCTGTTCAGCCTGCTGGGAGTGGTCTACCACGCCCCGTCCGCGGGCTCGGCCTGGCCGTCCGCCGGGACGATCGGGTATCTGCTGCTCTCGGCCGCGCTGCTGGTCCCGCTGTGGTGGCGCGGGGAGCGGCCGCGCGAGGTCTTCGCCGCGGTGGCCGCGGTCAGCTTCCTGCAGTGGCTCGCCGGGATCGACCCGATTCCGGCGAACCTGTCCGTCCTGGTGGCGCTGTTCGCGGTGGCCGCGGCCTGCTCCGTCCCGTGGACGATCGCGGCCTGGCTCGTCACCGAGCTGGGCGTGTGGCTCTCCATGGTCGATTTCGCCGACTGGCCCCAGGCCGCGAGCCTGGAGGGGTTCGTCTCCGCGTCCGGGTTCGTCATCGCCATCGCCATCGCGGGCGGCTACGTGAACACCCGCCGCCGCTACCTGGAGAGCCTCGAGGAGCGGGCCGAGCGCGCCGAGCGGGAACGCGACCAGCGCGCCGCGATCGCCGCGGCGGCCGAGCGCGCCCGCATCGCGCGCGAGCTCCACGACGTGGTCGCGCACAATGTCAGCGTGATGGTGGTGCAGGCCGACGGCGCGGCGTTCGCGATCGACGGCGATCCCGAGCAGGCGAAGAAGGCGGTCCAGGAGATCTCCGCCACCGGCCGGCGCGCCCTCGCCGAGATGCGGCGGCTCGTCGGCGTGCTGCGCGCGGACGACCCGGCGGCCGAGGAGTACGCGCCCCAGCCGGGCCTGGCGCAGCTCACGGACCTGATCGCGAAGGTGCGCGCCTCCGGGCTGCCGGTGGAGCTGTCGGTCACCGGCACGCCGGGCGGCCTGTCCGAGGGCGAGCAGCTCGTGATCTACCGGGTGGTGCAGGAGGCGCTCACCAACGTGCTCAAGCACGCGGGCCCGCGGGCGACCGCGCGGGTCGAGGTGGAGTTCCACCCGGCCGAGGTGGTGCTGCGGGTCACCGACGACGGCCGCGGCGCGGCGGCCCCGCCCGGGGACGGCGGCCACGGGCTGATCGGCATGCGGGAGCGGGTCGCGGTGTACGGCGGGGCCGTGGAGGCCGGCCCGCGCCGGGGAGGAGGCTTCCAGGTGACGGCACGGCTGCCGGTGGGCAGGGCGGCATGACGATCCGGGTGCTGCTCGTCGACGACCAGGAGCTGGTGCGGGCCGGGTTCCGCATGGTGCTGTCGGCCCAGCCGGACATCGAGGTGGTCGGCGAGGCCGGGGACGGCGCCGCCGCGGTCGAGGCGCTGCGCACGGTGGCCGCCGACGTCGTGCTCATGGACGTGCGGATGCCGGGCATGGACGGCGTCGAGGCCACCCGGCGGATCTGCGCACGGCGGCCGGCCGGGGACGGCCCCGGGCCGCGGGTGCTCATCCTCACCACCTTCGACCTCGACGAGTACGCGTTCGCGGCGCTCCGCGCGGGCGCGTCCGGCTTCCTGCTCAAGGACGTGCCGCCGGGCGACCTGGTGAGCGCGATCCGCGCGGTGCACGCCGGGGACGCGGTGGTGGCACCGAGCACCACCCGGCGGCTGCTCGACCGCTTCGCCGTACACCTGCCGCCGGGCGACGGCACCGAGCCCGAGCGGCTGGGGCTGCTCACCGCGCGGGAGCGCGAGGTGCTCGTGCTCGTCGCCCGCGGGCTGTCGAACGCCGAGATCGCCGACCGGCTCACCCTCGCCGAGGCGACCGTGAAGACCCACCTCGGGCGCATCCTGGCGAAGCTGGGCCTGCGCGACCGGGCCCAGGCGGTGGTCTACGCCTACGAGAGCGGCCTCGTCGCACCGCAGGGTCGGCCGAAAGGCTGACCCGCGGCTACGTCCGAGGTCGCACGTCGCCGCCGCGGTGGTCCGCCCGGCGCAGCCGAACTCCGGCCGCGCGGCCGATGGGAGGGGCCCCTGTCCGTCCCTAGCGTGGTGCGCACGTAAAGACGCGCATGACCGCGCCGCCCGCCGTACCTCGGGGGCCGGGCGGACGGAGGACTTTCGGAGGCCCACATGACCATCACCGGAGCCGGACAGCGGCTCACGGAACACGTCCAGGAGCGCCCCGCCGTCACCGCGAAAGGGCTCGTCAAGGTGTACGGCAGCGGCGCCGCGGCCGTGCACGCGCTGCGCGGCGTGGACGTCGCCTTCGCCGCCGGGCGGTTCACCGCGATCATGGGACCGTCGGGGTCGGGCAAGTCGACGCTGATGCACTGCCTCGCCGGGCTCGACACGGTCACCGAGGGCCAGGTGTTCATCGGCGACACCGAGATCACCCGGCTGAACGACCGGGAGCTCACCCGGCTGCGCCGGGAGCGCATCGGGTTCGTGTTCCAGGCGTTCAACCTGCTCCCGACCCTCACCGCCGAGGAGAACATCCTGCTGCCGCTCAACATCGCCGGGCGGCAGCCGGACCGGGACCTGTTCGACCTCGTCGTCGACACCGTCGGGCTGCGGGAGCGGCTCCGCCACCGGCCCGGCGAGCTCTCCGGCGGCCAGCAGCAGCGGGTCGCGGTGGCCCGCGCGCTCATCACCAAGCCGCACGTGATCTTCGCCGACGAGCCGACCGGGAACCTCGACTCGCGCAGCGGCCAGGAGGTGCTGTCGTTCCTGCGCAGCTCGGTGCGGGAGCTCGGGCAGACCATCGTCATGGTCACCCACGACCCGGTCGCCGCGTCCTACGCCGACCGGGTGGTGTTCCTCCGCGACGGCCGGCTCGTCACCGAGCTGCAGCGGCCGACCGCGCAGTCCGTGCTCGACACGCTCGTGAAGCTGGAGGGCTGAGCGGTGCTGCAGGCGACACTCGCCGGGCTGCGGGCGCACCGGCTGCGGCTGCTGCTCACCTCGATCGCGATCGCGCTCGGGGTGGCGTTCGTCTCCGGCACCTTCGTGCTCACCGACGCCCTGCAGGCCGGGGTGGACCAGGCGATCGCCGCCGACGCCGGCAAGGTGGACGTCGTGGTCGAGCCCACCGGCCGGGGGAACCCGGACGAGCCGCCGGTGATCGCGCAGGACGTGCTGGAGCGGGTCCGGTCGCTGCCGGGGGTGGCGGACGCCCAGGGCCTCGTCTCCGGGACCGCCCCGCTGCTCGGCCGGGACGGCAAGGCGGTGGGGACCGTGGCCACCGCGGGCATCTCGATCTCCACCGGGCGGCTCAACCGCATGGCGGTCGTGCAGGGCGCCGCGCCGGCCGCCGCCGGGGAGGCCGTGCTCGACGAGAACACCGTCGAGCGGACCGGCTACCGCGTCGGCGACGCGATCACCGTGCTCGACCACCGCGAGCGCCGGCACACCTTCCGCCTCGTCGGCGTGATCGACACCGGGGTGCGCGCCGACCTCGCCTACCGGGGCGTGGTCGGCTTCACCGCGGCCGACGCGCTGCGCGTCACCGGCGCTAACGGCTACCGCGAGATCGACGTGCTCGCCGCGGACGGCGTCTCCGCCGCGCGGCTGCGCGCCGACGTGCAGCGGGCCGTCGGGTCCGAGCACCGGGTCATCACCGGCGCCCAGCTCGCCGACCGGCTGGCCGCGCAGAACAACGTCGACAGCAGCACGTTCACCCTGATGATGCTGGCGTTCGGCCTCGTCGCGATGCTCGTCGCCGGCCTCGTCATCTACAACACGTTCAACATCCTCGTCGCCCAGCGGGTGCGCGAGCTGGCGCTGCTGCGCTGCATCGGCGCCTCCCGGGGCCAGGTGTTCGGCTCGGTGCTGCTGGAGGCGCTCGTGGTCGGTGTGATCGCCTCGGCGGCCGGGCTCGCCGCCGGGTTCGGGCTCGGCGCCGCCTCGATCGCCGTCTTCGGCGACCTCGGCAGCAACCTGCCGCTGGGGCCGCTCTCCCTGCAGCCCCGCACCGTCGTGGCCGCCCTGCTCACCGGCGTGCTCGTCACCGTGGGGGCGGCGCTGCTGCCCGCCCGCACGGCCACCCGGACCCGGCCGGTGGCCGCGCTCTCGGCCCGGACCGAGCAGCCCACCTTCCGCGCCGGCGTGCTGATGATCGCGAGCTCCGTGGTGCTCGTCCTCCTCGGCGCGGGCCTCACCTGGTTCGGCATCGCGACCGGGCCGGGCGACGGGCCGCTGATCATGGTGGCCGCGGGCGGCACGCTCGTCTTCCTCGCCGTGCTCGTGATCGGCCCGGTGCTCGTGCGGCCGCTCGCCGGGCTCGTCGGCTGGCTGCCCCGCCGGCTGTTCGGCGTCACCGGACGCCTCGCGGTCGACAACTCGCGCCGCAACCCCCGCCGCTCGGCGACCACGACGATCGCGCTCACCGTGGGCGTGGGCCTCATGACGCTCGTCTCGGTCGTCGCCGCCTCCACCGAGGCCTGGCTCACCTCCCGGCTCGACGCGGAGTTCCCGGTGGACTACCAGATCAGCGCCCAGTACCGGGACGACGGCCGGGACGCCACGGTGCCGCGCGCGATCGCCGCGGAACTCCGCACCCGCCCGGAGATCGAGCAGGTGGCCGAGACCCGCCGGGCCTTCGCCATGGTCGGCGGCGGGCGCCACCAGATCACCACGGTCACCGACGGGGCGCTCGGCGACATGCTCCGGGTCGAGGTCGCCGAGGGCGACCTCCGCGGCTTCGGGCCCGGCACGGCGGTGGCATCCCGCCAGGCCACCAGACGCCTCGGGGTGCGTCCCGGCGACACCGTCACCGTCGAGACGGAGCGCGGGCGGCGGCTCGACGTGCGGGTCGTCGCGGTGGTCGAGAGCGACCTGCTGTTCCTGCCCGGGCTGCTGGTGCACGAGACCGACTTCACCCGGGCCTTCGGCGAGCTCGACGACAGCGAGATCATCGTCAACGCGAAGGACGGCGTCGCGCCCGGGGTGGCGCGGCGGGTCGTCGAGGCGGCGGCGGCGCCGTACCCGACCGCGCAGGTGGCGAGCATGGCGGAGATGCGCGACGAGTTCGAGTCGGTGCTCGACACGCTGCTGCTCGTGGTGGCCGGGCTGCTCGGGCTGTCGGTGCTGATCTCGCTGCTCGGCATCGCGAACACGCTCGCGCTCTCGGTGCACGAGCGCACCCGGGAGTCGGCGCTGCTGCGCG
>QGUZ01000093.1 GCA_003242605.1 Actinomycetota bacterium
CCCCCCGGGCGGCGCGCCGCCCGAGCCGGGGGAAAGGGCGGGGCGCCGCGGGGGGCGCCCGCGACCGCGGCGCGCCCCCGGGGCGGGCCCGCCCCCGGGAGCCCCGGCGCCCCGGGGGCCCCCCCCCCCGCCGCGGGCGCCCCCGGCCGCCCACCGCCTCGGCCGAGGTGTGCGCGCCGCGGCCCGCCCGACCGGCGAACCGGCCGGGCGCGTCTCCCGCCGCCTGCGGCGCCCGGTCAGCGGCCCGGGCGTCCGTTACACGCCCACGACCGGGCTGCGCCGTTCGATGAGCACGACGTCGCGCCACCGCCCGTGGTGCCGGCCGAGGCGGTGGCGGGTGCCGACGACGCGGAAGCCCGCCTTCTCGTGCAGGCGCAGGCTGGCGGTGTTCTCGGGGAAGACGCCCGCCTCGATGGTCCAGACGCCGGCGGCCTCGGTGGACTGGATCAGGGCGTTGAGCAGCGCCAGGCCGATGCCGCGGCCGGCGTGGTCCGGGTGGACGTACACCGAGTCCTCCACCACACCGGCGTAGACGCAGCGGCCCGACACCGGGCTGACCGCGACCCAGCCGACGACCTGCCCGGTGGTGGCCTCGACCGCGACGTACCGGTGCAGCGGCAGTTTCCCGGCGTCGAACGCCTCCCAGGACGGGGCGGTGGTCTCGAAGCTCGCGTTCCCGCCGTCGAGGCCCGCCTGGTAGATGGCGAGGACCTGGTCGGCGTCGGCCGTGCGCATCGGGCGGATCACGATCCCGGGCGGGGCGTCCGGCTTGCCCGCCCGGATCAACGCCGCGTGCAGGCCGTCGATCACGGGCCGGGCGCGGGTGACCGTGTACCTGCCGAACCCGGCCCGGGCGAGCAGGGCGCGGTACTCGCCCTCGGTGAGCGTGCCGTACCGGCAGCCCACCCGGCGCTCGGCCGCGGCGCGCCGGTCCGGGTCGAGCCCGTCCTCGGCGATCACGTCGGCGACCGCGATCCGGCCGCCGGGGCGGAGCACGCGGTACGCCTCCTCCAGCACGCGGGGCTTGTCGACGGACAGGTTGATCACGTAGTTGGAGACGATCACGTCCACGCTCGCGTCGGGGAGCGGGACGTCCTCGATGGCGGCGTGCAGGAACCCGACGTTCCCGGCCCCGGCCTCGGCGGCGTTCGCCTTGGCCAGCTCGATCATCTCGGCCGAGGCGTCCAGCCCGTACACCTTCCCGGCCGGGCCGACCCGGCGGGCCGCCAGCAGCACGTCGAGCCCGCCGCCGCACCCCAGGTCGAGCACGGTCTCCCCGGGCCGCGGATCGGCCACGCCGACCGGGTCGCCGCACCCCAGGCTGGCCCGGAGCGCCCCGTCCGGCAGCCCGGCGGTGTCCGCGTACCCGGACGCGCCGAACCCGTCGTCCACGGCCCCGTCCGGCCGGGCGTCGAGGATCCGCCGCCCCTCCTGGGCCACCTTGGCCATCGCGTCGAACCGAGCGATGATGTCCGCTCTGGCCCTTGCCTCACCCTCGGTCATCTCTCTCCATTCGGCCCGGATCGTGCGCAGCGCACGGGCGAAAACACGCGGGCGACGACGACCTTGGGGAGGCGGGTCCCACCCATGGGCGGGACCCCGCCGCCGCAACGCGGCCGCCAGGGCCGTCGTCGGCGTCCACATTCTCCTTTTCCCATGCTCTTTTTCCCATACCCCGCGCCGTCATCGAGGTACGGCACGGCCCGGATGGCGGTCGTGACGGCGTGTGCCATCGGCGGGAAACGGCGCGTGTTCCGATCCCCCGTTCCGAGAAAACCGTGCGGCAAAGACTGCCGCGATCCGATCGCACCATCGCGATCCGCCGGCGAACCGGGATGGCGACGTCGCCACCGGTCAGAGCGGCCCGGGAACGTGACCGGCGAAAAGCATTCGGGCGATAACCGGAATCTTCGCTAATGTGCCACGGCGGCACGCGGCACGGTCCGGACCCATTTCGGGCGGGCGTCGCGACCAAGAGCGGGGCTCCGTCCGGCGCCGATCACGCGGGCCCGGGCCCGATGCCGCCGGTCGGCCTGCCGTCGCTCAGCTCTGGAGTACGACCGTGTGGGACGTGGACTTCATCCATGGCCGGATCGCCGAGATCCGGCGGCTGGATCCGGAATTCCGGCTGTTCGGCGCACGCGAACATCGCCACCGCCTGAATCCGCCGCTTTCCACGGAGGAGATCCTGGCGTTCGAGAAACGCATGGGTGTCGAACTTCCCGCCGCCTACCGCACGTTTCTGGCGACCGTGGGAAACGGCGGGGCCGGGCCGCACTACGGCCTGTTCGGCCTCGCCGAGGCGCTCCGCGAGGATGAGAAGTGGCACGAGGGAATGCCGGGCTTCTACGCCACGCCGTTCCCGCACACGACGAACTGGAATCCCCGGTTCGAGGAACAGCCCGAGGACTACGAAGGGCCCAGCTGGATCACCGGCTCGCTGATCCTCGGCCATTTCGGCTGCGGGGCCTTCCACCGCCTGGTCGTCAGCGGCGAGCTCGCCGGCGAGGTCTGGTTCGACGATCGCGCCAGCGACGGCGGCGTCACCCGCGAGGGCGAGTTCGCCGACTGGTACCTGTCCTGGCTCGACGAGACGTATCGGAAGGCCCGCGAGGCCGCCGAGAAGGGCGTTCCGGCCCCGTGGTGACCCGCGCGCCCGGCACGCCCCACGGGCGGGACGCGGGTCCCGGCCCTGACGGCGTGGGCCTCGGCCGCGCGGGCCGGCCGAGGCCGCCCCAGGGCCGCGGTGCCCACGAGCAGGTTCGCCTATGGCGAAACGGCGGGGCGTCCGTGCGTCCGGGCCCGCCATAGGCTCGAAGCCTGGGGGCGCTTCTTCCTACGCGCGGGGTGCACATGCGACAACGGACGGACGGGGGTACGGCCGGCGGGACGCGGGCGGGGGCGGCCGCGTTGCCGGGGCGGCTCGCCGGGCGGGCGCGGCGGTTCCTGGCGACCGAGGCGGGGAGCGCGGCGCTGCTGGTGGCGGCGACCGTGATCGCCGTGGCATGGGCGAACTCGCCCTGGTCCGAGCTGCAGGAGTCGCTGTGGGCGACCGAGGCCTCGGTGTCGATCGGCGGCGAGCGGCTCGCGATGGACCTCGAGCACTGGGTGAACGACGGCCTGATGGCGATGTTCTTCTTCGTCGTCGGGCTCGAGGTGCGCCGCGAGTTCTCCCTGGGTGAGCTGCGGGATCCGCGCCGGGCCATGATCCCGATCGTGGCCGCGCTCGGCGGCATCCTGGTGCCGGCGCTGGTCTACCTGGCGATCACCCCGGCGGAGGCCGCGCGCGGGTGGGGCGTGGTGATCGGCACCGACACCGCGTTCATGCTCGGCGCGCTCGCGCTGGTCGGGCCGCGGTTCTCCACCCAGCTGCGGAACTTCCTGCTGGTGTTCACCGTGATCGACGACATCGTCGCGGTGAGCGTGATCGGGCTGGTCTACTCCGACGGCCTCCGGCCCGTCCCGATCCTCACCATGGCCGTGCTGTGCGGGGCGATCGCGCTGCTCAGCCATCTGCGGGTGTGGCGGGCCACGCCGTACGTGATCCTCGGGGTCGCGCTGTGGCTGGCGACCCACGCCTCCGGGCTGCACGGGTCGATCGCGGGCATGCTCGGCGGCCTGCTCATCGAGGCCCGCCCGCCGGAGCGGGAGGCGGTGGAGAACGCGGCGCGCTCGTTCCGGGCGTTCCGCCAGTCGCCGCTCGCCCACGTGGGGCGGTGGGCCCGGCTGGAGGTGGACCGGGCGCTGTCGGTGAACGAGCGGCTGCACGTGATGCTGCAGCCGTGGGTGAGCTACCTCGTGGTACCGCTGTTCGCGCTCGCCAACGCCGGGGTCGACCTGCGCGGCGGGGTGCTGGGCGAGGCGCTCACCTCGCCGGTCACCTGGGGCGTGACCGTGGCCCTCGTCGCCGGCAAGCTCGTCGGCGTGGGCGGCGGCTCGCTGCTCGGCTGCCGGTTCCGGCTCGGCACCCTGCCCCAGGGGGTCGGCAACGGGCACGTGCTCGGCGGGGCCGCGCTCTCCGGGATCGGCTTCACCGTGGCGCTGCTCATCGCCCACCTCGCCTTCGACGATCACCCGGTCCTGCACGACGAGGTGGTCGTCGGGGTGCTGCTCGCGGCGGTGCTCGCCACGGCGGTGGGGTGGCTGCTGTTCTGGGGGTTCGCCCGGTTCGCCGGGCAGGTGGACGCGGACCTGCCCCGGGTGCTCAACCGGCCGGTCGAGGTGGGCTTCGACCACATCCGGGGGCCGGTCGACGCCAAGTACACGCTGGTGGAGTTCGCCGACTTCGAGTGCCCGTTCTGCGCCCGCACCACCGGCGTCGCCGACGAGCTGCGGGAGCGGTTCGGTGACGACCTGCGGTACGTCTTCCGCCACCTGCCGCTGACCGACGTCCACCCGCACGCCGAGCTCGCCGCCCGGGCCGCGGTCGCCGCCGACCTGCAGGGGCGGTTCTGGGACATGCACGACATCCTCTTCCAGCACCAGGACCAGCTCGAGTACGAGGATCTCGCCGGGTACGCGGCGGAGATCGGGCTCGACGTCGAGCGGTTCCTGCGCGACCTGTCCTCCGAGCGGGTCGCCGCCCGGGTCCAGGCCGACGTCGCCGACGCCGCGGCGAGCGGCGCCCGCGGCACCCCCACGTTCTTCGTCAACGGCGTGCGGCATGTCGGCCCGTTCGACGCGGAGAGCCTGGCGCGCGCCCTCCTTGAGACCCCCGCGGAGCCGCGCCGGGTCTGAGCGGGGGCGCGGTTCCGACGGCCACGGCCGGATCCCCGGCACGCCGGGAATGCGTGCCGGGCCCACGCGGTTAAACTCCATACACCGTAAAGACATACTTCGTATGGAGTTTCTGTGGATCCAGTGATCGAGGCCGGGCCGTACGTGCCCACGGACGAGGACCTGGCGAGCGTCGAGGCATGGTTCCGCGAGTACGACGCCTGTGCGGCGCGGGGGGACGTCGAGCGGCTCGCCGACATGGCCGTGTTCCCGCTCAACGTGGTGAGCGACGACGCGGCGGGCGAGGCGGTGGCGGCCCAGTGGTCGCGCGAGCGGTACGTCGAGACGATGGCGCAGGTGATCGGCGCGGGCGGGGACGTGCGCATCGAGTCCACCCGCACCCCGCACTTCCTCTCCGCCTCCCTCGTCGTCGTGGTCACCGACGCCGTGGTCACCTGGGACGGCGGCGGCGCCCGCACCCGCTACGCGGACCTGCTCGTCAAGATCGGCGGCAGGTGGCGGTTCCAGACCATGGTCCAGAGCGGCTGGGGTGACACCCTCCGCGCCTGAGCGCCGCCCCGGCGGTGCGGCCGGCCGTGGGCGGCGGGTGACCCGCCCGCGGCCGGTCAGTCCGGCTCCCAGTAGGCCACCGAGGCGTCGTCGTGCACCGTGTCGCGCGGCCAGCGCCGGCCGGTCGGGTCGGCCTTCTCGGCGACCCGCACCTGGCGGATCGCCTCCCAGGCGCCGTGCCGTCCGAGCAGCGCGAGCAGCTGCCGCCAGGAGGCGAGTCCGAACGGGTCGACGAGCCGTGACACCCCGTCCGACAGCAGCGCGACCGCGGACACCTGCTCGAGCGGCACCGACCCGGTCACCGCCCGCTCGGCGGCGAGCGGGTCGGTGCACGCCACCCGCCGTTCCCGTTGGGTGAGGGTGCCCGTGCCGGCCCCGCCCCGGCCCGCGGCCGGGGGCTCCGCGATCGGCGACCCGCCCTCCGGCCGGTAGCGGCGGGTCACCCCGTTGCCGGCCGGGCCGGACCGGCCGTCCCGGATGACGAGCGGGTCCGGCTCGCCCACGTCGACCACGACCACGGCGTCGGCGAGCACGAGGAAGTCGACCGCGTCCCGGGTGCGCCGCATCATCACCACCGACGCCCCCGGCGCGCCGGGCCGGGCCAGGTCGCAGGTGAAGTCGTGCAGCGACGTGACGTGCTTGATCGCCCGGGAGAGGATCTGGGGGAGCGGGCAGGACGGCAGCGACAGCTCGCTCAGCAGCACCGAGCCGAGCGAGCGGACGAACCACGGCACGCCGTGCGAGCAGCCGGAGCCGCGCCCCGGCGCCGGGCCGGTGCCGTCGAGCAGGACGATGGCGTCCGTCGTCGCCGCCACGAAGTCCTCGTTGTCCCGACCCGGTGCCGCATCGGTCGCCAGGCTCACGTGCATAGGTCCTCCCGGTGCAGGCCGCCTCCGTGTTCAGTGGGCCTTCCCCGTCGGATGCGATCGATGTCCGCGGGTGTGCCAAATGCACCTGTGGTGGCCCGGCCTCGGTCCCGGCTGGCCGGAGGGGACGGCCGCGCGGCCGCCGGGCGCGGCCCGGCCGCGGGCGATCCGGTGGCGGTCCGATGGCGTGCCGTGGCGGCTGTGACCCGCGGGACGGGACCGCCCCCTGGGGTTGACGAGCACAAACGCGTAGGCTGGGGCGGTATGGACGTGCGCTGGGTGGGGCCGGACGGGCTCGAGGTGGTGCCGGGGACGCAGGACGGGCGGCAGGTGCTGCGGGTACGGCGGCGCGGCCGTCACGTCGCCGACTGCTACTCGGTGGCGGAGGTCGCCCGGCACGTCGACCTCGCCGACCTGTGCGAGGTGATCACCCTGCGCCCGGCCGCCGCCCGGGCCCGCCGGGCCGCCGGATCCCGAGGTCGGCGACGGTCGGAAGGTCGATCCGAGCAAGTTGGGCAATTGATTTCGCGTCAGCGCCCAGATCCGTGTATGGTTACTGGTGTCCAGGGCGACGAGCCCGAGGACAGGCCCCTTTAGCTCAGTCGGCAGAGCGTCTCCATGGTAAGGAGAAGGTCTACGGTTCGATTCCGTAAAGGGGCTCCACGTCCGGAGGGTCTGCTTGAAGCGATTCGAGTGGACCTTTTGGCGTGACCAGGGGGTTCCGGACTGTCGTCCGGATGCGGATCCCGGCCGCCAAGCGGCGGTCCCCAGAGCCGTGCCGGAGCATCCTCCAAGGTCGGGTATCCTAACCTGGCCGGCGGATGCGCCGGCCCGAGGCGGAGTAGCTCAGTCTGGCAGAGCAAGCGGCTCATAATCGCTGTGTCGCCGGTTCAAGTCCGGCCTCCGCTACTACCCTTCCCGATCTCCCCCATCAGGGGGGCGATCGGGTGTGGGTTGTCCACGAGTCCCGAAACCAGAAAGGCACTCCCCACGTGGCTGCCACCGATGTTAGGCCGAAGATCACGCTGGCCTGCCAGGAGTGCAAGCACCGCAACTACATCACTCGCAAGAACCGGCGTAACGACCCTGACCGGCTGGAGCTGAGGAAGTACTGCCCGAACTGCAAGCGGCACCAGCCCCACCGCGAGACCCGCTGAGCAGCGGTCCGCGGCCCGGCGGGGACGCCGGTCGGCAGGCCCCGATCGGGGAGCCGGTTGCCGTGTGATGGGAGTTCCGCCCGCCAGATCCTGGCGGGCGTGAGCATTTTCAGGGGAGGTGCGGGTCGGCGGCGCTCGTCGTCGGCTCCTCGTGAGGCTCCCCGTGAGCGAGACGGTCGGGAAACCGCTCTGTTAGGGTGTCGGCTTGGTCGATCGTCGAGTTCACGAGGGGGGCACCGGCACGATGGCCCTGAACCGGGACTTCATCGGGCGCAGCTATCCGGCGCCCGAGCCGTACGAGGTGTCCAGGGTGAAGATCAAGGAGTTCGCCCTGGCGATCGGTGACGAGAACCCGATCTACCTGAACCGGGAGGCCGCACGGGCCGCCGGGCATCCCGACGTCGTCGCCCCGCCGACCTTCCCCATCGTGTTCACCCTCACCGGCGCGAGCGAGGCGCTCGCCGACCCCGAGTTCGGCCTCAACTTCGCGATGGTGGTCCACGGCGAGCAGCGCTTCGAGTACCGGCGCCCGATCTACGCCGGCGACGTGCTCAACCACACCTCGACGATCATGGACATCCGGAGCGTCGGCCGGAACGAGTTCGTGACCGTGCGCAGCGACGTCACCACCCTCGACGGCGAGCTCGTCTGCACCACCTACAACACCATCGTCGAGCGCGGAGGGGCGGCCTGAGATGGCGGCGACGGTCAAGTACGACGAGGTCGAGGTCGGCCAGGAGATCCCGCCGGTGGACTACCCGGTCCGCCGGATCAACCTCATCCAGTACGCAGGCGCGTCCGGCGACTTCAACCCGATCCACTGGAACGAGCGGTTCGCCAAGCAGGTCGGCCTGCCCGACGTCATCGCCCACGGCATGTACACCATGGCCCAGGGCGGGCGGTTCATCACCGACTGGGTCGGCGACCCCGGCGCGGTGCTCGACTACGGCGTGCGGTTCTCCTCGATGGTGGTCGTGCCGGACACCGACGAGGGCACCACGATCACCGTGAGCGGCGTGGTGGAGAGCAAGCTCGAGGACAACAAGGTGGTGATCGCGATCACCGCCAAGTCCGGCGGCAACCGCGTGCTGTCCAAGGCCCGCGCGGTCGTCCGCCTCGCCTGACCCGCCCGCCGGTACGGCCCGCCGTACCGGCCGGTTCCGGACGCCGGCGGGCGATTCCCGGGCGGGCTCGCGGGGTAGCGTGCGGGCGTGAGCGAAGCCACCGTCGAACCCCCGAGCCACGTTCGCGGGCTCGCCGAGAAGCGGGCCGAGGCGCGCGCCCGCCGCGACTACGCCCAGGCCGACGTGCTGCGCGAGCGCATCGAGGAGGAGGGCTGGCTGGTCCGCGACACCCCCGCGGGCTTCGAGCTCGTCCCCAGGCCCGCCTTCCGGGTGTGGCCGACCGTCGCCTCCCTGCCGCAGCACGGCCCGTCCGATACCGCGGGCGGGCACGAGCGGCCCGGCACCCCGGTCGGCACCGAGCAGGCCGTCGCCGCGCAGACGCTGTGGGACGGCGCGCTGGCCGGCTCCCGGCTCGAGGAGGCGGTCGACGTCGGCGGCACCGGCCACGCCGCCGAGGCGTCCCGGAAGGTCACCGTGGGCCTGCTCGTCGACGGCTGGCCGTCCGACCTGCGGCGGTGCGTGGACGCGCTCGTCGCGCACACCGACGCCCGGATCCTCGCCATCGACCTCGGCGACATCGACGGCGCCGGGACCGTGCTGCACGAGCTCGCCGAGCGGCACCCCGGCCGCATCGACGCCTGGCACGTGGCCGAGACCCCGCACTGGCGGGGCGGCTCGGCGGGCTGGGGCGCCGCCCGCACCAAGCTGCTGCGCATGGACGACGCCGACGTGCACGTGGTCATGGAGACCTCCGTGATCCTCACCGGGGACGCGCTCACCCCGCTGGTGGAGGCGCTCACCGGCGACGTGGTCGCCGCGGGCTGGCGCGGCGTCGACCCGGACCCGGACGGCCGCTCCTGGCACGACGCCGGGCCCGGCGAGGTGCGGGCGCTGCTCGGCTACCTGTTCGCGGTGCGCCGCGACCGCGCCCTGGCCGCGGGCGGCTTCCCCGGCAAGGCCCGCTACTACCGCAACGCCGACCTGGAGTTCTGCCTCACCCTCCCCGGCCGCAAGGTCGTGCCCGGCACCCCGCTGCCGGTGCACGCCGCACGCCACCGGGGCTACGCGGACGTCGACCCGGTCTACCGCGACCGCGAGTCCCGCCGCACCTACGGGCGGGTCCTGCGCCTGCTCCGCGGCTCCTGACCCCCTAGGCTTGACCTTCGTGAACGAGCGTTTGCAGGGGGTACGGCTCGCGCCGTACACCACGTTGCGGCTGGGCGGCCCGGCCAAGACGTTCGCCGAGGCCCGCACCGACGAGGAACTCGTGCAGCTGGTCGCGGAGGCGGACCGGGCGGGCGAGCCGGTGCTCGTGCTCGGCGGCGGCAGCAACGTCGTGATCGCCGACGCGGGCTTCGACGGGCTCGTGGTCCGCGTCGCCACGGCCGGGGTGCACGTGGCCGCCGACGGTGACCGGGTGCGGGTGACCGCGGCGGCGGGCGAGGACTGGGACGCGCTGGTGCGGCGCTGCGTCGCGGAGGGCTGGTCCGGGGTCGAGTGCCTGTCCGGCATCCCCGGCCTGGTCGGCGCCACGCCGATCCAGAACGTGGGCGCCTACGGCCAGGACGTCTCGCAGACGATCGAGCGGGTCCGGGCCTACGACCGGCGGCGCGGCGAGGTGGTGGAGCTGCCCGCGGAGCGCTGCGGGTTCTCCTACCGCAACAGCGCGTTCAAACAGGACCTCGGCCGCTACGTGGTGCTCGACGTCACCTACGCCCTCGCCCGCTCGCGCGAGTCCGGGCCGATCGGGTACGCCGAGCTGGCGAACCGGCTCGGGGTCGCCCTCGGCGACCGGGTGCCGCTCTCCGCGGCCCGCGAGGCCGTGCTCGAGCTGCGCCGCGGCAAGGGCATGGTGCTCGACCCGGACGACCCCGACACCTGCAGCGCGGGCTCGTTCTTCACCAACCCGGTGCTCACCGCCGAGCAGGCCGCCGAGCTCGAGCGCCGCGCCCCCGGCTACCCGCGCTGGGAGGTGGGCGGCGGCGCGGTCAAGGTGCCCGCGGCCTGGCTGATCGAGCACGCCGGGTTCCCCAAGGGCTACCGCCGCGGCCCGGTGCGGATCTCCACCAAGCACACGCTCGCGCTCACCCACCCGGGCGGGCTCGGCGGGCCGTACGAGCGGGCCACCGCCGCCGACCTGATCGCCCTCGCCGCCGAGGTGCGCGACGGGGTGGAGGCGAAGTTCGGGGTGCGGCTGGTCAACGAGCCGGTGCTCGTCGGCCTGGAGCTGTGACGTTCGCTTTCCGCGGAGCCGGGGCGGATGACCCGCCCCGGGGACGCTTTTTGCCCGGGCGGGTGTTAAGGTCGGGTGGCAACCGAAGGGGAGTAGTCCCAATCGCGTGATCGACATGCTGGCCCCGGGGCCGTGCCACGGCTCGGGTGCCCGGTCACGCGGGCCCGGTCACGGGCGGACGAGACCTTCGGCTCGGCAACGTGCGATCAACGCGCTGCCGGGCCGAGGCCGTCGTGCCCGAAGACCGGGACGCCGCCGAGGTCCGGCCGCGTCCGACCTGGAAGGGCGACCTCGGTGGAAGCGTTCTGGATCAGTCTTTGGATGATCTTCGTGGCCGAGCTGGGCGACAAGAGCCAGCTCATGGCCCTGGCCTTCGCCACCCGGTACCGGCCGTGGATCGTGCTCGCCGGCATCACCATCGCGACGACCGTGGTGCACCTGGTGAGCGTGGCGATCGGCGGCGTGATCGGTACCGCGCTGCCGACCACGGCGATCAAGATCGCCGCCGCCCTCGCGTTCTTCGGGTTCGCGATCTGGACGCTGCGCGGCGACGAGCTGAGCGAGGAGGAGTCCGCCAAGGCCACCCGCGTCGTCGGCAGCGCCCTGCTCGCGGTCACCACCGCGTTCTTCCTCAGCGAGCTGGGGGATAAGACCATGCTCGCCACGATCACCCTCGCCACCCACAACGGCTGGGTCGGCACCTGGATCGGCTCGACCGTGGGCATGGTCGCCGCCGACGCGCTCGCCATCCTCGTCGGCGCGCTGCTCGGCAAGAGCCTGCCCGAGCGGTTCGTCCGGTACGGCGCGGCCGCCCTGTTCGCCGTCTTCGGCGTCCTGCTGCTCGTCGACGCCCTGGCGGCCTGACCGGTCGCCCCCGGCGCGCGCCGGGGACGGCGCCCCAGGCAGCGGCCCGGGTGGCGGTGCGGGTGACCGGCGCCGGCGGGCGGCCCGGGTGACCGAATCAGGCCGGCGGCTCAGGTGAACAGGGCCAGGCGGTGCGCGACGGCGGCGGCCTCGCCCCGCGTGGAGACGCCGAGCTTGGCGAGGATCTTCGACACGTGCACGCTGACCGTCTTCACCGAGATGAACAGCTCGTCGGCGATCTCCCGGTTGGACCGGCCCTGCGCCACCAGGCGCAGCACCTCCATCTCGCGCGGGGTGAGCTCGGCCGCGTCCCGCGCGCCGCGGCCCGCGGTCTCCGCACCCGCCGCCGCGGGCTCGCCGGAGGACAGCGCGGCGCCGACCCGGCGGGCGAGCGCCGCGATCTCCTCGGCGAGCGGCCGGGCCTTGAGCCCCACCGCGATGGGCAGCGCCGCGCGCAGCCGGTCCGCGGCGCCGTACCGGTCCCCGGCGCGGGCGGCGGCGTGCGCGGCGCGGACGAGCGCCTTCGCCTGCAGGTACGGCCGGCCGAGCCGCTGCCAGGCGACGGCCGCCGCGTCGTGCTCCCCCCGGTACATGAGCCGGAACGCGTTGCTCACCGGGCCGTCGGCGCGCAGCTCCTCGGCGACGGCGTCGGCGCGCTTGCGCAGGCTCTCCGCCCCCGTGGGGTCGGCCTCGCCCGCCGCCCAGCACACCTCCTCGATCCCGGTGAGCAGCCGCCAGCCGAGCATCGCCTTGCCGGAGGGCGGCCGCCGGTCGAAGAACACGTGCCCGGCCGCGACGGCGTCGGCGGGAGCGCCGCGCAGCAGGTGCCAGGCGAGGAGCTGCCGGGCGTTCGTCTCCGCCTCCTGGCTGAGCTCCGCCGGGCTCGGGTGCAGCGCGCCCACCTCCCGCAGCAGGCGCTCGGCGAGGTCCGCCTCGCCGCGGGCGAGCGCGATATCGCAGCGCACCGCGAGCAGGTACCGGCGCTTGTGCACGGTCGGGTCGTTGGCGAGGGCCTGCTCGATCACCGTTTCCGCCTCGTCCCACCGGCCCACCGCCTCCAGGATCTCGGCCCGGTTCACCATCGCGAACACGCCCTGGGTGCGGTAGAGCCCGTACTTGCGGGCGAGCGCCTCGGCCTCGTCGGCGAGCCGCAGCGCCTCCTCGGTGCGGCCGAGGTTGTTGAGCGCGTCCACGGTGTTGCTCATCGCCCGCAGCATCTGCCGTGCGGAGCCGGCCCGCCTGCCGATCTCCAGTGCGCGGCGGTTCGTGGTGAGCGCGTCCTCCAGCTCGCCGGCGATCGACTGCCCGACGCCCAGGGCGAGCAGCAGATCGCCTTCCAGGGCCTCGTCGCCGATGTCGCGGGCGATGCGCAGCGCCTCCTCGATCAGCGCGCTGCCCTCGGTGACGTCGGCGCGGAGTATCAGGTGCAGGCCGAGCCGTTCCAGCGCGCACGCCCGCCCGGGGCCGGGCAGCGGCACCAGCGCGACGGCCCGGCGCAGGTCGTCGAGCACACCCCGCCGCCCCTTCTCCAGCGAGAGCTGGGCGCGGCGGACGAGCAGCGTCGCCACCCGCTCGGCGTGGGCGCGCTCGTCGAGCAGGTCGAGCGCGGCGTTCACGAACCGGGTACCGCGCTCCAGCTCGCCGCAGGCGAGCGCGGCCTCGGAGGCGAGCTCCAGCACGGTGGCCTGGTCGGCGCCGAGCCGTTCCGCGGCATCGGGCACCTTGTGCCACAACGTCAGCACCCGCTCCAGGAGCTGGATGCGCTCGGTGTAGGCGAAGGTCTTCGCGGCCTGGGCGGCGGCCTCCCAGGCGGAGATGAGCGCCCACACGTCGTTGCCGGCCGCGTGCCAGTGGTGGGCGATCTCGAAGGCGGCCCGCCCGGGCGGCACCAGCGTCCGGTCGCGTTCGATCTCCTCGGCGTACCGGGCGTGCAGCCTGCTGTGCTCCCCGGGCAGCAGCTCGTCGTGTACGGCCTGGCGGATCAGCGAGTGCCGGAACGCGTAGGCGCCCCCGTCGGTGATCTGGATGACGTTCGCGGCGACCGCGGGC
The DNA here is from genome assembly GCA_003242605.1 of Actinomycetota bacterium. Classification (GTDB taxonomy): domain Bacteria; phylum Actinomycetota; class Actinomycetes; order Streptosporangiales; family Streptosporangiaceae; genus Thermopolyspora. Next base: position 13,580 of record QGUZ01000093.1, read on the forward strand.
CGCAGCGCGTCCTCCAGGTCCTCGTCCGACAGGCCGGCGACGGCGGCGAGCAGGGCGTGCCCGACGCGGGTGCCGCCCGCCGCCGCGACGCGCAGCACGCGCTGGGTCGGCTCGGGCAGCCGCTCGAACGAACTAAGGATGAGGCCGTGCAGCGAGGCGGGTACCGACTCGCAGTCGTCGCTCTCGGTCAGCGCCTCGACGAACAGCGGGATGCCCTCGCTGCGGTCGTACACCTCGCCGACGCGGGCGTACGCGGGGGTGGCGCCGAGGATCCCGGCCATCTGGGCGGCGACCTCGTCGCGGGTGAACCGCGGCAGCTCCAGCCGGAGCACGCCGTCGAGCCGGGTGAGCCGGGCGAGCACCGGGCGCAGCGGATGCTGCCGGTGCAGCTCGTCGGAGCGGTAGGTGAGCAGCATGAGCACCTGCGGCGCGAGCAGGTTGCGGCTGAGGAACGCGATCAGGTCGCGGCTGGAACGGTCCGCCCAGTGCACGTCCTCGATGACGAGCAGCACCGGGCGCTGCTCGGCGAGCCGTTCCAGCAGGGTGAGGAACTGCTCGAAGAGCCGGGCCCGGCCGGTGTCGGTCTCCCGGTCGCTCGGCGGCTCGCCGAACTCGGGCAGCAGCCGGGCGAGGTCGCGGGCGGCGCCGTCGGGCAGCAGCGCGGTGATCTCGCCCGCACCGGTCTCCCGGACGAGCTGGCGCAGCACGGCGGTGAACGGGGCGTAGGCGAGGCCCTCGGCGGAGAGCTCGACGCAGCCGCCGACGAGCACCCGGGCCTGCCGCTCGGCGGCGAGCTCGGCGAACCGGGCGACGAGCCGGGTCTTGCCGACCCCGGCCTCGCCGCCGATGAGCACGGCCGCCGCCTGGCCGTGCCGTGCCCGATCGAACGCGTCGAGCAGCGTGGTCAGCTCTTCCTCTCGCCCGACGAAAACGGGGCTCACCGCCCGGCCAAGCATGCCCTCCAGCTTGTCACACATGGCGTGCCTGTTTCGCCCCCTTTTTTCGGGCGCAAAATCGCGCCCGCCGTACCGGTCACGGAGGGCGGACGGCCCGGCCGGGAGGGAGACGCCGGCCGGGTGGCGGGAAGGCGCTCACGACCGCTGCCGCTTGCCGAGCGGGCCGCGCAGGCTCCACCGCTCGGTGCCGTGCTCCTTCCTGCGGGTGGCCATCGCCTGCCGGACGGTGCGGCGGTCGGCGGCGTCTTCCCGGAGGTCGGCGAGCCGGTTCTTCGCGATCTGGTAGAGGATCTCAGAGTGCACGGGGACTTCTCCTGGCAGAAGGTTTTTCTCTGACACTTCAAGGCTCGCGGTAAGGCCCCGTGCGCCACATCGGGTGCATTCCTTATCTATCGGCCCGGCGGCGGGCGGGCTCGCGGCCGGACATACCTAGGTATGGGGTGATGGGCGGCTAAGGTGCCTTAGACGGGGGCATAAGGCGGCTCGCCGTACCCCGGGTGGACCGGGCAAGGGCGCGGAACGGCGTGCCCGGTGCCGGTCAAGACGGCGGTCAAGGCGCCCCTCGGCGAAAGTCGCCGAAAACCCGGGTGCCGCGTGGGCCGGTCTCAGTTTGGAATCACTCGCCGTCGTCGGCAATGCTGGTTGAGTGTCAACTGTGACTACTCCCCTTGCGGAGGTCGCCGGCTCCAACGCGACACTGCGGGCCTTCCTTCACGGACTGCCCGGCGTTGACCGAGTCGGCGCGGACCAGCGGGCGGCGATTCTCGGCACCCGATCCATCAAGACCACGGCCAAGGCTCAGGCTCTCGACGCGGCCATTCGAATGGTGGACCTCACCACGCTCGAGGGCGCGGACACGCCCGGCAAGGTGCGGGCGTTGTGCGCCAAGGCGGTCCACCCCGACCCGGACGACCCCACGGTGCCGAGCGTGGCAGCCGTCTGCGTCTACCCCGACCTGGTGGCGGACGCCGTCGCGGCGCTGCGCGGCACCGGCGTCAAGGTCGCCGCGGTGGCCACCGCGTTCCCCAGCGGGCGCAGCTCGCTGGAGGTGAAGGTGGCCGACACCACCCTCGCCGTCGCCGCCGGGGCCGACGAGATCGACATGGTGATCGACCGCGGCGCGTTCCTCGCCGGGGACTACCTCAAGGTGTACGAGGAGATCGCCGCGGTGAAGGCGGCCTGCGGCGCCGCCCACCTCAAGGTGATCCTGGAGACCGGCGAGCTCGCCACCTACGACAACGTGCGGCGCGCCTCCTGGCTCGCCATGCTCGCCGGCGCGGACTTCATCAAGACCTCCACCGGCAAGATCAGCCCGGCCGCGACGCCGCCGGTCGTGCTCGTCATGCTCGAGGCGGTGCGCGACTTTCATGCCCGCACCGGCCGCCGGGTGGGGGTGAAGGCGGCGGGCGGCATCCGCACCGCCAAGGACGCGATCAAGTACCTGGTGCTCGTCAACGAGACCGCGGGTGAGGACTGGCTCACCCCCGAGTACTTCCGGCTGGGCGCCTCCAGCCTGCTCAACGACCTGCTCATGCAGCGCCGCAAGCTCGCCACCGGCCGGTACGGCGGCGCCGACTACTTCACCCTGGACTGAAGGAGGGGCCATGCGACTCGACTACGCACCGGCACCCGAGTCCCGGGATGTCGTCACCATCCGGCCCTCCTACGGGCTGTTCATCGGCGGCGAGTTCACCGAGGGCAAGGGGCAGCCGTTCACCACGGTGAACCCCGCCACCGAGGAGCCGCTCGCCGAGGTGGCCTGCGCGGCCGACGACGACGTGGACCGCGCCGTGCGCGCGGCCCGCGAGGCGTACGAGAAGGTCTGGGGGCGCATGCCCGGCTCCGAGCGGGCCAAGTACCTGTTCCGCATCGCCCGGATCATCCAGGAGCGGGCGCGGGAGCTCGCCGTACTGGAGACCCTCGACAACGGCAAGCCGATCCGGGAGTCGCGGGACGTCGACCTGCCGCTGGTGGCCGCGCACTTCTTCTACTACGCGGGCTGGGCCGACAAGCTCGGCTACGCCGGGCTCGGGCCGAATCCGCGCCCGCTCGGCGTGGCCGCGCAGGTGATCCCGTGGAACTTCCCGCTGCTCATGCTCGCGTGGAAGGTCGCCCCGGCGCTCGCCTGCGGCAACACCGTGGTGCTCAAGCCCGCGGAGACCACCCCGCTCACCGCGCTGCTGTTCGCGG
>QGUZ01000094.1 GCA_003242605.1 Actinomycetota bacterium
GTTCGGCGAAGGCGGCGGCCGGGCCGAACTCCTCCTCGGGGTCACCGCCGCTGTCGGCGAGGTAGGCGCGCAGGTCGTCCACGGTCACGGCGATGCGCGAGGCGGGCACCCCCGCCTCGCGCAGCCGTGCGGTCAGCTCGTCGAAGTAGCCGCTCATCGGGATCGTCCCTTGGTCAGTACGGCCCGCACCGACTCGTCGAAGGCGAGCCACCGGGCCCCCTCTTCCTCGAGCGTTCGACGGCCCTCCTCAGTGAGGCGGTAGTAGCGGCGACCGGGCCCGCGCTCGGCGGCGCGGAACTCGGTCGCCAGCAGCCCGGCCTCCTCGAGCCGGTTCAGCACGGGGTAGAGGGTGCCGCCCTTGATCTGTCCCAGGCCGGCGTCGGCGAGGGTCTTGGCGATCTCGTAGCCGTAGCTCTCCCCCTCGCTCAGGCTCGCCAGCACCAGCAGGTCGAGCACCCCTTTGAGCCAGCTCGCGCGTCGGTCGGCCGTCATGGGCTCATCCTCGCACAGGCTCCGGCGCCTCCTGCCCGCCACGGGCCTGCGGCGCCAGCAGGGCGCGGGCGTCGAGCAGGAGGTGCATCACCACCGGCACCAGCAGGCTCCCGGTGAGCACGTACCCGGCGGTGAGCACGGCCCCGCCCAGGGCCAGCATGAGCATGGCCCTCCCGCCGCGAAGGAACTGGCTGAGCACGTAGACGGCGAGGGACAGCCCGGCGGCGACGGGCAGCGGCAGCTCCAGCCCGTACGCGAAGAGCCCGACGAACACGCCGCGGAAGATGACCTCCTCGAGGACGCCCGCGACCACGGCCGTGGCCAGGGCGCCGCGCCGCTCCCGCGCCGTGCGCGGCGGCGCGGCCGCCTCGGGCGCCCAGGCGGGGATCCGCACGCCCAGCCGCTCGGCCACGGCGATCGCCGCCGTGACGAGGACCAGCGCGCCGGCGACGGCGACGGTGAAGGCGGGGTCGGCGCCGAGCGAGACGCCGACCTGCTCCGGCCCGAGGTCCAAGGCCGTGACGATGCCCACGACCATGGCGAACAGCACCCACATGCTCACCGGCCAGGACAGGCCCCCCTTGGCCCCGCTGTCGATCACCAGGCGGTCGTAGGTGAGCCGGCCCAGCCACGGCCGTACCACGGCCACGTAACCGACAAGCCCTGCGGCGAACGCGATACCCAGCACCTCTGACCTCCCTACCTATCTATGTCCGAGAGCCACTTATAAGTTAGCGCGACATAGCTAGGAATACAACCTATATAGCGCCACGGATCCCCCGGTTTCCCGGGGCGGCGGGACTGCCGCAGCGGTCCCGCCTGGGCGGGCACCCCCGCTGTCGTGCTCCGCATGTGACCGATTCGGTCCGGTGGCCCTCACCGACCGCGGCGATCTGGTGGGATGCGGACCGGTACGGCACGGCCCGCGGCGGTGAACCCGCCCGGGCGGCGGACCGTACGACCTGTCAGCGCCGTGGCGCGGGACGCCCCCGCGCGAACGCAGCGGTCTCCGGCGGATCCTCAGGAAAGGTGCCACCGTGACGATCAGCAGCGGGTCGATCAGCACCGGCCTCGACGGCTCGCCCGAGGGCGCGCCCACCGGCGAGGAACGGCGGGCGGCGTCCACCGGCGGCCGGGAACACGGCGGCGGGCGCACCGACCGGCCCGGCGGCGGGCACCGCCGGCGGCGTCTGCGGCGGGCCGGATCGCCGCTGCTCAGCGTGCTCGCCCTCGGCCTCGTGCTGTTCGCCCTGGTCGCCCCGGCCAAGGTGGCCCACCTCACCCCGGCCGGGCTCGCCCGCATCCCGGCCGAGGGGGTGCTCGGGGTGGCGCTGCTCCTGCTGCTCCCGGCACGCGCCCGCCGCGTGGTGGCCGCGGCGGGCGGCGCGCTGCTCGGCCTGCTCGCCGTCGTCAAGCTCGTCGATCTGGGGTTCGACGCCGTCCTCGCCCGGCCGTTCAACCTCGTCTACGACTGGTCGCTGCTGCGCGCGGGCGCGGAGTTCCTGCACGCCTCGATCGGCCGGGCCGGTGCGATCGCCACGGTCGCCGGGATCGTGCTGCTCGCCTGCGGCGTGCTCGCGCTGACGGCGCTCGCGGTGCTGCGGCTCAGCCGCCACGTGGCCCGGCACCGCGGGGCCGCCGCCACCGCCGCCGGGGCGCTCGGCGTGGCCTGGGTGGTCTGCGCGGTGCTCGGCGCGCAGCTCGTCCCCGGGGTGCCGGTGGCCGCGCTCGCCTACGAGCGGGTGCTCCAGGTGCCGACGAGCCTCGCCGATCGGGAGGCGTTCGCCGCGCGGCTCGCCGACGACCCGTACGCGAACGTGCCGGGCGAGCGGCTGCTCACCGCGCTGCGCGGCAAGGACGTGATCGTCGCCTTCGTGGAGAGCTACGGCCGCGACGCGATCGAGAACCCGGAGTTCGCACCCGGGGTCGGCACGGTGCTGGCGGACGCCGAGCGGCGGCTGCGCGCGGCCGGGTTCTCCGCCCGCAGCGCGTTCCTCACCTCGCCGACGGCCGGCGGCGGCAGCTGGTACGCGCACGCCACGCTGCTGTCCGGCGTGTGGGTCGACCACCAGCAGCGGTACGCGGACCTGACCGCGAGCGACCGGCTCACCCTCACCCGCGCGTTCCGCACGGCGGGCTGGCGCACCGTGGGCGTGATGCCGGGCATCCACCGGGAGTGGCCGGAGGGCGCGTTCTACGGCTTCGACCGGGTGTACGCGGCCCGCGACCTCGGCTACCGCGGCCCCGGCTTCACCTGGGGCACGATCCCCGACCAGTACACGCTCGCCGCGTTCCAGCGGTTCGAGCGCGGCCGGGCCGGCCGTACCCCGGTGATGGCGGAGATCCCGCTCGTGTCCAGCCACGCGCCGTGGACCCCGGTGCCGCGGCTGATCGACTGGGCGAGCGTCGGCGACGGCTCCGGCTACCACGCGATCCGGCGGGAGGCGACCGGCGGGCGGGGCTCGCTCGACGAGGTGTGGAGCGACCCGGGCCGGGTGCGCGGCGAGTACCGCCGGTCGATCGAGTACTCGCTCGGCAGCCTGCTGTCCTACGTGGAGACCTACGGCGACGACGACCTCGTGGTCGTGTTCCTCGGCGACCACCAGCCCGCCCCGATCATCACGGGCTTCGGCGCGAGCCGGGACGTGCCGGTCACGATCCTCGCCAAGGACCCCGCGGTGCTCGACCGCATCGACGGCTGGGGCTGGCAGGAGGGGCTCAAGCCCGGCCCCGCGGCGCCGGTCTGGCCGATGGACGCCTTCCGGGACCGCTTCCTCGCCGCCTTCGGCTCCCCGCCCGCCCGATAAGGCGGTACATCGGTCACATCCACCACTTCCGTCAACAAATGTCACAGAGTGCGGCTAACATGCGGCGCCATGAGACGCTTATTGATCATGCTCGCCGCCATGGCCGTCGCCCTGGCGCCGCACGGAGCCGCCCACGCCTACCCGATCAAGGACAAGCGGCTCACGCACAACCGCCTCTACAAGTCCGGTCCCCTCCCGCAGCGCGCGTGCGCCGAGAAGCCGGTGCGCCCCCGCGACCACCGGCTGGTGCGGGCATACCTCTACGGCGTCTTCGACTGCCTCAACGCCACCTGGTCCGCCCACCTGAAGAAGGCCGGGTTCGCCTTCCGCAAGCCGGTGCTGAAGGTGACGAACAAGGGGCCGCGCCGGTGGTGCGGCGTCGACTTCCGCAAGCAGACCTCGTACTACTGCGACGAGAAGCGCACGATCCTCGTCGTGCTCAACAAGGACCTGCTCGCCGACCCCACCGACCTGTACCTGTTCGCCCTGCTCGCCGACCGGTACGGCCAGCACGTGCAGAACCTCGTCGGTATCTACCGGGCGTACGAGGACCACGACTACCGGAACAAGAAGGAGGAGCGGGAGCAGGCCCGCCGCTACGAGCTGCAGAGCCTCTGCTTCAGCACCGCGTTCCTCAAGAGCACCTGGCGGTCGCTCGACCGCTCCGCCCGGGACTGGCGGATCCTGCTCTCCTACATGAAGGAGTGGCAGGACGCCACGGTCGGCACCGCGGCGAACATCACCCACTGGGCGAAGCGCGGCTTCGCCAAGGGCGACCCGGGGGCGTGCAACACCTGGGCCGCGCCCTCCGGCCGCGTCGCCTGACCCGTCCTGCCGTCACCCTCGCCCGCGCCGCCCGGCCGGGCGGGGGTGACCCGACGTCGCCGCAGGTCAGAGCAGTGCGACGGTACCCTGAGGGAACGGACACCCGAAAAGGGGGCCGCCGCCGATGCAGACCTTCCTGCCGTACCCCGACTTCGCCGAGACCGCCAAGGTGCTCGACCAGCGGCGGCTCGGCAAGCAGCGCGTGGAGGCCCTGCAGATCCTGCGCGGCCTCACCGTCCCCGGGTACGGCTGGCGCCACCACCCCGCGGTGCGCATGTGGCGCGGCCACGAGGAGGCGCTCACCCGCTACGGCCTGGAGATCTGCCGGGTGTGGCGCGCCGCGGGCCACCGGGACACCTGCGCCGGGCTGCTCCGCGCCGAGCTGCTCGCGGCCAAGGGCATCGAGGAGCCGCGCGACCAGGACGAGCTCGCCGCGGCCGGCGCGCTGCCGCCGTGGCTCGGCGACCCGGACTTCCACCGCGCCCACCGGTCGGCGCTGGTCCGCAAGGACCCCGAGCACTACCGGCCGCTGTTCCCGGATGTCCCCGACGACCTGCCGTACCTGTGGCCGGTGAATCCGTGACCGCACGGCCGCTACGGGCCGCTTCGCGCGGCGGCCCGCGCGCAGCGGGGTGACCTGCGGGCCGTCGACCGTCCCGGACCGGCCGGCGGCCCGCAGGTCGCTCGCCGTCCGCCGTGCCGTACCGACGGGACGGCGTAACGTGGTGGACACGCCGGCGAGGTCACCGCGGATGGGTGCCCGCCACCGTCATGGCGTGGTCGTCCGCCACGCCCTGAGCCGGGCGCGGCACCGGTCGCGGCCAAGCGCCTCTCGCCGCGTGCCGGGGCGGGTAGTCCGCCACACCGGTCCCCCTCGCGGGGGACCGCGGCTCCGCCATTCGGTTCTTCCATTATCCCCGGGCGTACCGGGCGTGCGCAGCGCGGGCGTGATCTCGCCGTGACCCCGCCCCGGGCCCGGGGCGCCGGCCGCCCGGTATGTTTGGCGGCACGGACGAGGACGGCCCGCCGCGCGGTGGCGGGGCGGGCCCTCGGGCGAGGCGGAGGCGAGGCCATGAGGACGTGCGCGCACTTCCCCGGCGCGGTGTGCCGCACCGGAGCGGGCACGCGGCCATGAGCGCGATCACGGTCCGCGAGCTGCACGAGATCGAGGAGCTCCGGCAGGTGGTGCGGCTGTTCGGCGGCATCTGGGGCACCGATCCGCCGCCGGTCACGATCGAGCTGCTGCGCGCGCTGGCCCACGCGGGGAACTACGTCGCCGGGGCGTTCGACGGCGACCGGCTCGTCGGCGCGTCCGTGGCGTTCCTCGGCGCGCCGCCCGGGCAGGTGCTGCACTCGCACATCACCGGCGCGGAGGCGGCGGGCCACGGCGTCGGGCTCGCGCTCAAGCGGCACCAGCGGCAGTGGGCGCTGCTGCGCGGCATCACCCGCATCACCTGGACCTTCGACCCCCTGGTACGGCGCAACGCCCACTTCAACCTGGTCAAGCTGGGCGCCCGGCCGGAGGAGTACCTGCCCGGGTTCTACGGGCCGATGGAGGACGTGATCAACGCCGGGGACGAGTCCGACCGGGTGCTCGCGGTGTGGCGGCTCGACGCGCCGCACGTGGTCGCGGCCGCGCGCGGCGAGCCGTACCCGGTGCGGGTGCCGCCGGACGCGGCGGTGGCCCTCGAACCGGTGGCCGGGCGGCCGGTCGCCCACCGCGCCGACGCGGCCGTGCTGCTCGTCGGCGTGCCGCCGGACATCGAGACGATGCGCCGCACCGACCCGGCCGCGGCGCTGGAGTGGCGGCGCGCGCTGCGCGAGACGCTGGGCGGGCTGCTCGCCGCGGGCGCGCGGGTCACCGGCTTCCACGACAAGGCGTACTACGTGGTCGAGCGTTAGGGGCGACAGGTGAAGATCGAGGGAATCGAGCTGCGCCGGATCCGGATGCCGCTGGTGTCGCCGTTCCGCACCTCCTTCGGCACCGAGACCGAGCGGGACGTGCTGCTGGTGCGCGTGGTCACCCCGGAGGCCGAGGGCTGGGGCGAGTGCGTGGCGATGAGCGAGCCGCTGTACTCGGCCGAGTACGCCGACGGCGCCGCGGACGTGCTGCGCCGCTTCCTGATCCCGGCGGTGCGGGCGCGGCTCGCCGACGCCTCGGCCCGGTTCGACGCGACCCTCCTCGGCGAGCTGCTCGCGCCGATCCGCGGCCACCGCATGGCGAAGGCCGCGCTGGAGATGGCCGTGCTCGACGCCGAGCTGCGGGCGGCGGGCCGGTCGTTCGCCGCCTTCCTCGGCGCCACCCGGGACCGGGTGCCGTGCGGGGTGTCGGTCGGCATCATGAGCTCGATCCCCGAGCTGCTCGACGCGGTGGCGCGCTACCTCGACGACGGCTACGTGCGGATCAAGCTGAAGATCGAGCCGGGCTGGGACGTGGCGCCGGTGCGCGCGGTCCGCGAGCGCTTCGGCGACGACCTGCTGCTGCAGGTGGACGCCAACGCCGCCTACACCCTCGCCGACGCCAACCACCTGGCCAAGCTCGACGACTTCGACCTGCTGCTGATCGAGCAGCCGCTCGCCGAGGACGACATCGTCCAGCACGCCAGGCTCGCCGCGCGGCTGCGCACCCCGATCTGCCTCGACGAGTCGATCGAGTCGGCCGCGCATGCCGCCGCGGCGATCTCGCTCGGCGCCTGCTCGGTGATCAACATCAAGCCGGGGCGGGTCGGCGGCTACCTCGAGGCCCGCCGGGTGCACGACCTGTGCCGCGCGCACGGCGTGGCGGCCTGGACCGGCGGCATGCTCGAGACCGGCCTGGGCCGGGCCGCGAACGTGGCGTTCGCCGCGCTGCCCGGCTGCACCCTGCCGGGCGACACCTCGGCCTCGCGCCGCTACTACACGACCGACATCACCGAGCCGTTCGAGCTCGAGGACGGCCATTTGGCGGTCCCGGCCGGGCCGGGCCTCGGCGTGGCCCCGATCCCGGAGATCCTCGACGAGGTGACCACGGCCACCGAGTGGATCCCGTTCTGATGTGGATCCCGTTTTGACGCGGATCTCGTTCTGACGTGCCGAGCGGCCCGGCCGCGGGAGACGGCGGCCGGGCCGGCCGGGAGCGGTACGGCGAGCCGCGCCGGGCGGCCGGGCCGCCGGTCAGCGCACCTCGGCCCGGAGCGCGCGCACCGCGCCGATCGCCATCGGCAGCGCGACCGAGCACAGCACGGCGGTGGCCAGCCGCGCCGCGTCCATCCAGGTGAGCTCGGCGGCGGCGAGCGGCCCGACCGCGGTGCCGAGGTCCACCCACCGGGCGATCTCCCGCCCGAGCTCGCTCACGTTCCCGACCAGGTTCCACAGCGTGCCGACCACGAAGTAGGTCGCGATCGCCGCGGCCGGGTGGAGCAGCAGCATGGCGAAGGCGAGCGCCATCGCGATCAGCAGCACGTTCGTCGCCGTCCAGCCGAGCATCCGGGTCGCGTCGAGGTCCCACTCGGCCGGGACGCCCTGCAGCGCGGCGGTGACGGCGGTCACCGGGGCGGCGACCGCGAGCGCGAACAGCGAGGCGGCCACGGTGGCGAGCAGCGGCGGCAGGCACCTCGCCACGAGCACCCGGCCGCGCCGGGGCTCCAGGGTGAACGTGGTGAGCGCGCTGCGGTGGGTCCAGTCGCCGGTGACCGCGAGGATCGCGATCGCCGGGAGCAGCGTGCCGTACCCGATCCCGGCTGTGGTGGTGAGCCGGCCCAGCTGCGGGCCCGCGTCCACGCCGCGCGCCGCGATCGACACCACGGTCATCGCGGCCAGCAGCCCCAGCATGACCATCGCGCTGCGGGTGTCGGCCATCTTGCGGGCCTCCACGAGCAGCAGCCGGTGGAACGGGACCGGCTTCGGGGCGGTGTTCTCCCCCGCGGTCTCCCCCGCGGCCCGCGCCGCGCCGTGCACGGTGACGTCGCTCATGCCGCCCTCCGATCGGCCTTCGCGGTCAGTTCGAGGAAGACCTGCTCCAGGTCACGGCCCCGGCCGAGCTCGTCGAGCGTGCCCTCGGCGAGCACCCGGCCGCCGCCGATCACCACGACCCGGTCGGCGATGCGCTCCACCTCGGCGAGCAGGTGCGAGCTGAGCAGCACCGCGCAGCCCGTGTCGGCGAGCTGCCGCAGCAGCCCGCGCAGCCAGTGGATGCCCTGCGGGTCGAGCCCGTTGGCGGGCTCGTCGAGCACGAGCACCCGCGGCCGGGCGAGCAGCGCGTGGGCGATGCCGAGCCGCTGCCGCATGCCGAGCGAGTAGCCGCGGAAGGTGCGCCGCGCCTCCCGGTCGGTGAGGCCGACCAGCTCGAGCACCTCGTCCACCCGCGACCGCGGCAGGCCGAGCATCATCGCCCCCAGGGTGAGGATCTCCCGGCCGGTGCGCCCCGGGTGCTGGGCGTTCGCGTCGAGCAGCGTGCCGACGTGCCACCCCGGCGCCTCCAGCTCGCGGTACGGCCGGCCGAAGATCGTGGCCGTGCCCGAGGTGGGCCGGGACAGCCCGACCAGGATGCGCAGCGCCGTGGTCTTCCCGGCGCCGTTGGGCCCGAGGAACCCGGTGACGCTGCCGGGCTCGACGGTGAAGGACACCTCGTCGAGGGCCCTGACCCCCTTGTAGTCCTTGACCACAGACCTGAACTCGATCACGGCATCCAGTGCACCGGAGAACGCCCCTCCGCCTCATCGGCCCGCGGTCCATTCCCGCAGGCCACGGGTCTCGACCCGCGCCGCCCGGTATCGACCTTCGGCCATCGGGGTATCGACCCGGGTCGCTACCGGGGCCGCGACCGCGGTCCATAGGCTGAGGGCCGTGCCCCCGAGCGCGGAGACCACGGCGCGACTGAAGTGGATCCGCCGTGCAGTGCCGTACCTGTGCGCCCTGCCGCCGATGGTGTTCTTCGGCGGCGTGCTGGTCTGGGTCGTCCTCCGGCATCCCGACTTCCTGTGGAACGGGCTGTCCGATGTGGCGCTGGGCCTGATCGCGCTCGGCCTGCTCGCGCTGCGCCGCCGGTTCCCCGTGGTGGTCGCGGTGGTGACCGTGCTGACGACGCTCGTCTCCACCACCGCCACCGGACCGGCCGCCGTCGCGTACGTCTCGCTCGCCAAGCGCCGCCCGCTCCGGCGGTTCTTCGCGGTCGCCGCGCTGACCTGGGTGTGCATGGCGTCGCAGCTGGTCACCTCCGGCATCACCCAGCAGACCTACATCTCGCTGCTCGCCGGGACGGCCTTCTACCTGGGCCTCACCGGCGTCGCCCTGTACCTGCGAGGCCGCGAGGAGGTCGCCGCCTCGCAGCGCGCGGCCGCGCTCGCCGCCGAGCGGGAGCAGCGGCAGCGCATCGAGCAGGCCCGGCTCGCGGAACGCGCCAAGATCGCCCAGGAGATGCACGACGTGCTCGCCCACCGGATCTCGCTGCTGTCGATGCTCGCCGGCGGCCTGGCCTACCGCACCGACCTCAGCCCCGAGGAGATGCGGGCGACCGCGCAGCTCATCCAGGAGAACGCGCACCAGTCGCTCACCGAGCTGCGCGCCGTGCTCGGCACCCTCCGCGCGGACACCGCGGCCGAGGGGGACGGCGAGGCCGCGGTGGCCCCGCCGCAGCCCACCCTCGCCGACCTGGAGAAGCTGTTCGACGAGGTGCGCGCGGCCGGGCAGAAGCTCGAGGTGCACGACCGGGTGAGCGACCGGGAGGCGCTGCCGACGCAGACCGGGCGGCACGCCTACCGCATCGTGCAGGAGGCGCTGACCAACGCGCGCAAGCACGCGCCGGGCAGCCGGGTGACCGCCGAGCTCGACGGGCGGCCCGGCGAGGGCCTGCGCATCCGGGTGAGCAACCCGGTGCTGCCCGGCACGCCCGCCGGTCCCGGCGCCCGCCTCGGCCTGGTCGGCCTGTCCGAGCGGGTCCGGATGGCCGGGGGCACGATGTCCCATGCGATCGAGGACGGCCGGTTCGTCCTTGATGTCCGGTTGCCGTGGGAGGCTTGAGGTGTGACCCGCACTGTGACCCGCGTTGTGATCGTGGACGACGACCCGATGGTGCGCACCGGGCTGAAGCTCATCCTCGGCGGCGCACCCGACCTGGAGATCGTCGGCGAGGCCGGGGACGGCCGCGAGGCGATGGAGGTGGTCCGCCGGGCACGGCCGGACGTGGTGCTGATGGACATCCGCATGCCGGTGCAGGACGGTTTGGTCACCACCGAGCGGCTGCTCGCCGACCCGAACCCACCCCGCGTGCTCGTGCTCACCACGTTCGACGCCGACGACCTGGTGCTGCGCGCGCTGCGCCTCGGCGCCTCCGGGTTCCTGCTCAAGGACACCCCGCCGCCGAAGATGATCGAGGCGATCCGCGCGGTGGCCCGCGGCGAGCCCGCGCTGTCCCCCAGCGTCACCTACCAGGTGATCGCCGCCGCCACCGGCGCCCGCCGCCCGGCCGTCCCCGAGGCCCGCGAGGAGCTGTCCCGGCTCACCGAGCGCGAGCTCGAGGTCGCGATCGAGGTGGCCCGCGGGGCCTCCAACGCCGAGATCGCCGAACGCCTCCACATGAGCGTCGCGACCGTCAAGGCGAACATCTCCCGCATCTTCGCCAAGCTCGGCACCGACAACCGCGTCCAGGTCGCCATGAAGGTCAGCGACGCCGGCCTGGCCTGAGCCCGCACCCGGTACGGCGAGCCGTACGCCCCGGCCGCCGTCACGCCCCACGGGCACCGTGGCGGCGGCCGCCACCGCCGCCGTCCGCGCGGCCATCCCTGCGCAGGGCGGAGCCATGCCATGCCAAAAGGTGCCGCACCGATCGACGGGGCGCGGCGGCGGGCGTCACGTCCGGCCGTGCCGGCCGGCCGTATGCACAAGCGTGGTCGGCGCACCGCGGCCGGTCGTCCGGTCACGAGGACGCCGGGTCACGCGGCGGCCTGGCGCTCGCGTGCATGGCCGGCACAGGTATGGCGGCGATCTCGCCCTCCGCCTCCCCGTGTGACCGGCACGACGTCGATCGTTCGATGCAAGGTGGCTGCAGCCTCATCGAGCTTGCTCTGACGGATCGGCGACAGCGCCAGATTCCCGAGCGCGATGGCTCGGCTCTGCTCCAAAACGCAACAGGGCGGTTGACACCGCCCTGTATCGGATGAGTGGAGCTATGGGGATTCGAACCCCAGACCTCCTCCATGCCATGGAGGCGCGCTACCAACTGCGCTATAGCCCCGTTGGACGGAGCCAGTGTATCGGATGTGCGGGGGTGGTCGGGAACGGATAATCGGGGCGGCCGGTGGATGTCACGACGGGGCGGGCGGGAGCGTCGTTCTCGGTATGGCGAGTGAACAGCGGCGGGGCGCGGTCTTCCAGGAGCATCGGGCCGTGCTGGTCGGCGTGGCCTACCGGATCCTGGGGAGCGTCGCCGACGCCGAGGACGTGGTGCAGGAGGCGTGGCTGCGGTGGTCCGGGGTGGACCCCGCGGAGATCGAGGACGCCCGGGCCTACCTGATCCGGGTGACCTCCCGGCTCGCGATCGACCGGCTGCGGCGGGTGCGGGCGCGGCGGGAGGAGTACGTCGGGCCGTGGCTGCCCGAGCCGCTGCGGACCGGGCCGGACGGGGCCGCCCAGGCGGAGCTCGCCGACTCGGTGGAGCTGGCGCTGCTGGTGGTGCTGGAGACGCTGTCGCCGCTGGAGCGGGCGGTGTTCGTGCTGCGCGAGGCGTTCGGCCTGCCGCACGCGGAGATCGCGACGGCGATCGGGCGGAGCGAGGCCGCGGTACGGCAGCTCGCCCGGCGGGCGCGGGAGCACGTGCGGGCGCGCCGGGCGCGGTTCGCGGTGGACCGGGCGGAGCGGCGGCGGGTGACCGAGCGGTTCCTCGCCGCGGCGATGGGCGGCGACCTCGACGGGCTGGTCGCGCTGCTCGCCCCGGACGCGGCCCTGGTGGGCGACGGCGGCGGCAAGGCCCCGGCGCCGCTGCGGGTGATCCACGGCGCGGCGAAGGTGGCCCGGTTCCTGCTCGCGATCACGCGGCCGGAACGGGCGCGCCGGCAGCTCGCCCTGTTCGGGCTGCCCGAGTCGGCCGCCATCGACGTGCAGATCGACGAGGTGAACGGCGGCCCGGCGATCGTCGGGCGGGCCGCCGGGGTGCCGGTCGTGCTGATCTCGCTGGTGGTGGCCGACGGCCTGGTCTCCACCGTCTATCTGATCTCCAACCCGGACAAGCTCGCCCCGCTGGGCATGTCACACGGGCCGGGGCGGGATGCGTCCGCAAGGGCATGAGACAGCACATCACCGTGATCGGCGGCGGGCTCGCCGGACTGACCGCCGCCATCGCCTGCGCCGAGGGAGGCGCGCAGGTCACCCTGTTCGAGGCGCACGAGGCGCTCGGCGGCCGGGCCCGGTCGACGGCGCGGCCGTACGTGGCGAACGACGGCCCGCACGCCTTCTACTCGGACGGCGCGCCGTGGCGCTGGCTCGCGGCCCGCGGGCTGGTCCGGCCGTACGCGCGGCCCACCCTGGGGGCGTTCCGGCGGGCGCGGTTCCGCTGGAACGGCCGGCGCGGGCTCCCGCCGGGCTCGCTGCTGCGCATGGTCGGCCACCGGCGCCTTGCGGCCCCGGTCGACCGCGACTTCGGTTCCTGGGCCGCGGAGCGGTTCGGCGAGGAGGCCGCCAAGGCCGCGGCCGGCCTGGTCGGCGTGATCACCTACGAGGCCGATCCGGGCAGGCTGTCGGCGGCGTTCGTGTGGGAGCGGCTGCTGCGGGTGGCCGCCCCCAAGTACCCGGCCGTCCGGTACGTCAAGGGCGGCTGGGGCGCGGTGATCGACCGCATGGCCGCATACGCCCGCCGGCTCGGCGTGCGGATCGAGACCGGGACGCGGGTGCACACCCTGCCGGACACGCCGACGATCGTGGCCGTCTCGCTCGACGCGGCCCGCACGCTGCTCGGCGACGACGGCCTGCGCTGGGAGAGCGGCCGGGCCGTGCTGCTCGACCTCGCGGTACGGCGCGGCGAGGACGACCTGTTCCTCCTGTCCGACCTGGACGAGGGCGGCTTCGTCGAGCAGTACGGCATGCTCGACGCCTCGCTGGCCCCGCCCGGGGAGACCCTGTTCCAGATGATGCTGCCGATCCGGGACGGCGAGTCCCGCGACGAGGCGAACGCCCGCCTGGAGCGCCTCGCCGACCTCGCCGTGCCGGGCTGGCGGGACCGGACCACCTGGCGCCGCGGCTCGGTGACGCGGGGCCGCACCGGCGCGCTCGACCTGCCGGGGTTCACCTGGCGGGACCGCCCGGCGATCGAGCGCGGCGACGGCGTCTGGCTCGCCGGGGACGCGGTGGCCGCCCCCGGCCTGCTCAGCGAGGTGTCGGTGAACAGCGCGCTGCAGGCCGCCGAGCACGCCCTCGCCGCGGTGCGCGCGCCGGGCGCGCACCGCAGCCGCTCGGCGGCCTGAGCCGGCCGGTCAGCGGGTGTCGAGCCGGATGACGTTCCACGACGCCGGCGGCAGCATCGCGTGCAGGACGCCGTCCTCGATCGCGGAGGTGCCGACCGGGCGCGGCCGTACCCGGTCCGGCTCGTCGGCGGTGTTCCGGGCCTCGAAGTCGGGGTCGGAGAGCACGGAGTGCTCGAGGATGCGCGGCTTGCCGAAGGCCCGGACCGTGGCGTGGAGCTCGAGGGCGTCGGTGAGCGACCGGTTGACCGCGAACAGCGTGACCGTGCCGTCCTCGCCCTGCACCGCGGTGGCGTGCAGGGCGGGCACGTCACCGGCGTACGGGGCGGTCGGCTCGACCCGCAGCACGGTGCCGCGGCCGTGGCGGGAGGCCTGGGCGAACGGGTGGAAGATGGTCTGCCGCCAGACCCGCCCGCCCGGCTCGGTGACGATCGGGGCGATGACGTTGACGAGCTGGGCGAGGCAGGCCATCTTCACCCGGTCGGCGTGCCGGAGCAGCGCGATGAGCAGGCTGCCCACGACGACCGCGTCGAGCACGTTGTAGTGGTCCTCGAGCAGGCGCGGGGCGTGCCGCCACTCGGTGGGCGGGTTGGCCTGGTGGCGGGACATGTACCAGACGTTCCACTCGTCGAACGACAGGTTGATGCGCTTGTCCCGCTTGAGCTTGGCCCGCACGTGGTCGCAGGTGGCGATCGCGTCCTCGATGTAGGCCTCCATCATCGCCCCGGAGGCGAGGAAGGTCTGCAGGTCGCCGTTGAGCGGCTCGTAGTAGGCGTGCAGGGAGACGTAGTCCACCTGGTCGTACGCCTCCTCGAGCACGGTGGCCTCCCACGCCCCGAAGGTCGGCATGCCCGCGCCGGAGCTGCCGCAGGCGACGAGCTCCAGGTCCGGCTCGATCATGCGCATGGCGCGGGCGGTCTCCGCGGCGAGCCTGCCGTACTCGTGCGCGGTCTTGTGCCCGGTCTGCCACGGCCCGTCCATCTCGTTGCCGAGGCACCAGATCTTGATGCCGTACGGCTCGCGCGACCCGTGCGAGGCGCGCAGCTCGGACAGCGCGGTGCCGCCTGGGTGGTTGGCGTACTCCAGCAGGTCGCAGGCCTCCTGCACGCCCCTGGTGCCGAGGTTGACGGCGAGCATCGGCTGCACCCCGGCCTGCTTGGTCCAGGTCATGAACTCGCCGAGCCCGAACGCGTTCGTCTCGATCGACTTCCACGCCGGGTCAAGCCGGACCGGGCGCTCGGGGCCGACCCCGTCCTCCCAGCGGTACCCGGAGACGAAGTTGCCGCCCGGGTAGCGCACGACCGTCACGCCGAGCTCGCGCACCAGCTCGAGCACGTCGCGGCGCAGCCCGTGCTCGTCCGCGGCGGGGTGCCCCGGCTCGTAGATCCCGGTGTACACGCACCGGCCGAGGTGCTCGACAAAGGACCCGAACAGCCGCGGATCGACGGTCCCGATGGTGAAGGCGGGGTCGAGGGTCAGGGTTGCGTGCGTCATCCGGCCTCCGTGACGATGGTCCGATTCCCCCGTTCGGGGGAGCCTAGAGGAGATTGCTTACCTCTGGGCAGATCCTGCCTGTTAGCGTTATCAGTTCTTTGTTAGCGTTATCACGCCACAAGAGATCGCGATAGTGGCCATTCGTCCCATTAATGGCCACAGCACCCTTGCGCCCGGTAGCCGGTGATCGTCTCGTCTACGATCGAGGCGGCCCGAGGCGTGCGGTACCGGGCCCCGCACCGGCCGTGCCGGACCGCCGAGGCCCTCGCAACCGCAGGACCACCGCAGGACGACCGAAGGACGGCACCATGCCCCTGGCGGCCGAAGTCGCACTGCCCGCCCGCGCCATCCTCGGCGAGGGCCCCACCTGGGACGACCGCACCGGCACGCTGCTGTGGGTGGACATCCTCGCCTCCCGCGTGCACGCCTACTCCCCCGCCACCGGCACCGACACGGTGATCGAGACGCCGCAGCACGTGGGCGCGGCCAAGCCGCGCGAGGGCGGCGGGCTCGTGCTCAACCTGCGCGACGGGGTCGGCCTGCTCGACCCGGACGGCGGCTTCCGGTGGCTGGTGGAGTGGCCGGTCGCGGGCGTGCGGGGCAACGACGCCGCGGTGGACGCGGCCGGGCGGCTGTGGGCGGGCACGATGGCCTACGACGTCCGCCCGGGCGGGGGACGGCTCAACCGGGTCGAGCCGGACGGCTCGTTCGTCACCGTGCTCGACCGGGTCACGATCAGCAACGGCATCGGGTGGAGCCCGGACGGCTCGCGCATGTACTTCATCGACACCCCGCTGCGCCGCGTCGACGTCTTCGACGTCGACGGCGACACCGGGCTCGTCACGGCCCGCCGTACCCTCGCCGCGGTGACGCGCGGCCAGCCGGACGGGCTCACCGTGGACGCGGACGGCTGCGTCTGGGTGGCGCTGTGGGACGGCGGGGCGGTGCACCGCTACACCCCCGAGGGCGAGCTCGACCGGGTGATCGACCTGCCCGTCTCCCGGGTCACCGCCTGCGCGTTCGGCGGGCCGGACCTGGCCGACCTGTACATCACCACCGCCTCCGAGGGCCTCGGCGAGGAGGTGCTCGCCACCCAGCCGCACGCGGGCGCGCTGTTCGTCGTCCCCGGCGCCGGGGCCGGGCTGCCCACCGCCCGGTTCGCGGGCTGACCGGGGGCCGCGCCGTGCCGCCGGCGCGGCGCCGGGCACGATGGACCCGGCGGCGCCGCCCGGCGGGCGGCGGAACGACGGCGGGCACCCGTGCCGCGCGCCGCCCGCGGCAGGTGCCCGAGCACGCACCGGAGGAGACGCATGACCCAGCGACTGCCCGGCCTGTTGCCCGAGGAGCTCGACGAGGAGCAGGCGAGGCTGTACCGGGCGATCACCGGCGGGCCGCGCGGCACCGGCCCGCAGGCGTTCTCGCTCACCGACGAGCGGGGGCGGCTGCGCGGGCCGTTCAACGCGATGCTGCTGAGCCCGCCGATCGGCGGCGCGCTGCAGGAGCTGGGCGCGGCGGTACGCTACCGCTCGGTGCTGTCGGACCGCATCCGGGAGATGGCGATCCTCGTGGGCGCCGTGCACTGGGGCAGCCGGTTCGAGCGGGAGGCGCACGAGGCGGTCGGCCGCGCAGCCGCCATCCCCGAAGACGGG
>QGUZ01000418.1 GCA_003242605.1 Actinomycetota bacterium
TTCCCGCGCCCCGGCACCCGCCCCCCCCTCCAGGAGTCTCCCCGGCCGGGCCCCCCCGTCCCCCCTCGCTTCACCGTCTGCCCGCCCGGGTCGATGAACCAGCCGACCGCCGAGAACGTCTCCCGGCTCGACCGGGCCCGGGAGCTCATCGACGCCGCGCTGCGGCTGCTCGGCGACGCCGACTCGGCGGGCGTGGCCGCGTTCCCGGCCGAGGACGGCTCCGGCGGCCCGCGGCTCGGCCAGATCCAGCCGGTCGTGCCGTTCAGCGGCGCAAACCGGGAGGAGGCGGCCAAGCGGCTCGCCGCCTTCGACTCCCGGGGCTCGGGCCACATGCCGCTGTACGACGCGATCGAGCAGGCCGCGCTCGGGCTGCGCGACCGGGGCGTCAACCAGGCCGTGGTCGTGTTCACCGACGGCGAGAAAAGCACCCGCGGCGGCATCGACGCCGCCGAGCTCACCCGCCGCCTGAAGGCGTTCGAGGACCGGCCGCGGGTGTTCGTCGTCGCGATCGGCGAACGCGAATGCGACGAACCCGATATCAAGCGGCTGGAGCAGCGCGAGATCATGACCCGCTGCTACGCGGTGAGCGACACCACCACCGACCAGCTCATCGGCTGGCTCTTCGCCGACCTGCGCGACCAGGGTGAGGGCGAATGAGGGACGGCATCCGCCGCCGCCTGCGCCGGCTGGTCACGCTCGCCACCGCGGGGGCGCTCGCCGGCACCGTGGCCGCGCTCGTGCCGTACCACCAGCGCTACGGCCACGGCTGCGAGCGCGACCCGAACGACGGCCGGATCGTCATGCTCAGCGGCGAGGACATCAACCCGGGACGCCACCGGCACGAGCTCATCAAGGAGTGGGAGCGGCGCAACCCCGGCGGGCCGTCCGTCCGGCTCATCGAGATCTCGGGCGGCCCGAACAGCGAGTACGGCGAGGCCCTCGCCTCGCAGCAGCTCGGCAGCTGCCGCTACGACCTGCTGTTGCTCGACATCGTGTGGATGCGCACGTTCATCGAGGCCGGCTACCTGGAGCCGTTCCCGGCCGACGAGTTCCGGCCGGACGGCTTCCTGCCCGGCCCGTGGCGCAGCGGCACCGGCGACGACGGCAGGCAGTACGGCATCCCGTTCAAGAGCGACGTCGGGCTGCTGTTCTACCGCAAGGACCTGACCAGGCCGCCGCGCACCTGGGACGAGCTGCGGGACCGGACCATCGAGAACCTGCTGCCGCAGGCCCGGGCAAGGGTCGAGGCGGGCATGGTCACCCAGCTCGCCGACTACGAGGGCCTGACCGTCAACGGCCTGGAGGCGATCTGGGCCGCGGGCGGCTCGCTGCGGGTCGAGGGGCGGCGGGTGGTGCTCGACGACGCCGCGGTCGCCGGGCTGCAGCGGCTCGTCGACGAGACCACCCGGACGGTGATCCACCCGGCGTCGGCCGAGTACCAGGAGACCGAGAGCTTGAAGGCGTTCATGCAGAACCGCATCCTCACCATGCGGAACTGGCCGTACGCCTACGCGGTGCTCAAGGCCGACCCGGTGCTGCGGGACAAGGTCGGCGTCACCGAGCTGTTCGCGCCGCCGCCCGGCGCCCCGCGCGGCTCGGCCGTACTCGGCGGGCAGAACCTGGTGATCCCGAAGAACGCGCTGCACAAGGAGGAGGCGCGCAGGTTCGTGCGGTTCCTCACCGACCCGCGGCGGCAGTGCCTGCTGTTCACCCGGAGCGGTTACGTGCCGGTGCGCACCGAGGTGTACGACCGGGACGACACGAGCGCCGCGGCGTGCCCCGAGCTGTGGGGCGAGCGGGACGGGCAGGCGGAGGACGACGTCGAGCGGGCCGACACGGCCAAGGCCGAGGACCTGCGCGAGCTCGCCGGGGTGCTCGAGCGGGCGCTGCGGAACGCCCGGCCGCGGCCGTCCGTGCCCGACTACCCGGCGTTCAGCCGCGCCTTCCACCGCTACCTGCACAACGCGATCGTGGGCAGCGAGACCGTGTCCAAGGCCGACCTGGAACGCCTGCTCACCGCCTGCGCGGGCTGGACCCCGCCGCGCGGCCAGTGCCCCTGACGCCGCCACGGTCTTCGTACGGCCGGACATAGGTCCGAAATAGCGGTAATTTCATGCCGAAAAGTCCGGCGGCATTCGCGTGTCGTTTTCGCGTTGTGCGGGCCCGTATGCCGGGTGGTGATTCGGCCGGAGGCGTGAACCGGCGGGCGGGATAATTCGTTTCGCCAGGCGAGCGGGAATTCCGCGGCGGAAAGGGGACGGTACGGCATGGCCGAGCGAATGGTGCCCAACCCCCGGCATGTGGAGCTGAAGGCGCTGCTGCGCGAGGTGGCCGAGCGGGCGCGCGAGGCCCGCGACGCCTACCGCCCCGCCGCGGCGGCGATGGCGTCGGGCCGGGTGTGGACCGGGCCCACCGCCCGGCGGTGGCACGACGATCTGGAGTACCGGCACCGCCGGCTGGCCGACACCACCCGTCAGGTGACGGCCGCGATCGAGGCGGAGCTGAGCCGGGTGCCGGCGCTCGTCCCGGAGAGCGAGGCGGACGCCATCCGGCGGCGGCGCAGCGGACGGCTGTGACGCCGTACGGCCGGGCCGGGGCACGCCCGCGCACGCCCGGAAGGAGGAGGCTCCGTGCCGGCCACGAGTGAGTTCTGCGGCATCGACCCCGACGAGATGGGCCGCCTCGCCGGGGCCCTGGCGGCGGGCGCGGACCGGCTGAGCGCGTTCCACCAGGACGTCGGCCGCAGGCTGCGCGAGCACGGCATCCACGTCCCCGCGCTGCAGGAGATCGCGGACATCGCCGAGTGGGGCCGCAGGCAGGTGCCGATGCTGCACGAGCGGGCCCGGCTGATCCGGGCGCTCAACGCCGACCCCGGCCTGGGGGCGGGCGCGGAGCCCGGCATGCTGCGCCTGCCGGACCGGCTGGAGGAGTACGAGCACGCGCAGAGCCTCGCCCGCATGTACGAGGGCATCTTCGTCAACTTCAGCGGCGAGTTCCAGGGCAGGCTCATCCACGCCCACATCAAGGAGATCGAACGCCTCGCGAACGACCCGCACGCGGCCGCCGCCTTCTTCGCGCTGCTGCCGCCGCGGATCCGCGGCAACCTCGCCACACTGATCGTGGCCACCGGCAGCCCGACCGCGAAGGAGGACCTCGCCGCCTTCGGCAGGGCTCTCGGCGCGGCGCTGCGCGCACCGGCCCCGGTGCCCGCGTTCGGCAGGGTGCGCGGCGAGCTGCTGCGCCCGGCCCCGAACCGGCCCGTGGCGTGGAACCGGCTCGCCCTGCTCGTGCACGCCGACGCGCCCGCGGAGGTGCGCAGCGCGGCGGCCCGCGCGCTGGTGCTCGACGACTTCGTAGGCGAGCCGTACCAGGAGTGGCGGGCGGCCGGACCCGCCGAGGTCAAGGCGCTCGGCCTGCCCATGGATCTGGTCAGCCTCGGCCTGGAGGTGCTCGCCGGGAACGGTGCGGCGGCCCGGGACGCCTTCTCCCGCATGGGCGGGCCCGAGGTGAGCCTCACCCAGGTCGACAAGATGCGGCGGTTCCTCGCCTACGCCCGGTGGAGCGGCCACGGCGACGACATCGCCGACGCCTTCGGCCGCGTGATCGAGTCCGGCGCCGAGGTGCAGGCCGAGCAGCCCGGAAGGCACAGTCCGGCCGCCGCCGCGTTCGCCCTGGACGCGATCAAGGCCGCCGGCACCTTCGGCGACGCCATTCCCGAACGCGCCCGGCCCTCGATGGCCGCCCTCGCCAAGTCCTACATCCACGAACTGGCCTCAGGTGCCCGCTTCGACAAGGCCGT
>QGUZ01000419.1 GCA_003242605.1 Actinomycetota bacterium
GTGCGGCACGAGCCGAACAGCAGCCGCCGCGCGTCGGCCACCGGCCGGGCGAGGCTCGGCGGCGACCCGTCGTCCCGCGGCCAGACCCGCACCCCGTCGAGCGCCACCGTGTACGGCACGGCCCGGCGCAGCCCGTCGAGGTCGACGATCGCATAGTGGTGGCCGTGCACGGTGAACGTGCGCCCCTCGCCGCGCACCCACCCGGCCTCGACGGTGACCGTGCACGGCTCGCTCGTCTCCACCCAGACGGAGACGCGGGTGGCGTCGGCGTACCGCGTCATGGGGCCGACGACGAGCTCCGCGCTCATCGGTCCTCGCTCAGAACCACCCCGGGCTCCTTTCCCGATGGCCCTGGCTTGGAGCATACGTGCGCCTCCGGGGTGCCGGGCGGATCCCGGAGGCGCCTGGCCTACGCGAAGGTGTGGTACCTCCCCCGGTAGTAGAGCAGCGGCCGGTCGGCCTGCCCGGGCGGCGGGCTCAGCTCCCGTACCCGGCCGATCACGATGTAGTGGTCGCCGGCCCGGTACTCGGCCTCCAGCTCGCAGTCGATCCAGGTGTGCACGCCCTCGATGACCGGGTTCCCGGCCGCGGTGGGCCGCCAGGCGACCCCGCGCCACTTGTCCCCGCCGCTGCGGGCGAACCGGTTCGACACCTCCTGCTGGGTGTGCGAGAGCACGTTCACGCAGAACGCGCCGGCCGCGCGGATGTGCGGGTAGCTGGCCGAGGCCACCCCGACCGAGAACGACACCAGCGGCGGGTCGAGGGAGACGCTGTAGAACGACTGGCAGGTGAGCCCGAACGGCACGCCGTCCCGGACCGCGGCCACCACGGTCACCCCGGAGGCGAAGTGGCCGAGCGCGTCGCGGAACTCCCGCGCCGAGAAGGCGAGCTGGGATGGTGTCATGTCTCCTCCAGTCCGCGCCGCCACGGCATCGCCCACCGCTCGGCGAGCACGACGAGGCCGAACGACGCCAGTCCGATGACCGCGGCGACCACGACCGCGGCCCACAGGTACTCGTTGTCGAGCCGGGCCCGGGTGTCGTGGATGAGGTAGCCGAGCCCCTGCAGCGCGCCGATGTACTCGGCGGCGATCGCCGCGACGATCGCCGCGGACGCGCCGAGCTTGAGCCCGGTGAACAGGTACGGCAGGGCGGCCGGGAACCGCACGTGGACCAGCTCCTGCCGCCGCGAGGCGTTGAGCGTGTGCAGCAGCTCCAGCGTGGCGGCCTCGGCCGAGGCGAGGCCGCGCACCAGGTTGACGAGGGTGACGGTGTAGGCGAGGAACGCGGCGAGCAGCACCTTCGACGGCACGCCGGGCCCCAGCCACAGCACGAGGATCGGCGCGATCGCCACCAGCGGCACCGCCTGGAGGGCGAGCACGAGCGGGTAGGCCCCGGCGCGCAGCAGCCCGGAGTAGGTGAACGCGACCGCGCACCCGATCGCCACCAGGTTGCCGAGCGCGAACCCCAGGAACGCCTCCATGATCGTCACGAGGGCGTGGTGGGCGAGGTCGGCGTGGTTCGCCGCGATCGCGGCGGCGATGCGCGACGGCGACGGCACGACCAGGCTGCTCACGCCCGCCCCGGTGACGTACAGCTCCCAGCCGGCGAGCACCGCCACGAGCAGCAGCGCCGGCGGCAGCGCGCGGGCGAGACGCCTCATGCCGCACCTCCCTGCCGGGCGGCGGCGCCGACCCCGCCGCGGGGCACCCACGGCATGGCGACCCGTTCCACGAGCGTGATGATCCCGACCAGCCCGAGGGTGAGCGCGGAGGCGACGACGATCGCCGCCCACATCAGCCCGATCTGGAAGGTGTATCCGGAGATCTGCACCAGGTAGCCGAGGCCGCTGTCGCCGGTGATCCACTCGGCGACGGTGGCCTCGATCACGCACGACGAGGCCGAGATGCGCAGCGCCGCCAGCAGGTACGGCCGGGCCGCGTAGGCCCGGACCTTGAGCAGCCGCTGCATGCCGGTCGCGTTGAGCGTGTGCATGAGCTCCTCCACCTCGGCGTCGGCGGAGCGCAGCCCGCGCATGAGGTTGACGAGCGTGGTGAGGAAGGTGCTGAGCGCGCAGACCGTGATCCGCGGCTCGTACCCGGTGCCCATGATCACCACGAGGATCGGGATGATCGCGATGAACGGCAGCGCGCGCAGCGCGAGCAGCAGCGGGTACACCGCGTCCCGGACCAGCCGCGCGTAGGTGAGCGTCATCGCCACCGCGATCGCCGCCACGGTGCCGAGCCCGAACCCGGCGAGCGCGACGGTGAGCGTCGCCAGGCTCTCCTCGGCGATCGTGGGGCCGTACCGCGCCATCGCCTCAAGGACCGTGCTCGGCGCGGGCAGCACGTAGAACTTCACCAGCCCGGTGCTCGTCACCACCTGCCACAGCAGCAGGGCGGCGGCGAGGAAGGCCAGCGGGGCGCGCATGCCGCCCGCGCCGTCGCGGATTCTCCGTCCGACCCGGCTCATCCGGCCTCCACGCCTCAGCCCGCCAGCAGCGCCGGGTCCGGCTCCGGCTCCGGCGCGATGCGGACCGGCGGGACCTCGTGGCCGTTGCCGAGCGCCCGGCGCAGCTCGCGTTCGGCCGCGGCGAACCGCGGGTCGTCGCGCAGCGCGGGGGTGCGGTGGTGGCCGAACGGCAGCGAGGCGAGGTGCACGATCCGGCCGGGCCGCGGCGACATCACCGCGACCTGGTCGGACAGGATCACCGCCTCGGACACCGAGTGGGTGACGAGCAGCAGCGTCGCCCCGCTCTCCTCGAGGATCTGGATGAGCTCGAAGTTGAGCCGCTCCCGGGTGATCTCGTCGAGTGCGCCGAACGGCTCGTCCATGAGCAGGAACCTCGGCCGCAACGTGAGCGCCCGGGCGATCGCGGCGCGCTGCCGCATGCCGCCGGACAGCTCGTGCGGGTAGGCCTTCTCGAACCCGGACAGCCCGACCAGCTCGATCGCCTCCCGGGCCCGGGCCCGCCGCTCCCGCTTGGGGATCCCGGCGAGCTCGAGCCCGAGCTCGACGTTCTCGGCGAGCCGCCGCCATGGCAGCATGGTCGACTGCTGGGACACGAGGGCGAAGATCCGCGCGGCGCGGGCCTCCGCCGGGGTCAGCTCGTCCATGGTGACCAGGCCGCTGGTGGGCTTGACGATGTCGGCGAGGATCTTCAGCAGGGTGGACTTGCCGCAGCCGGAGGGGCCGAGCAGCGAGGCCCAGGACCCCTTCGGCACGACCAGGTCGCAGTCCGCCACGGCCGTGGTGGTGATGCCCCGCCGCTCGTAGGTCATGGTGAGGCCGCGGACGACGATGCCCTCTCGGTGACGCCGGTCAGCCACGGCCGCCCACCTCCGCCAGCGCGGGCCGTACGTGCCGCTGGAACAGCTCCAGGGTGCGGCGGGTCGGCTCGGGCGCGAGGCCGGGGAACTGCACGAGCAGGTCGAGCTGGTCCACGCCGGTCACCTCCAGGTACTCGCGCAGCCCGGCGGCGACGTCGTCCGGGTCGCCGACGATCACGCAGGCGCGGCGCATGCGCTCGTCGAGGGTGACCGCCTGCGCGGGCAGCAGGCCGGCGGCGGTGGCGTCCGCCGCGTACCGGCCGCGGCCGATCTGGGCGTAGTAGGTCTCGAAGGCGCTCTCGAACCGGGCGAACGCGTCGGCGCGGTCCTCGGCGATGAACACCGCGCGCACCCCGCGCACCCGGCCGGTGCCCCCGGCGGCGCGGTAGCGGGCCACGTAGCGGGCCTGCGCCTCGGCGACCTCGGCCTGCCCGACCACGAAGTTGAGGCCCTGCTCGGCGATGTACT
>QGUZ01000420.1 GCA_003242605.1 Actinomycetota bacterium
GGAGCTGCCCCCGCAGGGGCTCACCGTGCGCCAGTTCGCCCTGCTCATGCAGCTCCGCAGGGGGCCTAGGCGGATCCCGGCCGAGCTCGCCCGCCAGATCGGCGTGAGCCGCCAGTCGCTGCAGGAGATGACCGCCGAGCTGGAACGGGCCGGGCACCTGCGGCGGGCGCCCGGCATGTCCGGCCGTACCCGCCGCCTCGAGCTCACCTCGCGCACCGAACGCGCCGTCTACTACGCCCAGGCCGCGCTGCTCGAGGCCGAGGCCGAGTTCCTCGGCGGCGGACTCACCCCGCACGAGATCGAGACCCTGCGCACCCTGCTGCGCCGCCTGCTCGCGTACGCCACCGACGACGAGGCGTGGCTGCCGTGACCCGGCCGGCCGCGGAGATCCGCCCGGCCGGAGGGAAACCCGCATCGAAGGGAAAACGGAGTGAAACGCGCGCGGCGGTCCGGACACCTCTGTAGGTGACGGACTCCTCGGACGAGAGGGAGCAGGGTGGATCCCCCCGACCGGAAGCAGCGCTTCGCCGAGATGTACCTGGCGCACTACGCCGACGTGCTCGGCTACATCCGGCGGCGCACCGACTCACCGCACGACGCGGCCGACGCCGTCGCCGAGACCTTCACCATCGCCTGGCGGCGCCTCGCCGACGTCCCGGACGGACCACTGGCCCGGCCGTGGCTGCTCGGCGTGGCTCGCCGGGTGCTCGCCAACGGGCGGCGGGCCGAGACCCGCCGCGGCGAGCTGGTGGCCCGGCTCGGCGCGGAGCTGGCCGTATGGCAGGCGCGGTCGCCCGATCCCGCCGAGGCCGCGGACCGCGCCGCGGTGCGCGCGGCGTTCCGGCGGCTGCGGCCCGGCGACCGGGAGGTGCTCGCGCTGGCGAGCTGGGAGGGCCTGAGCCACGACGAGATCGCCGTGGTGCTGGGCTGCTCGCGCGCCACGGTCCGGATCCGGCTGCACCGCGCCCGCAAACGGCTGGCCAAGGAACTTCGCGCGGCCGGACTCGACGTGTCCCGGTACGGGGCGCGGGCGGTCGCGCTGAGCGAAGGGACCACGTGATGCCCCGATCCGACCACATCGACCGGCTGGTGGGCGAGATCGCCCCCGACCCCGGCCCCGGGCTGACCCCGCTCGCCCGGCGGCTGATGGACGAGATCACCGCGACCCCGGTCGCCGAGGCCGCCCCGCCGCCGCGGCGCCGCCGGCGCCGTTGGCTCGCCGTACCGGTGGCCGCCGGGCTGGCCGCCGCGGCGCTGGCGATCGGCTGGCTGTCCCCCGCCCTGCCGGGGCTCGGGCCCGAGCCGGCCGCGGCCGCGCTCGACATCCGGCGCGACGGTGATCACTACGTCATCACGGTCCGGGACCTGCACGCCGCCCCGCAGGTCTACGAGCGGGAGCTGCGCGCCCGCGGCATCGACGTCACGCTCAAGGTGCTGCCGACGTCCCGCGCCAAGGCGGGATCCGTCTACGTCATCCAGGACCTCGACCGCCTCCTGGCGGAGGGGCGCGTCCCGGCCGAAGGGCGGATAACCCTGGACGGACCGCCGGTCGGCGAGGAGGCCTCCCCCGGCGGCCCGGTCTCCCCGCTGGCCCCGCCCGGCTCCTGCACGGCGCCCGGCGTGTGCCCGATCGGCGTGCGCATCCCGGTCGACCTGGCCGAACGGGCCCAGATCACCATCGGCCGCGAGGCCCGGCCCGGCGAGGGCTACGTGATCAGGCCCGACGCCGGAGCGGCCGGCGAGCCGCTGCACTGCGTGCCGTACGTGAACCGGACCGTCGCCGAGGTCACCCGGGCCGCCCGGGCACGCGGCGTCGAACCGGCCTTCGCGCACGCGGGCGCCGTGCGCTCCGCGGATCAGGTCCCCGGCGACTGGCACGTGCACGAGGGCGTGATGAGCGGCGAGAAGTCCGCGATCTTCCTGATCGGCCCCGAGCCGGATCCGTCCCCGCGCCCGGACCCCGCCCCCGGCTGCCCCGGCTCCTGACGTCCTCGGCCCACCGAAACGGCCGGGCCGCGGCGATCGCCCGGCCCCGCCGGAAGGGCGGACGCCGCCGATGTGAAGCGGGCCGCCGGGTGCGGCCGGGCGCGCCGCCCTGGCATCGGCGCCATCCCGCCCCCGCGAGGGGCCCACGCTTTCCGGCCGGATCGGGCCGCGCCCGGCCGCGCCACACCTCCCCCAGCGCAGACCCTGGGCCGTCGCGTGCCCGTACGCAGGCCACGGGCGGCATCGAAGCAAAAGGCCGCGGCGCACCGGCCGCCGCGGGCGATCTCGCCGCCCGGCCGCGCAGGCCCACCGCGCCCCGGCCCACCAGGGATCTCTCCTCCGGTCCTCCCTCGTCCGCCGAACCCCTGGCGTCCGTCGTGCCCGACCTCACCGGCCGCGCCCCGTCCCGGGCGCGCCGCCACCTCGACGATCGGACCAGCCCATGCTCACCACCGACCTTCCGGCCGCGGTGTCGCGGCACCGGCCCGCCTGGCGCGCGGCCGTCTCCCGCCATCGGGTCTTCTTCGTGGTCCTGGCGTTCGCCGCCGCCATCCGGGTGATCACGATGCTCGGCTACCCGCCGGCCCAGCTCTACTGGTACGACTCCTTCACCTATCTGGAGACCGCGATCCGGATGACGCCGTCGGGTGCCTTCCACCCAATCGGTTATCCGCTGCTGCTGCGGCTGCTGTGGCCGTTCCACAGCGTGCAGCTGGTCGCGGCCGTGCAGCACGCGATGGGGCTCGCCATCGGCGTGCTGGTCTACGCCCTGCTGCGCCGATGGTCGCTGCCCGGCTGGGCGGCGGCGCTCGCCACCACCCCGCAGCTGCTGGGCGCCGCGTTCCTGCGCCTGGAGCACGCG
Source organism: Actinomycetota bacterium (assembly GCA_003242605.1). GTDB lineage: Bacteria > Actinomycetota > Actinomycetes > Streptosporangiales > Streptosporangiaceae > Thermopolyspora. The sequence continues at coordinate 2,849 of QGUZ01000420.1, forward strand.
GTGCTGTCGGACACCCTGTTCATGCTGCTGGTCGTCGCCGGGGTCACCGTGCTGATGTGGTCGCCCCGGCCGTCGGCCCGCGCCGCCGCGGCCGGCGGGCTGCTGTTCGCGCTCGCCGCGCTCACCCGGACGATCGCGCTGCCGCTGCTGTTGCTCGTCCTGCTGGTGCTCGCGGTACGGCGGGCGGGGTGGCGCCCGCTGCTCGCCCTCGCGCTCGCCGCGGCGCTGCCGCTCGCCGGTTACGCCGCCTGGTTCCGCGCCGAGCACGGCAGGTTCGCGCTCAGCGGCGCCGACGGCGTCGCCCTGTGGGCCCGCACCATGACCTTCGCCGACTGCTCGGTGATCAAGCCGCCGCCCGACCTGGCCCCGCTCTGCCCCAACGGCACCGTGCTGGATGCCGCCTCCGAGTACGTCTGGGCGCCCACCGCCTCCATCAACCTGCTGCCCGGCGGCCGGTACGCCAACAACGACCGCGCCCGCGCGTTCGCGATCCGCGCCATCCTCGCCCAGCCCGTCGACTACCTGCGCGACGTGGCCCGGGACACCGCGATCGCGTTCGCCTGGACCCCGATCGCCCACCCCAGGCGGGTCACCCCCGCCTACGGCTTCTCCGAGCGCCCCTCGGCGTTTCCGGACCAGCCGCTGATCGAGCGCATGCGCCGCGAGTACGCCCCGGACATCCGGCCGCTGCGGCCGGTCCGGCCGTACTCCACCTTCCTCGTCGCCTACCAGTACCCGACCCACCTGCGCGGCCCGCTGCTCGCCGCCCTCCTCCTGGCGGGCGCCGCGGGCTCGCTGCGGCGCGGCCGGGCCGCGCTGCTGCCCTGGGCCGTCGCCGTGGGCCTCCTCGTCGGCCCGGTGGCCGTGCTCGACTTCGACCACCGCTACGTGCTGCCGGTCTACCCCCTCGCCTCCCTCGCCGCGGCCCTCGCGCTCCACGC
>QGUZ01000095.1 GCA_003242605.1 Actinomycetota bacterium
CCCGCTCCCGCACACCTGCCGGGGGTCCTGCGCCGCGCCCCGGGGGGGGGGCCGGGGGCGCCCCGGGGCCGCCCGGGGGCGCCCCCGCGGGGGGGCCGCCGCGGCCGCCGGCCGCCCCGGCCGGGGTCAGGCCGTGGCCTCGAACGCGTCGGCGACCACCTTGCGCACGGTCGCCATGTCCGGGGCGGCGTCGCCCATCTCGTTGGCGATCGAGGTCATCTGCACGTCCGGCATGCCGCAGGGCACGGCGTACGTCCACGGCGACAGGTCGCCCTCCACGTTCAGGGCGAAGCCGTGGCTGGTGACGCCCTTGCTCGCGCGCATCCCGATCGACACGATCTTGCGGCCGGTCTCCTTGGTCCACACGCCGGTGAGCAGCTCCGAGCCCTCGGGGGTGTCGCGCCGCTCGGCGGGCAGGCCCAGCCGCTCCAGCGCGGCGACGAGGCGCAGCTCGACCTCGCGGATGTAGTCGACCACGCCCTCGCCCTGGCGCAGCTTGACGATCAGATAGCCGACGAGCTGCCCGGGCCCGTGGTAGGTGAGCTGGCCGCCCCGCCCGGTGGGCACCACCGGGATGCCGTGGGAGGGGTCGGGCAGGTGCTCGGGCCTGGTGCGCTTGCCGACGGTGTACACCGGCGGGTGGCTGAGCAGCCAGAGCGTGTCCGGGCGCTCGTCCTGCTGGCGGGCCTCGACCAGGCGCGACATGCGCTCCATGGCCTGCTCGTACTCCACCGGCAGATCGTCCTGGATCAGGGTGAGAGGGCGTGTGCGCACGGTTCTGCTCCTTCCGGGCGCCGGCTTTTCCCAGGCAGGCTCCCGTCAGGAAAGCCTAAACGAGGCGTCGGGCCGCGGAACCGGCCGGGCGGTACGGCCCGGCCGTGTCCGTCTGTGTCCGTGCCCGCCCGCGGCCGTCCGGGCGCGCCCGGCCCGGGGCCCGCGTCGGCGTCGAGGCCCGCCGTACCGGTCGCGCGGATGCGCGCACACCGCCCGCCCGGGAGCGCCGCAGCCCGCGCGGCGCGTTCCCGGACGGCGTCGCGGCGCGTTCCTATCGGGGGTATCCGCCCTGCGCAGGGCCCTGGGCGTACCATTCCGCGGGGCGCTTGGGGAGGATGATCCACAGGATCGGATAAATGATCAACTGCGATCCGGGGATCACAATCATCGTGATCACGAACAGAATCCGGACCACGGTCGGGGACCAGCCGAGGCTCTCGGCGATACCCCCGCACACGCCCCCGAGGATCTTGTACTTGCGCGACCGATACATGCTTCCCGCCCTTTCCCGGCTCGTCTCCGGCTATCGGCTCCGACCCTGCTTCCCCGTCACGGGTCCGATATCGGGTCGTTTTCATCCTTGACGATCCGGGAGAGCCATGCGCGGGCCCGGTCGAGATGTTCGTCGGTGAGCCCCTGCCGGTGATCGACCTTGATGAGCAGGAAGTCGCCGACGTCCGGGTGGTTCTCCAGATATCGCTCGTCCTCCGGCCCCAATGCGTCGTCGAACCACACGAACGGCCGGCCTTTGACGAATCCGGCCACGTGCGGCGTCTTCGCGGACATGCCGTCGGCGACGGGCTCCGCCCCGCCGAGCTCCACCACCGGGAGGGCGGGCAGGCCGATACGCGGGCTGATCCACTCGTTCGCCAGGTGCTCCCAGGTGGTCGCCCAGGTCAGCGTGGCCCCGGTCTCCTCCGCCAGCGCGAGCAGCTTCGCGCCGTGCTCCGGGTGGAGAAAAACGGTGTAGTCCGTGCCGCCCACGGTCACTTCGTAACGCTGGAAGCCGCGGACCTGTCTGCCGAGCGGGTTGAGGACGCCGTCCACGTCGAGCAGCAGCAGGGGCCGTTCTTCCATGGGAAATATGCTCACTCAGGCTCGGGCCCCGCGTCCCCGGATTCAGGGGGTTCTCAGGGACGCCGTCAATCGGGGCGTTCGCGGTTCCCTGACACCATACGACAACCGTCCCGACCTGCGCGGACCGGCCTCCGCACGGCCCGGCCGCCGCCGTATAACGATCTTCATGGATCGGCCTATTGGGCCCCCGCCGCGGCGGCGGGCGCGGGCGGGCGGCGCGGGCGCCGGGGAAACCGGATCATCCCCCTGGACGGCCACGTGGCATTTTCGCCATATTCGGGCAGTCATTAGCTGTAACCCCCCGCTCGATGGAGTGATTGATGGATTTGGCCGTCCTTCAGACGCAGCGGCGACTCCTCGTACGCCAGAAGATCACCATGCTGGTGAACCGGTACGTGGTCCACGTCGAGGAGCCCGACGGCTCGGAGGGAGAGGTCGTCGCCTTCGCCGAGCAGAAGCCGATGACGTTCCGGCAGCAGGTCACGCTCTACACCGACGAGTCGTGCGATCGGGTGCTCGCCATGTTCCGGGCGCGCCGGGTGCGGGAGCCGGGAATCGGCTACGACGTGGTGGACGAGAACGACCGGCCGATCGGCTATTTCCGCAAGGGGGTCGGTTCCTGGTTGCGCCCCACCTGGCATTTCCAGCAGCCCGGCCTGCCCACCTTCACCGGCCGGGAACGCAACGTGGTGGTGTCCCTGCTGCGCCGGTTCGGCGTGTTCTTCGGCTGGCTGCCGTTCCACTTCGACTTCTCCGTGGGCGCGCACATCGGTTTCACCGTGGAACGCCGCCGGGGCCTGCTCGACCGCTACCGGGTGCGGATCGACGACCACCGCCTCGACCGCCGGCTCGTCATCGCCGCGGCGGTCGCGCTCGACGCCACGCAGTCCCCGCGGTGAGGGCCGCCCGGGACCGGGCCGAGGGGCGCCGCTGCCGGTGACGAGGGGCGGCAGGGGCGCCCGGCCGGCGGCGTACCCGGGTACGGCCCGCCACGCCCGGCCGTCCCACCGGCCCACCGTCTGCCGTGACCTGGGCGCGGGCGCGGCGCTCGCCCGCGGGAGCGCGCGAGCGGGCGACGCATGGTCGAAAACTCCGCTAACCTCGCCTGAGCGGGAGAGCCGAAACCGGCCCTCTGTGGGGCGGGCGCGCGGCGGGACGGCCGTGTGCCTGCGTTCTCCACCCGTGTCCAGGTCGTGGCCGCAAGCCGTTCACGTCTGCTCCGACGGGCTTTGCGGTCCTGCGTTCCGGAAGGTGTCGAGGCGTGATCGGCTGGTTCGAGGGGTTGCTGCTGGGGCTGGTGCAGGGGCTCACGGAGTTCCTGCCGATCTCGTCCAGCGCGCACATTCGCGTGGTGTCCGCGTTCGCGGGCTGGGAGGACCCGGGCGCCGCGTTCACCGCGGTGACCCAGCTCGGCACCGAGTCGGCCGTGCTCGTCTACTTCCGCAAGGACATCTGGAACATCATCTCCACCTGGACCCGGTCGCTGTGGACGCCGAAGCTGCGCCCCGAGCCCGCGGCCCGCATGGGCTGGTACGTGATCGCGGGCAGCATCCCGATCGGCGTGCTCGGCCTCACCTTCAAGGAGACGATCGAGACCGCGCTGCGCGACCTGCGCCTCGTCGGCACGAGCCTGATCGTGTTCGGCCTGCTGCTCGCGGTCGCCGACCGGATCGCGCGCAACCAGCGCACCCTCAACGCCGACCTCAACCTGCCGCACGCGCTCGGGTACGGCTTCGCCCAGTCGCTCGCCCTCATCCCCGGCGTGTCCCGCTCCGGCGGCACGATCAGCGCCGGCCTGCTGCTCGGCTACCGGCGGGAGGAGGCCGCCCGGTACTCGTTCCTGCTCGCCATCCCGGCCGTGCTCATGTCGGGCTTCTTCGAGCTGGCCGAGATCGGCGGTGCGGAGACCCCGGCGTGGGGGCCGACCATCCTCGCCACGATCGTCTCCTTCGTGGTCGGCTACGCGGTGATCGCCTGGTTCCTGAAGTTCATCAGCACGAACCGGTTCACCCCGTTCGTGGTCTACCGCGTCATCCTCGGCCTCGTGATCATCGGCCTCGTCTCGTTCGACGTCATCCCGGCCCTCTGAGCCGCCGCTCCGCGGGCGGCGCCGCACGCCGGTCCGGCCGCCCGCGATAGCCGCGTCGGCCGCCTACCGCCGGCCCGGTTTGGTCCGCCGGGCCGTACCCGGCCGAATCGGCCGCCGGGCCGTACCGAGGCCCGATCGTCCGGCCCGCGCCGTACGCCGACCGTCGCGGCCCGCGCGCCCGCCGCGCGGCGGTGACGCCGTCCGCCCTGCTCACCGGCCCGCCCGGCGGCCCCGCGTACCCGAGCCGCCACGGGGTAGTGACTCCGAACACACTTCGGGTAACGGTGGAGGTGGGCCGATGACCGGTCAGCTGCCGAGCTGGCGCAAGCTCGCCGCCGCGGCGTGGTCCGCACCGAGCGACCCCCAGTTCTACGGGGACATGGACGTCGACGCGGCCGCGCTGCTCGGCTACATCGAGCGCGTGCGGGAGGCCACCGGCGTGCGGCTGACGATGACCCACCTGGTCGGCCGGGCCGTGGCGCACGCGCTCACGGTCGTGCCCGAGCTGCGGGTACGGCCGGCGCCCGGCGGCCGGGTACGGCAGCGGGAGAGCATCGACGTCTTCTTCATCATCAACGTGGACGGCGGCAGGGAGCTGTCCGGCGTGAAGGTGTGCGACGCGGACCGCAAGACCGCGCTGGAGATCGCCGAGGAGGTCGCGGCGCGGCGCGCCGCCGTGCACGACGGCGACGGCGGCGAGCTCGACCGGGGCAAGTCGCTGGTGACCCGGCTGCCGCTGCTGCCGCTGCGCATGGTGCTGCGGCTCGGGGCCTGGCTCACCTCGGACCTCAACCTCGATCTGTCCTGGCTCGGCATGCCGCGCCAGGCGTTCGGCGGCGCGATGGTCACCTCCGTCGGCATGTGGGGCGTGCGCCGCGCGTTCTCCCCGCTCGCCGCCTACTACAAGGTGCCGGTGATCGTGCTGGTCGGGGCGGTGGAGCAGCGGCCGGTGGTGGTCGCGGGCGAGGTGATGGCCCGGCCGATGATGACCCTCACCGCCACCTTCGACCACCGCTACACCGACGGCTACCACGCGGCGCGGTTCGCGGAGGCGGTGCGCGAGTACTGCGCCGACCCGACCCGGTTCGAGCCGGTCCCGCTGGAGCCCGGGCGGGAGGGCCGCGGCCGCCGCGTGCCCGGGCGGCGCGTCGACGTCCCCACCGGCCCGCGGGTCCCGGCGCGGGGGCCGGTGCGCGGCCTGTCCGACGGCTGACCGCCGCCGCGCGGCCGTACCGTCGCGCGCGGGCGGCGGTACGGCCCGCCGTTCCCCCCTCCGTCCCCCGGATCCCCCGTGATCTCGTCAGGTCGCCGCCGGCCGGGGTAGACGGAGGCCCGGGACGCGGGCGTGCGGCCACAGGGGTGAGACGATGCGGCAGTGGCAGGGGAGCGGTCACCGGTGACCCGAGCGAACCACCCCCGGCTCGCCGAGCTGCTCGCGGCGCTCGCCCGGCGGGAGGCGGAGCTCGAGAGCGACCGGCGGACGATCGCCGCGCTCCAGGCCCAGCTGGAGGAGACCGACCGGGGGCTCGCCGCCCTCTACGCCGACCTTGAGCAGGCCCGGCGGTCCGAGGCCCGGCTCGCCGCGATCGTGCGGTCCTCCGACGACGCGATGTTCGCGATCGGCCCGGAGGGCCGGGTGGAGACCTGGAACCCGGGGGCGGAGCGGCTGTTCGGGCACGCCGCGGCCGAGATCGTGAACCGGCCGGTGGACGTGCTGCTGCCCGCGGAGGCGCGCGGCCGGTTCGGCGCGTTGCTCGACCGGCTCCGCCGCGGCGGCCGGGCGGGCCACTTCGACGGGCGGCTGCGCCGCCGGGACGGCTCGCCGGTCGACGTGGCCGTCACCGTCTCGGCGATGCGCGGCCCGGACGGCGCGCTGACCGGGTTCTCCGCGGTCGCCCGCGACCTCACCGAGCGGTTGCGCATGGAGGCCGAGCTCGCCGCCGCGCGGGCCGAACGCGAGGTGCTGGCCGACCGCGAGCGCATCGCCCGCGACCTGCACGACATGGTGGTGCAGCGGGTGTTCGCCGCGGGCCTCGCGCTGCAGGCGACCGCGGGCATGGTGCGGGACCCGCGGGTGGCCGCCCGCCTGCACGACGTGATCGCCGAGCTCGACGCCACGATCCGGGAGCTGCGCGTCGCCATCTTCGACCTGCACACCGCGCCCCGGGAGACGGCGAGCCTGCGCGCCCGCATCCTCCGGCTCGCCGCGGACGCGGCCGACCACCTCGGCTACGCCCCGGACGTGACCGTCGACGGCCCCATCGACAGCACGGTGCCGGAGCGGGTCGCGGCGCACCTGCTCGCGGTGCTCCGTGAGGCGCTCGCCAACGTCGCCCGGCACGCCGCCGCCACGGCCGCCTCGGTGACCGTCACCGCGGGCGAGACGCTCACGCTCGAGGTGGCCGACAACGGCCGCGGCATCGGCCGCCCGGCGCGCAGCAGCGGCCTGACGAACATGCGCGAGCGCGCCGAGGCCCTCGGCGGCTCCTTCACCGTCACCGGCCGCCCCGGCGGCGGCACCCGGCTCGAGTGGCGGGTCCCGCTCTCCTGACCGCGCCCTCCCGGGTACGGCCGCCGGCCATTCCCGGTACGGCCCGCCCCGCTCTCCCGGTACGGCCGGCGGCGGCCGCGTGCGCCCCGGCGCCGCCGGCCGGGCCCGTGCCGGTCACGCCGTGGACTCCGGCGCACCGCCGCCCCGCGCGGGCCGGCCGCCGCGTGCGCCGGTTCCGGCCGCGCCGTACGGCCCCCTCTCCGCCCCGCCGTTCCCGCAGCTCGGCCGCGTGCGGGATGGGCGGGATTTTTCCTTGTCGCCGGGCTTGCATGCATTTGAGCATGGAGCTAACATACAAGTGCAGTTGGAGGTTTCCTCCAAGTAGAGCGTGGGGAAAGCTGCAAGGGGGTTGGTGAGAATGCTGCTGACGACCATCGACCCGTTCGTCCAGGAGTTCGAGCGCCAGTTCGACCGGCTGACCCGCCAGGCCTTCGGCTGGCTGAACGACGAGGCCCGGGTCATGCCGATGGACGGCATCCGGCGCGATGACGACGTGCTGCTTCGCTTCGACCTGCCCGGCATCGACCCCGAGTCGATCGAGGTCACCGTCGACCGCGGCGTGCTGAGCGTCACCGCCCGCCGCGACGAGGAGTTCGCCGACGACGTGCGGCCGTTCGTCCGCGAGCGCGTGATGGGCGAGTTCACCCGCCGCATCTACCTGCCGGAGCACCTCGACGCGGACCACATCGAGGCCGCGTACGCCAACGGCGTGCTGACCGTGCGCATCCCGGTCGTGGAGAAGGCGCGGCCGCGGAAGATCGAGATCCGGAAGGCCGACGCGAAGGCGATCGGCGCCTGACGGAGGACGAGAGGCAGGGGTGGGCCGGTGCGTGCACCGGCCCTTCCTGCGTTAGGGCAGGTTTCGCGGCACATTCCGGCGCCGTCTCCGGGTACGGAACCGGCGGGCCGTACGGCGGGCCGGGTCACCGGGGCGTGCCGGCGTACGGCCGGAGCACCTCCGCGCCCGGGGACGGGCCACCGCACAATGGATTCCCGTCCGGGAGGAGAGGGGAGGATCGATGTCCCGGCTGCCGATCGACGACGAACACGCCCCGCTGTATTCCCTGGGCCAGGTGGCCGCCATGCTCAACGTCCAGCAGGCGTTCCTGCGCCGGCTCGACGAGCACCGCGTCGTCTGCCCGCAGCGGTCGCCGGGCGGGCAGCGCCGCTACTCCCGCCGCGACATCACCCTGGTCCAGTACGTCACCGAGCTCGCCTCCGAGGGCATGACCCTCGTCGCGATCCGGCGCATCCTCGAGCTCGAGGAGGAGCTGCGCAACCTGCGCCGCGAACTCGAGGAGGCGCGCAGCCGCCTCGCGCAGCTGGAGGGCGGCGGCGAGCGGCCCGCCGAGGCGCGGTAGCGCCGCCTCCGCTTCCGCCTCCGCGCCGAGGACGCGTCGGCGCGGCGGGGCGCGAACGCCGTTTCCGCTCCTCCGAAACACCCTTCCGTTCGCCCGGAACGGGTGTCATCGTCGGTGCATCATGGCGGCGCCCGGCTCCGTGGGCGCGCCGCCGGCACGATGCGGAGGATCGACGTGGCCTACCAGATGACCGTGCTCTACAACCACCCGGAGGACCCGGAGGCGTTCGACGCCCACTACGACAGCGTCCACGCCCCGCTCGCGGCCAAGCTTCCCGGCCTGCGCGGCTACACCGTGGTCCGCCCGGTCGCCCGCGGGGACGAGCGGCCGCCGTACCACCTGATCGCCACCCTCACCTTCGACGACGAGGCCTCCGCCAAGGCCGCCCTGGCGAGCGAGGAGGGCAGGAAGGCCGTCGCCGACCTCGCCAACTTCGCCCAGGCGGGGGCGATCACCCTGGTCGGCCCGGTGACCACCGTGGTCTGAGCCCGCCCCGCGGACGCGCCGCCCCGGCGTCCGGTCTGTGTCCGGCCCCCATGCCCGGCTCCAGGTCCGGCCTCACGTCCGGCACGTCACCCGGCGGGCGCGCCGCGGCATCGGCCGTACGCCCGCCGTGGGTGTCCCGTACCGGACAGGCGAGTGCCCCGCGGAGGTCGGCCGCCTGTGCGAGGATCGGGAATCGGGTGGCGGCGCCGGTGGGAAGGGAGAGGAGGGTGACGGCCGGAGCGGTGGACAGGGCCGGGCACGGGGTGGACCTGCTGCCCGTCGCGGCACGGGTGGCCGCGTTTCCGCGGCTGCGCTACATGGGGTCCAAGCATCGGCTCGCGCCCCGGCTCGCCGCGGTGTTCGCCGAGATCGGCGGGCGGACCGCGCTCGACGCCTTCTCCGGCAGCGGCGTGGTCGCCTACACGCTCAAGGCGCTCGGCTACCAGGTGACCGCCAACGACTTCCTGTGCTTCCCGGGCGTGATCGCCCGGGCGACCGTGGCGAACCAGTCGGAGATCCTCACCCCGGAGGAGATCGACCGGATCTGCGGCCCGGCCGCCGACGACCGCGACTTCATCCGGCGCACCTTCGACGGGCTCTACTTCACCGACCGCGACCGCGAGTTCCTCGACTCGGCCTGGTCCCACATCGACCGGCTGCACGGCGCGAAGCGGGCGCTCGCCATCTCCGCCCTCGTGCTCGCCGCGGCCCGCAAGCAGCCGCGCGGGGTGTTCACCGTGACCGGGGCCCGGTACGACGACGGGCGCCGCGACCTGCGGCTGTCGCTGCGCGACCACTTCCGGGAGCGGGCGGCCGAGTACAACGCGGCCGTGTTCGACAGCGGCCGCCGGTGCCGGTCGCTCACCGGGGACGTGTTCGACCTCGACGCCGAGCCGTACGACCTCGTCTACCTCGACCCGCCGTACGCGCCGCCGCGCGACGACAACTGCTACATCAAGCGCTACCACTTCCTCGAAGGGCTCGCCACGTACTGGCGCGGCCAGAAGATCATGGAGGGCACGCGGACGAAGAAGCTGGAGAAGCGGTACACGCCGTTCTCCTATCCGCGTACGGCCGCGGACGCGCTGCGCCGCACCTTCGAGAAGTTCCGTGACTCGGTGATCGTGCTCTCCTACTCGTCGAACGCGGTGCCCGACGCCGAGACGATCGCGGCCCTGCTCCGCGAGGTGAAGTCCGACGTCGAGGTGCGGGCGATCGACCACCGCTACTCGTTCGGCACGCACGCCAACGCGGCGCGGCGCAAGGTCCGCGAGTACCTGTTCATCGCGCGCTGACGCACGGCCCGCCCGCCCGTGCTCTCATGGAAGGGGAGGCGAGCGACCGGGAGGGGCCATGCAGGGGTATCGGGCCGGCGAGGCGTTGTGCGTGCGGCCGCCGGGCGCGCTCGCCGACCGGCTCGGCGGCTGCGTGGGCTACCAGGACCGGATCGGCTTTCCGGTACGGCGGCGCGAGATCCCCTGCAGCCGGGTGACGGTGATCGTGGCGCTGGGCGACCCGGTCGAGGTGGTGCGCGCCCCGGACGGGGCCGCGGGCGGGACGTTGACCTGCTTCGTCGCCGGGGTGCGCGACCGCATGGCGGTGACCGGGGTGCGCGGGATCCAGCGGGGCGTGCAGCTGTCGCTCGGCCCGGCGCGGGCCCACGCGATCCTTGGGCTGCCCATGCACGAGCTCGGCAACACGATGGTGGACCTCGCGGCGGTGCTCGGCCGGGACGGCGCGCTGCTGCCGGAACGGCTCGCCGAGGCGCCGACCTGGCGGGCGCGCTTCGAGATCCTCGCCGCGTTCCTCGAACGGCGGCTCGCCGACGGGCCCGCGCCCGACCCCGGGGTGGAGCGGGCGCTGCGCTGGCTCGCCGCCTCCGGCGGGGACGTCCGGATCGGGGAGCTCGCCGACCGGCTCGGCTGGACCAGGCGGCACCTGGCCCGGCGGTTCCGCGAGCAGGTGGGGCTGAGCCCGAAGACGGTCGCGCGCGTGCTGCGGTTCGAGCGGATGACCGACCTGCTCGCCGACGGCGCGCCGCCCACCGCCGGCCTCGCCGTCGCCGCGGGGTACGCGGACCAGGCCCACCTGTGCCGGGAGATCCGGGAGTTCGCGCGGTGCACCCCGGGCGAGTACGCCGCCTCGCTCCGGCGGACCGCCCCCGACCTGCCGGTGATGTCCCATTTGTTCAATAGCGCGGAGGGCGGGCCCGGATAGCGTCCCCGCAGACAGACGGGGGAAGCAGCTGGGGGAAACGGAGGGCGAGAGATGGCGTTGTCGCCCGCGTCCGTCAAGCGGTGGATGTACCGGAACAACCGGCCGAACCGGCTCGCGCGGTTCCTCAACCGGCTCACCGCCGCCTACTTCGGCGGCGGGGTGCTGTCGTCGCCGCGCTGGACGATCCTGGAGGTGCGCGGCCGCCGCACCGGCCGCGTCATCGCGGCGCCCGTGGTGCTCGCCGACCACGAGGGCGGCCACTACCTGGTGTCGATGCTCGGCGAGGACGTCAACTGGGTGCGCAACGTTCGGGCCGCCGGGGGACGGGCGGTGCTGCGCCGCCGGGAACGCCGTGCCGTACGGCTGGTGGAGGTCCCGGTGGGGGAGCGCGCGCCCATCCTGCGGCGGTACCTCGACCTCGCGCCCGGGGCCCGCCCGCACTTCCCCGTGCCGCGGCGGGCCCCGCTGAGCGAGTTCGAGCGCATCGCCGGGCGCTACCCGGTGTTCCGGGTGCTGCCGGACGACGGCCGTGACGGCTAGCTCACCTTCTTGGCGTTCTCGATCGCCTCGGCGAGCTGCTCGAGGAGCGGGGCGACGCCCGCGTACGAGTGCCGCGGCACGGTGTCCCACGGGATGACCTGGCCCGCCTTAACCGCGGGAAGCTTGGTCCAGGTCGGCTTGTCCTTGAGGTCGTCGGGCTGGAGCGTGAACGTGCGGTTGTCCAGCATGATCACGTCGGCCGCGTACTTGTCGGCGTTCTCCCAGCTCAGGCTCTCGAAGTAGCCGCCCTCGTCGACCTTCTCCGGCTCGACGATGTTCACGCCGAGCTCGGCGAAGAACATCAGGTCACTCGTCGTCTTGGGGGAGGAGACGTAGAACAGGTCCGGGCTCGCCGACGTCGCGAGGACCTTGATGTCCGGGTGGTCGGCGGCGGCCTTGCGCAGCCGCTCGACCGCGGCGTCGAACCGGGCCTTCGCCTCGGTGACCTTGGGGGAGTTCATGTCCGCGCCGAGGGCCTTGGCGAGCTCGGCGTACCGCTCGATCGGCCGGATCAGGGAGATCTTGCCGGTCTTGATCGCCACGCTCTGGGCGAGCTGGGTGATCTTGTCCTTGCTCTCGTCCGGGACGTACCACAGCGACCCGGGCTCGAACTCGTGGGTGATGAGCAGGTCCGGACGCAGGTTCGCGTACTTCTCGATGTCGAACTCGCCCCAGGCGTTGCCGAGGATCGTCACCTTGTTCACGTCGAGCTCGCCCGCCTGCGGCTCCGGCGAGCCGTCCTTGCGCTTGGTCTCGCCGAACACGCCGACGATCTTGTCGCCGAGGCCGTAGTCGGCGAGGGCGCCCGCCGCGCCGGTGAAGGCGACCAGCCGGGTGGGGGCGGCGTCGAGCTTGACCGTCACGTTGCGGTCGTCGGTGAAGGTCCACGGCCCGGACGAGGCGCTCCCCGCGTTCGACGCGGCCGTCGTGCCGCTCGAGTCGCCCGCGCCACAGGCCGCCAGAACCAGGCCGAGGGCGGCCACACCGCCCGCGGCCAGCACGCTACGCCGGGACAGTCGTCGGGCAAGCGCCATGGGAGTGACCCTCTCTGGTAAGGCATACCTAATAAAGTGGCGCGCTTTAGGCTAGCCTAACCTTATTGCGGATCACCATCTGGGGTCCCTGTCCCATAGGCCCCGATTGCACCTGGGGAGGCGCGCGTGTCCACCCTCACCTCCTCCGCCGCTGCGGCGGCCGCCCGGACCGACCGGCGGCCGGCGCGGGCGAGGAAGGCCGTGCTGCGGTCGGCCGGGCTGCTCGGCGCGGCGGCCGTGCTCGTCGCCGTGCTGGTGCTGAGCATCGGGGTCGGGGCGAAGCCGCTCTCGCCCGGCGAGGTGTGGGCGGGGCTCGTCGACGAGGGCGCCGCGACGTACTCGATCGTCCACGAGATGCGGCTGCCGCGCACCCTGCTCGGGCTGCTCGCGGGCGTCGCGCTCGGGCTCGCGGGCGCGGTGATGCAGGCGGTCACCCGCAACCCGCTCGCCGACCCCGGGCTGCTCGGCATCAACGCGGGCGCCTCGGCCGCGGTGGCCACCGGCACCCTGGTGTTCGGCGTGACGAGCTTCGCCGGCTACGTGTGGTTCGCGCTCATCGGCGCGGCGGTGGTCTCCGCCCTGGCGTACGCCGTGGGCGGCGGGCGGTCGGCCACCCCGGCCCGGCTCGCGCTCGCCGGGGCCGCGCTCAACGCCACGCTGTACTCGTACGTGAGCGCGGCGATGCTGCTCGACAGCGGGTCGCTGGAGAGGATGCGGTTCTGGACGGTGGGCTCGCTCGCCGACGCCCAGCACACCACGGTGCTGCGGGTGCTGCCGTTCATCGCCGCGGGCGTGGTCGTCGCGCTGCTGCTCGCGCCGCCGCTCAACGCGCTCGCGCTCGGCGAGGACTCCGCCCAGGCGCTCGGGGCCCGGCCCGCGCGCATCCGGACCGCGGCGATCGTGGCGGTGACGCTGCTGTGCGGCGCGGCCACCGCGGCCTGCGGGCCGATCGTGTTCGTGGGGCTCATGATGCCGCACCTGGTCCGGCCGTTCACCGGGCCGGACATGCGCTGGCTGCTGCCGTACTGCGCGCTGCTCGCGCCGGTGCTGCTGCTCGTGGCCGACGTGCTCGGCCGCGTGCTCGCCCGGCCGGGCGAGCTCCAGGTGGGGATCGTGACCGCGGTGCTGGGCGGGCCGTTCTTCCTCTATCTGGTACGGCGGGCCAGGATGGCCCGGGTGTGACCGGGCCGGTCCCCGGTCCGGCGGACGGCCGCCCGATGAGAGCCGATGAGAAAGGCAGGTAGCGCCATCAGCGTCGTATGGTTGGGAGCCCGCGGCGTGGTCGTGCGGCCGCGGGCGCTCGTCGTCGGGCTCGGCAGCGCGCTGCTCGCGCTCGCGCTCACCGTGGTCGCGATCGGCGGGGGCGAGTTCCCGATGACCCCCGCCCAGGTCGTGGCCGCCCTCACCGGCGGCGGCACGCCCGCCGAGCGGTTCATCGTCGTCGAGCTGCGGCTGCCGCGCGCGATCTGCGCCCTGCTCGTCGGCGCCGCCCTGGCGCTCGCCGGGGCCCTGTTCCAGTCGCTGGTGCGCAACCCGCTCGGCAGCCCCGACGTGCTCGGCATCACCCAGGGGGCGACGGCCGGGGCGCTCGTGGTCGTGGTCGCCGGCGGCGGCACGCTGGCGCTGTCGGCCGGGGCGCTCGCCGGCGGCCTGCTCACCGGGGCCGCGATCTACCTGCTCGCCTGGAAGCGGGGCGTGCACGGGTTCCGGCTCGTGCTCGTCGGCATCGGCGCCACCGCGATCCTCACCGGCGTGAACGGCTTCCTGCTCACCCGGGCCGAGCTGATGGAGGCGGCCCGCGCCCTGCTCTGGCTCACCGGCAGCCTCGACGGCCGCGGCTGGGAGCAGGCGCTGCCGCTGCTCGCCGGGGTGGGCGTGCTCGCCGCGCTCGTGCTGCCCGGCTCCGGGCGCGCGCTGCACGTGACCGAGATGGGCGACGACCTCGCCAGCGGCCTCGGGGTGCGGGTGGAGCGGCTGCGCATGCTGCTGCTCGGCGCTGCCGTGCTGCTCACCTCGTTCGCCGCGGCGGCCGTGGGGCCGGTCAACTTCGTCGCGCTCACCGCGCCGCAGCTCGCCCGGCGGCTCACCCGGGCGCCGGGGCCGAACCTGCTCGCCTCGATGTGCGTGGGCGCCGCGCTTCTCGTCGCCGCCGACCTGGCGGCGCAGCGCATGTTCGGCGAGCGCCAGCTTCCGGTCGGCGTGATCACCGGCGTGATCGGCGGCGGCTACCTGGTGTGGCTGCTCGTCGCCGAGCGCCGCAGGGGCCGTATCTGATCCTCATGATCTATCCCTCGCGATCCGCGCCTCGCGCCGGGCGGCCGTGCGCCGCGGCGAGCCTTTTACCCTCTCTGCAGTGATATGTGCTTGCGGTGGCCGCGTCCGCGGGCGTAACGTACAACCAAATGGTTGTACGTGAGCTGAGCGACGCGGACGCCGACCGCATCTTCCACGCCCTCGCCGACGCCACCCGGCGGGACATCATCGCCCGGGTGGCCCGGGAAGGGCTCTCGGTGTCGGCGCTCGCGCAGCACTACCCGATGAGCTTCGCGGCGGTGCAGAAGCACGTGGCGGTGCTGCACCGGGCGGGGCTCGTGCACAAGGAACGGCGCGGGCGGGAACAGGTCGTGCAGGCGCGGCCGGCCACCCTGCGCCGGGCGATCGAGCTGCTGGAGGCGTACGAGCGCATCTGGCGTCAGCGCGTCGACGGCATCGACCGGCTGCTGGCCGAGGAGTGAGAAGGGGATCACCATGCCCGTGGTGAAGTCGTACAAGGACGCCGAGGCGCTGACCCTGACGGTCGTCGCCGAGTTCGCCGCCCCGGTCGAGCGGGTGTGGCAGGTGTGGGAGGACCCGCGCCTGCTCGAGCGGTGGTGGGGCCCGCCCGGATGGCCGGCCACGTTCGAGCGGCACGAGTTCGTGGTCGGCGGCCGCTGCGCCTACTACATGACCGGCCCCGGCGGGGAGCGCTCGCGCGGGTGGTGGCGGATCACCGCGATCGAGCCGCCGCGCCGGCTGGAGTTCGACGACGGCTTCGCCGACGAGAGCGGCGAGCCGCAGCTCGAGGGCACGGTCATCCACGGCGTCGTCACGCTCGAGCCGCAGGAGACCGGCACCCGCATGACCATCGTCTGCCGGTTCGACGACGCCGCGGCCATGGAGCAGATGCTCGCCATGGGCATGGAGGAGGGCATCACCCAGTCCGCGGGCCAGATCGACGACCTGCTCGGCTGAGCGCACGGCCCGGTGTCCGGGGGCCGGTGATCATCGTGCCGCGCGCGTCCGGCATGCTTGGTCGGGTGAACGCGGCGCTGCACCTCGACGACGTGACCATCCGGGTGACCGGCCGGACGCTCATCGACCGGGTGAGCTGGCGGGTGGAGTACGGCGAGCACTGGGTCGTGCTCGGCCCCAACGGGGCGGGGAAGACGACGATGCTGTCGGTCGCGGCGGCGGTACGGCATCCCACCTCGGGCACCGCGACCGTGCTCGGCCACCGGCTCGGCCGGGTGGACGTGCGCGAGCTGCGCCGCCGCATCGGGCTCGTGGCCGCGAGCCGGCGGCTGGTGGACGAGGCGCTGCTGGAGGAGGAGGGCGCGACCGCGCTCACCGTGGTGCTCACCGGGCACACCGGCACGAGCGCCCCGCTGTGGGACCGGTACGGCGAGGCCGAGTACGACCGGGCGCGGCGGCTGCTCGCCGAGGTCGGGCTGAAGGACCTCGCCGACCGCCGGTTCCAGGTGTGCTCCCAGGGGGAGCGGGCGCGGATCCGGCTCGCCCGCGCGCTCATGGGCGACCCTGAGATCCTGCTGCTCGACGAGCCGTTCGCGGGCCTCGACCTGCCCGCCCGGGAGGATCTGATCGACGCGCTGGAGGACCTGGCGGCGAGCCGGCCGGAGCTGCCGACCGTCCTGGTCACCCACCACCTGGAGGAGGTCCCGGCGAGCACCACCCACGCACTGCTGCTGCGGGACTCCCGGGTGCTCGCCGCGGGCCCGGTGGACCAGGTGCTCACCTCCCGGAACCTCACCGAGTGCTTCGGCCGTCCGCTGCGGCTCGACCGGGTCGACGGCCGCTGGTACGCGCGGGCCGTGCGCCCCTAGCCGCGGCGGCCCGGGATCGCGGCCCCGCGCCGCGCGGCGGCCGGTCGGCGGGGCCTCGCCGTACGGACGGGCAGGGCCCGGACCGGTGCGGAGCCGGCCAACCGATCCGGGCTGTGGTCCGGCGGGATCGGCCGTCGACGTCCGAGCCCCTGATCGAGCCGCGAGCTTGGCGCCAGGGGGACCTGAGGTACGTCCCGCACCGGCGCACCGGGATCGAGACGGGCTTGATGACCTCTGGAAGATCACGATCTGGCCGATCCGGGGGCCGGAGGCGCGGGCGGTCCCGCCGCGCCGTCCGCGTTCCGCGCGGCGGGCCCGGCCGCGGCGCGGGCCGCCTCCGCTCAGCC
>QGUZ01000589.1 GCA_003242605.1 Actinomycetota bacterium
GGGAGACACCGGCGGCGCCGGGTGACTAGACGCCGCTGAACTCCATCGCCCGTTGGAAGGCCTCCCTGCTCTTCTCCTGATCGCCGAGCGCCTGCCAGACCTCCGCGGCCATGAGCCACACCTCGGCGGTCATGCGATTCTTCTCCTCGTTCGCCAGGGCCTCGGCGGCGGTGTTCAGCGCGCCGACGGCATCATCGTCGCGACCCGACATCTGGTACGCCTTGGCCAGGACGACATGGCAGTCCGCGTATATCCCGCTGTACGTATCGCCGAGCAGATCGATCGCTTTCCGCCCATAGCGGATGGCCGATTCCGTCTGGCCGAGCTCGATCTCCGCCCGGCACAGGAGGTAGTAGCAGAACGCGAGATCGAGAGTGCTAGCCGCGGAGTTCCGGAGTTCGTGTTCCGTCTCGGACAGCAACTCCTCGCGGCACTCGGCGGCTTCCTGAGGGCGAATACGGAGTCGCAGGTCGAGATATGCGAGATGGAGCCGTGCGCGGTTGCGCGGATCGCCGATCACCGCCTGAATTTTCCAGGCGCGCTCGATCCGCTCCAGCGCCTCCTCTTTCTTGCCCAGCATCTCGGCCACGATGGCCGCATTCCAATTGGTGGCGACAATGGCGCGGGGTGTTCCGAGCTTCTCCGCGGCGGCGATCAATTGGGTCGCGTATTGTTCGGCCCGCAACAGGTCGCCACGCTCGTAGTACACGGACATCAGCGTGGCGCCCAACTCGATGAGATGGTCGGTCCATCCCTTCTCGATCATCGCGGCGATCTCGTTCTCCGCGGTCTGAGCGGCGAGCTCGAAGTCGCCCCGATCGCGGTAACACCTGGTCAATGCCAGAGCGCTGCCGATGCGAAGCTCGTCGTTCAGCGAATCGCGATGATGGGTGCGGAGCTCGACGAGCATGCGAATCGCCTCGTCGAGGTCGCCGCATGCCTCGACGGTCAGCGCCAAGCCGTACTTCGCCGAATACAGGTGATCCGGTAGGCGGGATATCTCAGGCTCGGCGACCAGTCTTTGATAGAGGGACCGAGCCTCCTCTTTGTTGCCGGATTCCAGCGCCGCCCGCGCTGCCTGCAGGTCGTGTTCAAGTCTTCTGATCTCCTCGGACTCGACGCCGTGGAGGAGATATTCGACCGAACAGTTCAGCTTGCGGGCGATGACCTCCAACACCCTTGGCGTCGGCGCCCGCTGTCCGCTTTCGATCAGCGAAAGGTAACTGTCGGTGAATTCGGGGCGTGCGACCTGTGCCTGCGAAAGCCCTAGCCTCAGGCGGAGCTCCTTGATCCGCCTGCTCACCGCGCTCTGGCCGGACACTGAATCCTCGGAAGACAGCTCTCACTTGACAGCAGACGACATCTGTGACCGCGACCGCTGGGCACGGGCAGCCCGTTCGCCATGGCGATAACGGCGACTAGAGCCCGCTGCACTCCATGGCCCGGTGGTATGCAAAGGTACTACCTTCCTGGTCGCCTGCGTTCTCGAGGACCGTTGCCGTGGTTAGCCAGGTCTCCGCTGTCAAGCGTGAAGGTGGCACGTCCTCCAGCAACTCGATGGCCAGGTTGGCCTCCCTAATCGCGTCCGCCGTGCGGCCAAGCGCAAGATAAGCCTGTCCGAGTATCGCTCTGGTGTCGGCGCACACCTCCGGGGCGGAGTCGTCCAGCAGCCCCAAGCTCCGAGTGGCGTATTCGATCGCCTGCTCTACGTGCCCGAGATTGAGTTCGGCCATCGCCAGGTGTTGCAGGCATAGGGCGTGATCAAGAGGGCTCGCGGCCGACTCACGGAGTTCCCGTTCGGCGTGCAGGAGCATGTTGAGAGACTCGGCCGACTCGTCCGGGCGATTGCGGAGCTTGATGCCCGCGTAGGAGGCCCGAAGCCGGGCAAGATTTCTCGGCTCGCCGTTCTCCGCTTGCACGGCCAAAGCGCGCTGTGCGAGGGACACGGCTTCGTCGCCATTCCCCAGCATGTCAGCGATCTCGGCTGCATTCCAACTGGCGGCGACGATGGCGCGAGGTGTGCCGAGTTCTTCGGCGGCAGCGAGAAGTTCGGCGGAGTACTGGTGGGCACGCAGAAGATCGCCTCGCTCCATGTAGCACGAGAGCAGAGTCGAGCCCAATTCGATCAGCTCGTCCGACCATCCTGATTCGAGCATCGCGGCTATCTCAGTCTCCGCGACTTGGATGGCGGCCGTGGTCTGACCGGTGTCTCGGTAGCACCTCGTCAGGGCCATCGTGATGGCGACACGCTGCTCGCGAGGAGTCCCTTGATCCAGCGAGTCGCGAAGGCGAATCAAAATCGGAATCGCTTCCTCTAGATCACCGCAGGCCTCGACGGCCAAAGCCAGACCGTACTCGGCCTCCTGGCGAAGGGATGGTAGCCGCTCGAGATTCGGTTCTTCGAGCAGCTGGGCGAACCGTCTCCTCGCCTCTTCGGTCTCACCGTTTTCCAGTGCCAAGCGCGCGTAGCGCAGGTTGAGTTCCAGGTCTTCCATCTCCTCGGCGGTGACACCGTTGACGAGATAGCTGACAGAGCAGCCAAGTTTCGTCGCGATCAGTTCCAGCACGGCCGGTGTCGGCATGCGTCGGCCGCTCTCGATGAGTGAAATGTAGCTGTCAGACAGCTCAGGATGTGCGAGCTGAGCCTGCGAGAGCCCGCGCTGGCAACGAATCTCCTTGATTCTTTTGCTAATCATCTCCTGACTAGTCACGCCTACCCCTAAAATGCTATGCGGAGAAACCAAAGTGACGGGAGTGACTCAATGCGCCGTCTCCTCGCGCTGACCCTCATAGCCATCCTGGTGCCGCTCGCTATAGTGATCACCCTCAACGTGACAGGGGATTCCGGTGACGCGAACGCAGGGATGAGCGGTCGGAGGTTTTACTGCTGTTGAGAACATGCGTCGGAACGCCTGCTGGGCGAACGAGGGACAGGCTGACCCTGCCGACTGTCGTCGGCTCTTCGCTTGGTGATCTTTCCGATGCGGCGGGATCGGCTGGCGCACAGTTTCGACTATAGCTGTGGACGATCCGCACACCCATTACATCAGGGTACAAAGCTCTCGGTCTCCTGACGAGACGGAGTGTGGAACGTTTGCAGGTTAAGTGGTTCTCATGGATGGCGGCCGGAGACGTGTGGTCATCTTGAGGCCATGCGTCTTCGGCATGCCACTTTTGTGTAGCTAGAGGGCAGCTAATCTTTGATGGCCTTCATAGGCTGATCAGGAGAAAGGGGCGGCGTGGTACCGAAATCGAAGGACCGTCCTCCTAGATGGCTAGGATTAGGTGGACGCTTTGAAGCTGAGTAGCAGGCCTCAGACTCCTGAACGCTGAAAATTTTTCACCATCACATTGGAGGCCGGGGCTAATAGCCGAAGGACGAGTGAGAATCCGCCCTTTCGGTGCCAGAGGTCTTGGCTGGACGATCGCAAGCCTCAGTTGCGGGTTGATGCGCGAGACTCGTTGTCTCCTCATGGATGCGGACGAGTTGTTCGGCTGCCTCGGTGAGGTCGGAGAAGGCGTAGCGGGCAGGGGTGCCGTTCGTCGTCCAGGTGAAGGTGTCGTCGTGGCAGTGGACGGTCAGCGCGGCGGCGATGGAGAGGGTGGAGTGGTTCCAGCCGGGGTGCAGGGTGGCGGGGATGCCGCGGGCGGCGAGCTTTGCGCGGAGGGCGCGGGCGGCCTGGAGCGGGGTGCAGGCCGGGGGTGGGTGGGAGGGGGGGGGGGGGAGCGGGGTGGCGAACCAGACCGCTTTCCCGGGGGCGGACCAGCGGGCGGCGAAGCG
>QGUZ01000421.1 GCA_003242605.1 Actinomycetota bacterium
CCCCCGCCGGCCGCTGCGGACAGCACCGCCCACCCCGCCATGCCCGCCGCGGCCACGTACCGGCGCACGTTCACCGCGCCGGCGCCGACCACGAGCACCCCGCGCGGGGTCGCCGGGACGTGCAGCGCGGCCGACGGCGGGGAGTTGCGCACCCGCACCCACGGCCCGGTCGCGTCGCCCTCGAGGGACTCGCACCAGCTCGTGTCCCCGTCCGGGATGAGCGGCTCGCGGAAGGCGAGGTTGAGGTGGACCGGTCCCGGGTCGGCCGGCCCGAGCGACCGCTGGTAGGCGCGGGCGGCGAGCGACCGCCAGTACGCCACCTGGCCGGGGCGCTCCTCGGGCACCCCCACCTCGGCGAACCAGCGCACCGCCGAGCCGTACAGCTTGATCTGGTCGATCGTCTGGTTGGCGCCGGTGTCGCGCAGCTCCGGCGGCCGGTCCGCGGTGAGCAGCAGCAGCGGCACGCCGCTCTGGTGCGCCTCGATCACCGCCGGGTGCAGGTTCGCCGCCGCCGTCCCCGAGGTGCAGATCACCGCGACGGGCCGGCCGGAGCGCCGGGCGATGCCGAGGGCGAGGAAGCCCGCCGACCGCTCGTCGATGCGCACGTGCATGCGCAGCCGCGCATCCTGGTGGGCGGCGAGCGCGAGCGGCGCCGACCGGGACCCGGGGGCGAGCACCACGTCGGTCAGCCCGCACCGGGCGAGCTCGTCGAGGAGGACGGTGGCGAGCGCGGTGGCCGGGTTCACCCGCCCTCCCCGCCCCCGCGGGCCGCCCGGCGGGCGCCCGGCGGACAGGGAGATGTCCGGCCCACGCTGGTCGTCCCCTCGCCCACGTGACCCTCCTTCGCCGATCGGCCCTGCGCTCCCGTTGCGCGCGGCTCGGCCCGGGACGGCGCCCGGCGCGCGCCGTTTCGCGTGCTCATCGCCGCGCGCGCTGGCACTAACCTTACGACCGTGTCGACCCGTCCCGTGCACGCCCTCCTGCTCCCCGCGGGGGTGGAGCTGTTCGAGGCGGTCCGGCGGGCGCTGAGCGGCGAGGGCCCGGCCGTACTGCCGCTCTCCCCCGACCTGCCGGCCCCCGCGCTGCGCGCCGCCCTCGAGACGCTGCGCCCCACCCATCTGGTCACCCCGGAGGGGGTGCGGCCCTGCCCGGACGGGGTGGGGGTGGCCGAGGAGATCGCGGTGATCATCGCCACCTCCGGGTCGACCGGCCGTCCCAAGGGCGTGGAGCTCACCGCGGCGGCGCTGCGCGCCTCGGCGAGGGCGTCGCTGCGCCGGATCGGCGCCCGCCCCGGCGACCGGTGGCTGTGCTGCGTGCCGCCGTCGCACATCTCCGGCATGCAGGTGCTGGTGCGGTCGCTGGAGAGCGGCACCGAGCCGGTGATCCACCCCCGGTTCTCGGCCGGCGACGTGCTCGCCACGCTCGCCGACGGCGGGATCGCCCACCTGTCCCTCGTCCCGACCCAGCTGCGCCGCCTGCTCGACGCCGCCGGCCGCGGCGGCCTGCCGCCGTTCCGCACCCTCCTGCTCGGCGGCGCGGCCGCGCCCGCCCGGCTCCTCGCCGAGTTCGCCGAGTCCGCGTCGCCGGGCTCCCGCGTGGTGACCACGTACGGCATGAGCGAGACGTGCGGCGGATGCGTGTACGACGGCCACCCCCTTTACAAAGTAGATCTGAAGGTGGGGGACGACGGGCGGATCCGCATCCGCGGGCCGGTGCTGTTCTCCGGCTACCGGCTGCGCCCCGACCTGACCGCCCGCAGCCTCGAGGACGGCTGGTTCGTCACCTCCGACATCGGCGAGCTCGACGGCGGGCGGCTGCGCGTGCTCGGCCGCGCCGACGACGTCATCATCACCGGCGGCCAGAAGGTGGTGGCCGGGGCGCTCGCCGGCGTGCTCGCCGAGCACCCGGCGATCGCCGACGTCGCCGTGGTGGGCCGGCCCGACCCCGAGTGGGGCGAGCGGGTGGTCGCCGTGGTGGTGCCCGCCGACCCGGCCGCTCCCCCGGACCTGGCGGAGATCCGCGCGTACTGCAAACAGCGGCTGCCCGGGTACGCCGCCCCGCGCGCCCTGGAGCTGGTCCCCGCCCTCCCCCAGCTCCCCAACGGCAAGCCCGACCTCGCGGCGCTGCGCCGCGGCGCCGTACCCGAGCCGGCCGGCGGGCCGGCCCAGGGGAACCCGGCCGATGCATCCCTTAGGGACCAGGCCGAACGCTGAGCCTCTCTTTACCGGGAAGCGGGCATGATATCGGCGCGGCGCGCCGCCCGGCCGCACCACCCACGGCGAGAGCACGGGCCGAGCGCGCGCCGCGAGGCGGGACGCTCCGACCGGGCGGCGGGGAACCGGACCACGTGCCGCCACGTCACAGGGATCAGACGCACAGGGAGGACGCGCCGATGAAACCGACCAGCAGGATGTGGATCTCCGCCGGCCTCACCGGCCTCATCCTCGCCGGAGGCGCGTCGATCGCGGTCGCGGCCTCCGCCGCGCGCATCGACCAGGTGGAACGGCAGGCCGAGACCGGGCGGGACAGCACACCGGTCGAGCCGTCCTCCGCCGCGCCGGCCCCGCTCACCGTGCCGGGCGGCACGGCCAGGCGGGAGCGCCGCGAGGCCGGTTCCTCGGCCGCGGCGAACGACATCGTGGTGACCCGCCGGCTCACCACCGACCCGGAGACCGTGCTGAAGTACTGGACCGACGAGCGCATCCGCGAGGCCCGGCCGCACCGCATGCCGGTGGTCGCCGTCGAGCCCGGCCAGTAGCCGGGGGATCGGACGACGCCGGCGGTACGGCTCGGCGGCGGGTCGCCGGGCCGTCGCCGGCGAGAGCGCAGGGCGCCCGACGGGCCGCGGGTGGCGGCCGTGCCCGTCCGGCGCCTCTCCCCTGCCTGGACGCCTCCGGGTGCGGGCCGTCCGCGGGCATGGGCGGCGGGCCGGACGATCATTCCGGCCGATCAATGCGACAAATGACACTAACCCCTCTATCGGCGCAGGCGGGAACAATCTGCGCCGATGGGCGTTATTAACACTGGTGCCGCACCACTCAGCCCGCCCAGCCACCCCACCCGATCACCCACCCACGACGGCTCCGTGACCCGGAGGAGGTGTCCTCATGCCCCGATCTGCCGCGGCGACCTCGACCGGGCGCGCGACCGGCCCGACGACCCTCGGCGAACTCCTCGATCGCGGGCGAGCCCAGGGTCACCTTTCGCTGTCGGAGCTGCGTGACGCGTTCACCCGGGCCGGCATCGATCCCGCCCAGGGTCGCTCCATACTACGCGAACTCGCCGAGGCGGGCGTCCGCCTCGCCACCGAGACCGAGAACACCGGCGCGGAGGCGCCAGAGATGACCGCCAAGACCACCACGACCAGCAGGACCAGGACCACCGCCCGCCGCACCACGGGGGCGAAGTCCGCCACGACCAAGCGGACCGGCGCCCGGACCGGCGGGAAGGCCGGCGCGAAGGGCGCCGCGGCTGGCGGCGCCGCCGTGCTCGCCGGCCACGCCGCGAGCGCGGGCGGTGCCCGGGGCAAGGCCAAGGCCCGCACCGAGCGCGCCGCCCGGGACGAGCGCTGGACGCCGGCCGAGGCCGAGCTCGACGTCCTGGCCGACGACCTCGAGGCCGCCGACGGCACGGCGGTCGCGGAGGACGGCGTCGCCGAGCTTGCCGCGCCCCTCGCGGACGCCGCGGCCGCAACCGGGGCCGGCCCCCCGGCGGGACACCGGGGGGAGACGGTGGGGGGCACGGGGGAGCAACCCCGGGAAGAACCGGGGGAGACGGGGGG